>JBPCMA010000084.1:0-17272 GCA_051002715.1 Caulobacteraceae bacterium
GACCGCCGCCGCGACCGCGACCGCCGCCGCGACCGCCGAACATCTCTCCCAGGATCTCGTTGAGATCGACCCCTTCGAACTCCGCGCCCCCGAAGCCGCCGGGCTGGCCGTAGGGATTGCCGCCATGGCCGCGCATGATCTCGCGGCCGTCCGCGTCGATCTCGCCGGCGTCGAATTTCCGGCGTTTTTCCGCGTCGCCGAGCAGGTCGAAAGCGGCGCTCACCCGCTTGAACTTGTCCTCGGCGGCCTTGTCGCCGGGGTTCTTGTCGGGGTGGTGCAGTTTGGCGAGCTTGCGGAACGCCTTGCGCAGTTCGTCCGCGCTCGCGCTACGCGCGACGCCGAGTTCCTGATAAGGATCCTGCGCCAATCAACCGCCCTTTGAAACACCACAAAATCGCGCGGCTTCAGTTACCCGAAAGACCCGCCAACGCAAGGGGTTATGTGGCATTCCAGCCACACACGGGAAAGCACCCCATCAGCCGTCGCTTCGGTCGCGCATCAGATCGCGCGCCATGAAATCAAGGGCGTCGTCGGGATGAGCGAGCGTGGCCTCGCTGATCGTCTGGCCGCGCACCGAGACGCCGGCGGCGTGGACGCTTTCTGGGTCGCCGGTGATCAGCGGATGCCAGGCGGGGAGGGGTTTTCCCTCATGCAGGCGTCGATAGGCGCAGCTGCCGGGCATCCATGGCAGATCGGCTATGTTGCCCGGCGTCAGCCTGATGCAGTCGGGGACGCGCCGGCGCCGATCGCCATAGTCGGTGCAGCGGCATTGGCTGTCGTCGAACAACCGGCAGGCCACCCGGGTCGGGACGATCTCGCCGCCGTCTTCGTCCTCGAAGCGAACCAGGCAACAGAGCCCGCAGCCGTCGCACAGCGATTCCCATTCGCGCGCGGACATTTGGGCCAGGGATTTTGTTTCCCAAAAAGGTCTCGTCGCCATGCTGGGGCCGTCCTAAACCCCACCGCGCCTCCACGATAGCCGGAGACTGAAAGACACCAACTTGGCGGCCCCGATCCTTTCCCTTCGCGACATCCGTCTCGCCGATGGCCGCCGCCCGATGTTCGACCGGGTCGATCTTGGCCTCGAGTCGCGCGATCGCGCCTGCCTCGTGGGACGCAACGGCGCCGGCAAGTCCACTCTGCTGAGAATCCTGGCCGGGCTTGTGGCCGCCGACGCCGGCGAGCGGTTCGCGGCGCCGGGATTGAAGGTCGCCTTGGTCGCGCAGGAACCTTCGATCGGCGGCGCCAAGCTGGTCGACCACGCGACCGGCGGGGGCGCGGCGCGTCATGAGGCCGAGGCGGCCCTGGAGGTCTTTGGGCTCGATCCAGAGCGCCCGACGACCGGTCTTTCCGGCGGCGAGGTCCGGCGGGCGGCGTTGGCGCGCGCCCTCGCCGAGGATCCCGACGTGCTCCTGCTGGACGAACCCACCAATCACCTGGACGTCGTGGCCATCGCTCGCCTGGAGACCCGCCTGGCGCGCAGCCGCGCCTCGATTCTGATCGTCAGCCACGACCGCGCCTTCCTGCGGCGGGTCACCACGCGCTGCTTCTGGCTCGAAGGCCGGCGGGTGCGCCGCCTGGACGCGGGGTTCGCCGCCTTCGACGACTGGGCCGATGGCGTCGCCGCCATGGAGGCCGAGGCGGGCCGCCGCCTCGACAAGGCCATCGCGCGCGAGCAGCACTGGATGGCCCATGGGGTGACCGCCCGCCGGGCTCGCAACGAAGGCCGCCGGCTGCGGCTGGAGACGCTGCGACGCGACAAGGCCGAGCGACTGCGCCTGGCTGGGGGCGAACTCGATCTGGGCGCGGCGGGCGGCGCGGCGCCATCGGGGCGCCGGGTGATCGAGGCCAAGGCTCTTGCCAAGAGCTACGGCCCGCGCCGACTTCTCAGCGGCTTTTCCACCCGCATTCTCAAAGGTGAGCGGGTCGCGATCGTCGGCCCCAACGGCGCGGGCAAAACCACCCTGGTCAAGATGCTCCTGGGCGAGATCAAACCCGACCAGGGCGAGGTGCGCTTGGGGTCGAACCTCGAAATCGCCTACATCGACCAGGCTCGGGGCGATCTTCTGCTCGGGATGACCCTGGCCGATGCCCTCGCGCCTTTGGGCGGCGATCAGATCATGGTCCGCGGCCGGCCGCGCCACGTGGCCGCCTACGCCCGCGACTTCCTTTTCCGCGACGACCAGCTTCGCCAGCCGGTCTCCAGCCTGTCGGGGGGAGAACGCAATCGCCTGCTCCTGGCCAGGGCGTTGGCCCTCCGGTCGAACCTGCTAGTCCTCGACGAGCCGACCAACGATCTGGATATGGAAACCCTCGATCTGCTGGAGGATGTGCTGGCCGAATACGCCGGCACCTTGATCCTGGTCAGTCACGACCGCGATTTCATCGACCGTCTGGCGACCTCGACCATCGCCCTGGACGGTCGGGGGCGGCTCGTCGAGACCCCCGGCGGCTGGTCGGATTTTCTGGTTCAGAACCCCGGCTTCCTCACGCTGGCGGCGCGTCCCGAGCCTATCGACGCCAAACCGCCGCGACCGGCCGGCCCGGCCACGAAACTTTCCTACAAGGATGAGCGCCGACTCGCCGAACTGGAGGCGCGGATGGCCGAACTGCCCGACGAGATCGCCCAACTGGAACATCTTCTCGCCGACCCAGCCCTTTACGCCAGGGACGCCGGCGCGTTCACCCGCGCTTCTCACGAGCTTTCGACGGCGCGCGGTAAACTGGCCGAGGTGGAGCAGGCGTGGCTCGCCCTGGAGGAGCGCCGGGAAGGGTTCGCCCGCGCCGGACGCAATTCCACCGCGGAATGACCGAGGTCACTCATCGTCGGACGCGTGAGGTTTCCTCTCGAACCTAGCGCTCTCGTCATACCCCTTGCGGGACGAATAGAACGCCAACCACATCAAGACGCCGGCGAGCAGGCCGACGCCCACGGCGCCGACCACGATCATCACCACGATCGCGCCAGTTCCTGGCCCGAAGCCGATGGATCGGGTGCTGTAGAACGCCCAACCCATGAACCCGAACAGGACCGTCACGCCGGCCCCCAAACGGATCGCGGTTCGCCACTTCATTTCCCGCCTCGAATCGTCGGCCCGCTTAGAAGCGCTCGGGCGCAGGTGGACCCGGCGCCCGCCGAACGCAAGGTCTCGCGAGTCCTTGGCCGGAACTCCCCGCCGGCCTATCGTCGGCTTGACCGGCGGGGGAGAGGCGATGAGGATTTCAAGGCTGGGCGCCGTCGTTGTGGCCCTCGTGGCTGGCGCCTGTTCGCAACATCGCCGAACGGCGCCCTCGGCCGGGGCCACGCCCATTCGCTTCGCCACCGACTGGCGCGCGGAGGCTGAGCAGGGTGGTTTCTATGAAGCGCTCGCCGACGGCGAATACGCCAAGCGCGGCCTGGCGGTGACCATCATCTCGGGCGGGCCGGGGGTGAACGTGCCGCAGCTGGTCGCCTCGGGGGCGGTGGAGATGGGGATCGGCTCCAACAGCTTCATCGTCATGAATCTGGCCGCCGAGGGGGTGCCGGTGAAGGCGGTGGCGGCATTCATGCAGAAGGACCCGCAGGTGCTGATCGCCCACTCGGACGCCGGCATCCATTCCCTGGCCGACATGAAGGGGCACCCGATTCTGCTCGCTGACGCCTCGATCACCGCCTTCTGGGTCTGGCTCAAGGCCAAATACGGCTTCACCGACGACCAGGTACGCAAATACACCTTCAACAACGCGCCCTTTCTGGCCGACAAGCGCCTTGTCCAGCAGGGGTATCTGACCTCCGAGCCCTATACGATCGAGAAGGAGGCGCATCTGAAGCCGGCGGTTTTCCTCCTCGCCGACGAGGGCTACCCGGGTTATGCCGGCATGGTGCTGGCCTCCGACAAGCTGATCGCCTCGAAACCCGCCGCCGTGCGCGCCTTCGTCGAGGCCAGCGCCGCCGGCTGGCAAGCCTATCTGCACGGCGACCCCCGTCCCGGTGACGCGCTGATTCTGAAGGACAATCCGGAGATGAGCGAGGACGTTCTCGATCACGCGCGCCAGGAAATGCGGGCGCACCGCATCGCCAATCCGACGAGCGGCATGATGACCGACGCCCGCTGGGCGGCCTTTTTCCAGGTCGCCTCCAAGATGGGCCTCTATCCCAGGGCGCTGGACTATCGCCGCGCCTACACCCTCCGGTTCGTGTCGGCGGGGAAATAGGGCTTGCTCGTCGCCAGCCTGAAGGGGGCGGTGGTCGATTATCCCGGTCGCGGCCGGGCGCTCGGCCCTTTCGACTTGGCCGTGGAAGCGGGCGAAATCGTGGCCCTGGTCGGCCCTTCCGGCTGCGGCAAGTCCACCACGCTTCGCCTGCTCGCCGGCCTCGAGCCGCCGAGCGCCGGCGTTGTCCATCGCGCCGCGACGCGGGGAGAAACGTCGGTGGTCTTCCAGTCACCCACCCTGGCCCCATGGCTGACCGCGACCGCCAATGTCTCCCTGCCTTTGGAACTGGCCGCCATCGCGACCGGCGAAGCGAGGGCGCGTACGGCCGAAGCCTTGCGACGCGTCGGTCTTGTCGGGGCCGAGACCGCCCGGCCGGCCCAGCTTTCCGGCGGCATGGCCATGCGCGTCGCCCTGGCCCGCACCCTGGTGACCCGGCCCCGAGTCCTGCTGCTGGACGAGCCGTTCGCCGCCCTGGACGAAATCACCCGCCGCGCCCTGGCCGACGATCTGCTGGCCATCTGGACCGACCAACGCCCGGCCATCATCTTCGTCACCCACAATGTGGAGGAGGCCGTCTATATGGCCGGCCGCGTCGTCGTCATGACCCCCGGTCCCGGGCGCGCGGCCGGCGAGACGGCGATCGACGCGCCCGTTCCACGGGTCGGCGGTTTCCGGGCCTCGCCCCGATTTCGCCGCCGTCGAGGCGGTGTCGGCCCAACTCGCCGCCGCTATGGGGACGCCGCGATGAGGCGATGGGCGAGCGCCGGGCCGCCGCTTTTGCTGGTGGCCGCCCTGTTGGCGGCCTGGGAGACGGCCTGCCGCGCCTGGGAGATTCCAGCCTATCTTCTACCCGCCCCGTCCGCCATTGGCGTCGCCCTGATCCAGAACGCGCCGGCCCTGGCGGTCGCCGCCGGGCGCACCCTCGGCATGGCGCTGCAAGCCCTGATCGTCGCCAGCGCCTTCGCCGGCGCCCTGGCGCTGGCGGCGGCGCTCAGCCGGACGGTGGGCCGAGCGGTGCGCCCCCTCGCCGTCGCCCTGCAGGTCACCCCGGTGGTGGCCATCGCCCCCTTGTTCGTCATCTGGGCCGGCGTCGATCATCCGCGGCGGGCCATCGTCGCCCTGGCCGCGATCGTCGCCTTCTTCCCCATCTTCTCCGGCGCGAGCCGGGGCCTCGCCAGCGCCGATCCCGATCTGGAGCGCCTGTTCGACCTCTACGGCGCGACGCCGATCCAACGGCTGACCCGCCTTCGCCTGCCCTCCGCCGTCCCCTTCCTGGTGGAAGGCTGCAAGGTCGCCGCGGGCCTCGCCATCATCGGCGCGGTGGTGGCCGAGTTCGTGGCCGGCTCGGGCGGCGCCCAGGGCCTCGCCTGGCGCATCCTGGAGGCGGGCAACCGCCTGCAGACCGCCAAGATGTTCGCTGCCATCGTCACCCTGGCTCTGATGGCCGCCGGCCTCCATGTCTTTTTCCAGGCGCTGGAGCGCCGGGCGTTGGTGTGGTGGCGGGGGCGGTAGTCGCCGCTCAGGGCTCGGCGAACACCGCCGCTCGCGCCTCGGCGCTCATAACCCGGAATCTCCCCGCCCCCAGATCGCTCGGCAGGTCAAGGCCGCCGATCCGGTCGCGATGCAGGGCGGTGACATGGTTGCCGACGGCGGCGAACATGCGGCGGACCTGATGATAGCGGCCCTCGGTTATGGTGAGGGTCGCGGTGGTCGGCGACAGAGGATCGAGAATGGCCGGGGCCAGGGGGTCGCTGTCGCTCTCCAGGATCAGGGTTCCGGCCGCGAACAGTTCGGCCTCGTGGCCCTCCAGCGGGCGAGCCAGGGTGATCCGGTAGCGTTTGGCCACATGGTTCCTGGGCGAGATGACCTTGTGCAGCCACGGGCCGTCGTCGGTCATCAGCAACAGGCCCGTGGTGTCCAGATCGAGCCGGCCGACGGTCGACAGGGCCGGATCGCGGCGGCGCCAGCGCGGCGGCAGCAGTTCGTGGACGCTGCGTCCCCCCTCACGGTGTGAACAGACGACGCCCAGGGGCTTGTGCAGGATGAGGGTCAGCGGGGCGGGCGGATCGAGCGGCGCGCCAGACACCCGCATGCGCTCGGTTAGGTCCGCCGTGACGGGCAGCCTCTGGGCGGCGTCGCGCAGAGCCTGGCCGTCCAGAATCACCTCTCCGGCGGCGATCAGGCGCTGGACCTCACGGCGGGAGCCGTAGCCCAGGTTGGCGAGCAGCCGGTCCAGACGCGCGGCGGCCGGCCGGCTCATTTGCGGGCCTCGAACACCTTGTAGCCGCGCGCCTGGGCGATCAGGGAGACCGTAGTGAAATGGGCGATCAGCGCCGGCTCGTAAGGCAGGGCGACGTTGGCCACCAGGCGGCACACCCCGCCTTTCCTCAGCATCTTGGCGGCGGCGGCGATGAAGGCCTGGCCCAGGCGCCGGTCTTCCCGGCCGCCGTCATGGAACGGCGGGTTCATGATCACGAAGTCCAGGCCAGCGATCTCGCCGCCTGCCGACCGAGCGTCGGCGTGGACGAAGGTGGCGCGCTTATCGTCGATGTTGCGGCGCGCGGCGGCGACGGCCCGCCGGTCGATATCCAGCAGGGTCAAGGATGTTACCGCCGGCGAGCCGAGGATCGCCTTTCCGAGCAGGCCGACGCCACAGCCGAGATCGGCCCCCATCCCCGCGAATGCCGCCGCCGTCTCCAACAGCAGAGCGCTCCCCGGATCGATCCGGTCCCAGCTGAACACCCCCGGCTGCGACCAAAGCCCAAGAGGCGGGGCGAATTGCAGCGCGCCCTGTTCGATCGCCGCGTCGAGCGCCATCGGCGCCGTCGGTCGATGGGTCAGGCAGATGCGGTGATGATGGCGCGCGGTCTCGGCGACGGCGCAGCCGAAAGCCTCCAACTCATTGCGAAGTCGCGCGCCGCCCTTGGCCTTGGGGGCCAGAGCGATAAGGTCGCCGCCGCATTGCAGGCTTCGCAAGGCGTGGGCCAGAACGAACCGCCGTTCCAGCGTGCCCGGCGGCGCGGCGATGACGAAGCGTGAAAGAATGCTCTGGCCGATGCTCTCCAGATCGGCGGAACCGGGAACGAGCGGCGAGACCTGGACCGCGTCCAGCCCCGCGTCGGTCAGAGCGGACGGTGGGAATCCATAGACGGCGTTTTCCGCCACGCCCCTCAACCCCGCTCCCGGGTCCGCTCGAAACCCACCGTGGGAAACCGCTCGCCCAGATAGCCGATCTCCCAGGCCGACTTGGCCAGGAACACCGAATGGCCGTCGATATCGTGAGCCATGGAGGTGCGGTGCTTGGAGGAGAAGTCCTCGAGATCGGCCTTGGCGCCGGTGAGCCAGCGGGCTTCGGCGAAGGGCGCTGGTTCGAAGACCACATCAAGGGCGTACTCGCCGCCCAGGCGGTCGGCCATGACTTCGAACTGCAGCTGGCCTACCGCGCCGACCACGAAGTCCGAGCCGATCAGCGGGCGGAAGAGCTGGGTGACGCCCTCCTCGGCGAGGCCCTCCAAGGCCTTCTTCAGATGCTTGGCCTTGAGCGGATCGGTCACCCGCACCCGGCGCAAGATCTCCGGCGCGAAGTTCGGCAGGCCGGCGAAGCGCAGGGCGCCGCTTTGCGAGAGGCTGTCGCCCACCCGCAGGACCCCGTGGTTGGGAATGCCGATCACGTCGCCGGCGAACGCCTCCTGCGCCAATTCCCGGTCGGAGGCGAAGAACAGGATCGGCGCGTTGACGCTCATCTGGCGGCCGGTGTTCTCCACCTTCAGCTTCATGCCGCGCGCGAACCGCCCGGACGTCAGGCGCACGAAGGCGACCCGGTCGCGGTGGTTGGGATCCATGTTGGCTTGGATCTTGAACACGAAGCCGGAAACCTCGTCGTCGCCGGGCGCCACATGGGTCGCCTCGCCGGCCCGCGTCGCGGCCACCATGGCCGGGGCCGGCGCATAGGCCCCCAGCCCCTCCAGGAGCTGATCGACGCCGAAATGGCGCAGGGCCGAGCCGAACAGCACCGGCGTCATATGGCCCTCCAGGAAACTCTGCGGATCGAAAGGCTTGGAGGCTTCCCTGACCAACAGGGCCCCTTCCTGGACTTCCTCCCGCTCGTCGCGGTCCAGATAGGAGTCGAGTGCGTTGGCGGCCATGGGGATCGAGGCGGGATGGGCGCCGGCATGGCGCTGAAAGGGCAGGAAGCGGTCGTGGCGCAGGTCGATAACGCCTTTGAAACGGGCGCCCGACCCGGCCGGCCAGGTGAGCGGGGCCGGATCGAGAGCCAACTTGGCGGCGATCTCGTCCAGCAGGGCGAACGGATCCTCGGCCTCGCGGTCCATCTTGTTGATGAAGGTGACGATAGGGATGTCGCGCAGGCGGCAGACCTCGAAGAGCTTCAAGGTCTGTGGCTCGATGCCCTTGGCGGCGTCTAGCACCATGACCGCCGCGTCGGCGGCGGTGAGGGTGCGATAGGTGTCTTCCGAGAAATCCTCGTGGCCGGGCGTGTCCAAGAGGTTGAACATCAGGCCGGCGTGGTCGAAGGTCATTGCGCTGGCCGAGACCGAAATCCCCCGCTCGCGCTCGATCTTCATCCAGTCCGAGCGCGTGCGCCGCTGCTCGCCCCGCGCCCGCACCGCCCCGGCCGCCCGGATCGCCCCGGCGGCCAGCAGGATGTTCTCGGTCAGGGTCGTCTTGCCGGCGTCGGGATGGCTGATGATCGCGAAAGTGCGTCGGCGCGCCGCCTCGGCGGCCGGTGAAGTCGGAGACATGGGGCGGGCGATAGCGCGGGCGTGGACGGGAGGCAAATTGGGGGTTGCGCTTAGCCCGGGGTATTCCTCCCCTCACTACCGTCATCGGCGGGCTTGTCCCGCCGATCCATGCACATCGCCGCTTGCCGTGGCCGCGCCGACCGCAGCCAAAGCTGTCGCCGGGGTCGTGGGTGGCCGGGACTTACGCCCGGCCAGGACGTTCTTGCGAGGAGCAAAACGTGATGGCGCTCACCCGGGCGTTCGCCCGCGACAGGAGAGGCGTAGGCTAATTCGGAGTGATCTCGACGGGAGGGAGATATCCGTTGTCACCCAAGAACCATCTGAGCGCCTCCGGATAGGTCGCGAACGTATGCTCCTTGCCCACCGGACATTCAAAGTTGACAAGCGCCACGAAGCATTTCGTCGGCAGAAAACCCGGATTTGGATCCCCGTCGGCACCATTGGAATGGTCGTAATGCGCCAGCATGAATGACCAAGCCTCTTGTGTTCGACCAAGACGGGTGCCGTCTGCAACATACGCAGCGCAGGCCCCGTTTATTTCGGTGGGATAGGTTTTACCACCTTCATTAAACTGTCCAGTTTCACACGCAGCCTTTGTTTTAGAGAAATCTGTCTCATATAACGAGCGATAGCGACTTTCTTTCGATACATCTGCGACACGACCACGCACAATATTGAGGATCAACGGCGGCGTCCAGCTGCCGGCGTGCGATGCAAAGACGTAGTTGAACCTGTCATCTGATAACACAAAATCGAGCAATCCATCACCATCGACGTCGATAGGAAAGTCGATTTGATCCGTATCCGATTCATATACGGTTAACGTTTTCCACGCGCCGTTGACAAAATCCGCTAGTTTTATGTTCAAACAACAATGCGCGCCGCCGCTAAACGAAGTCATTACGACTTGCGGTATTGGGCTATAAGTATCAAATTTTCCAACACCGAAGCTCATGCTCGCGCTTTCCGCGGCGTCATTTTCGGCCCCCTTTAGCGTCACCGCGGAGCCGGCGAAGGCCTTGATCTTGATCACGGGTATGAAGCCCTCCGTCGCTTTTATGGACGATGCCTGGATGGCGAGGCCATCGAAAGCGAAGCTGTTTGACCCACCAGGTTTGGCCGAATCCCACTCGACCCAGGTACTCGGTCGAATGACAATCGCTCCTCGCGGCACAGACGTGCTGGTCGCCGCCAAGTTGGACGGGATCGAGGTGGACGATGATGGTGTGGCGGGTCCCTTATGAGCGCCCAATCCCTTACCAAGGAAAAATGCTGCGACCAACGCCACCAAGGTTAGGGCGCCACCCAAGAGAACGAGCTTCGTGTGCCGGGGGCGCGGTGCTGACTCAACGATGTGGACTGCCGGTGGCTTCTCAGACAAGCCCATGACACTTGGCCTCCCATCTTTCTGTGCTACTGAACCATATGCTCGCCCCGCTGTCATTCCGATTGCGGAGGTGAGAATCCGAAATCGCCGCGCTCGGATTGACGCACTTCCAGTAGCAGGTTCTCGGTCAGGATGGTCTTACCGGCGTCGGATAGGTGATGATCCCGAATGAGCGTCGGCGCGCCGCCTCCGCGGCCATGGAAGCCCGGGACATGGCCAGGCGATTAGCGCGGGGGACGGGGGCAAATAGGGGATAGCGCGCTACGTGGCATCGCGCGATCAGTCCAGCCGTCGTCTGCTACGAGCGTGTGCTCGGCGGAGATTTCCGTTTCCGACATGAGGGCGAATTTCCACCCTCGGACAAGGCCTCGGGGACGCGCATCGACCCGAAGCGCACGCTTGATGGGCGGCCGTTGTGGGCATACCACCGCCGGCATGGTCACCATCGACGGCGTGTGCTTTGGATGTGACGTGGTTCGATCCATTGACCGAACTCTCGCGCCGGCACGTTGCACCTGCGGTGGCAACGTTTTACCTTTGCGAGATTTTGCCGCATTCTCTGTAGCGCGGCTCGCTCACCGACTCGGCGGTGGATATTACGTCCACTCCGCAGTAGTTGGAGCCGCGGCCGACATCGACCGGGACGACTCCATCGAATGGGGTCATACTCGGGAGGTTGCTCGGAACGATGGAACGACCCATTTATTCGCGTCTGACCACTACCTGCGTGAGGCCATTGGAAACGAGGAAATGAAGGATGACTTGAGCCGTGTTTGGCTCACAGGCGCGTTGCTTCACCTTGCTGACGCTCTAGAGAAGAGAAGTTATTTCGATAGGGCACCACTCCTTGAGCTCATTCGACACCTTCGAAATGGTGCGTCCCACGGAAATAGGTTTAGAATCGATAAACCGGTAAATCTTGTCGATTACCCTGCCAATAATTTCAACGCCGAGATCAAATCATCGCTTGGTACATCTTTCGAAATTACAGCGGCATTGCAAGGCGTGCCCGTCATGTTCGACTACATGGGGCCGGGAGATTATGTGGATCTATTTTTTTCGGTTGAGGTGCATCTGTTGTCCCTCGCCGCCGAGCGCGCGTGAACGGCCGCCGGTAGTGACCCGCCGGACTCAAACTCCCAATCCCCCCAGCAGCACATACTTGATTTCCAGATAGTCCTCGATCCCGTACTTCGAGCCCTCCCGGCCAAGCCCCGACTGCTTCACCCCGCCGAACGGGGCGACTTCGGTGGAAAGGATGCCGTCGTTGACGGCGACCATGCCGTATTCCAGGGCCTCGGCCACCCGCACCACCCGGCCAAGGTCGCGGGCGTAGAAATAGGCGGCGAGGCCGAAGATGGTGTCGTTGGCCAGGGCGATCGCCTCGGCCTCGTCCTCGAAGCGGGTCAGAGTGGCCACGGGGCCGAAGATTTCCTCCTGGGAGATGGCCATGTCGGGCGTCACGCCGGTGACGATGGTCGGCTCGAACCAGGTTCCGCCGAGCGCGTGGCGATGGCCGCCGACGGTGGTCTCGGCGCCCGCCGCCAGGGCCTCGGCGAGAAGCTTCTCGACCTTTTCCACCGCCTTCATGTTGATCAGGGGGCCTTGCGTCACGCCATCGTCGGCCCCGTCCCCGACCTTCATGGCGGCGACGCGCGTCGCGAGCTTGGCCGCGAAGGCGTCATGGACGCCCGTCTGGACCAGGAACCGGTTGGCGCATACGCAGGTCTGACCCATGTTGCGGTATTTCGAGGCCAGCGCTCCCTCGACGGCGGCGTCCAGATCGGCGTCGTCGAAGACGATGAAGGGGGCGTTGCCGCCCAGCTCCAGCGACACCTTCTTCACCGTCCCGGCGCATTGCTCCATGAGCTGGCGGCCGACCTCGGTGGACCCGGTGAAGGAGAATTTGCGCACCGCCGGGTGCGTGGTCAGCTCCAGGCCGATGGCCGAGGAGCGCCGCGAGGGGATGACGTTGAAGACGCCGGCTGGAATGCCGGCCCGATCCGCCAGTTCCGCCAGGGCCAGGGCCGACAGGGGCGTCTCCTGGGGCGGCTTGATCACGAAAGTGCAGCCGGCGGCCATCGCCGGGGCGCATTTGCGGGTGACCATGGCGTTGGGGAAGTTCCACGGAGTGATGGCGCCCACCACCCCGATCGGCTGCTTGATCACCACGATGCGCTTGCCGGCCTGGGTGGGCGGGATGACGTCGCCATAGACCCGCTTGCCCTCCTCGGCGAACCACTCGATGAAGCTCGCCCCGTAGGCGATCTCGCCGCGCGATTCGGCCAGCGGCTTGCCCTGCTCGGCGGTCATCAGTCGGGCCAGGTCCTCCTGGGCGGCCATGATCGCCTCGAACCACTTGCGCAACAGGCCGGCGCGGTCCTTGGCGGTCCTGGCCGCCCAAGCCGGCATGGCGCGCTCCGCCGCCTCGATGGCGGCCCGAGCATCTGCGGCGTCGAGATCGGCGATGGTCGCCAGGGTCTCGCCGCCCGCCGGGTTGGTCACCGCGAAGGTTCCGCCGGACGCGGCGCCCACCCACGCGCCGTCCACATAGGCCTTGGTGCGCAGAAGCTTCGGGTCATTCAGTTCGAGCATCGCTAACCTCGATTCTTGGATTTGCCGCGCCTGGTCCCGCCCTGGCCAAAGCGCGCCTCCAGCATGGCCGGGGCCGAGCGCGCCAGCCCGTCCAGGGGTCCGGACGACAATAGCAGAACGACCTCATTGCCGCTCAGGCTCGATTCGAGGTCCGCCAACACTTCGGCCCCACTGGCGAATCCCCATGCCGCCACCCCCGCGCCGCGAATGCGTCGCAGGATTTCCGCTTGGCTCAATTGGCGGTGGCTCCCCGCGCCGTGCGCCGGCGGCGGCAACAGCAGCACCCGCGCCACGCCATCGAACACCGTGTCGTACCAGCAGAGCGATTCGGCGTTGCGCCAACTGAACGCGTGGGGCTCGAACACCACCACCGCCGGGCGAGCCGGGAAGTTCAGGGCGATGGCCTCGATGGCCGAGCGCGCCTTTTCGTAGGAGGAACCGAAACCCTCGTAGGCGGGAACGCTCGAGCGCGACGTCTTCTTGTCCAGACGCCGCTCTACCCCGCGGAACCGGCGGACGCCACGTTGCAGCGCGCCTGCGTCGATGTCGCCGCGCTCGAGCAGCAGCGCCGCCGCGCCTACGATGTTCTCGATGTTGTGCAGGCCCAGAAGCTCGGTCTCCAAGGCGATCCGCTGGCCGCGCGGGGTGACCAGGTCGAAGCGGCTGATCTCGCCGATCTCCACCCCCTCGGCGTGGTAGCCGGGGCACGGCGCGAGGCCGTACCAGACCACCGCCCGGCCCGCCGTGAGGCGATGCAGGGCTTCGAACCCATGAGCGCAGACCAGGAGCGCCTCGCGCGGCAACAGATCGATCAGGCCGGCGAAGGCGGCTTCGTAGGACTCGACGGTCGGAAACACGTTCAGATGGTCGTGGATCAGCGAACTGATCAGCAGGCAATCGGGGTGATAGAGCAGGAATTTGGAGCGGCGGTCGGTCTCGCCGACGATGTATTCGTCGCCCTCGATCAGGAAGGCGGGATCGCGACCGCCATGGCCGGTGGTTTCCAGGTCGAGGGGGATCGCGCCGATGAAGTAGCCGGGGTCGCGGCCAGCCTCGCGCATGAGCACCGCGAGAAGCGCGGTCAGGGTGGATTTGCCGAAGCTGCCGGCGACGACCAAGTTGTACCTTCCCTCGGTGTGGCGGCCGAGATATTCGGGGAAACTATGGAGCGGCACGCCCCGCCGCTTCAATTCAGCCAATTCCGGATTGCCGGCCAAGCCGAGCTTGGCGCTCTCGCCGACGATCGCCGCGTCGAGGCCGGCCGGAACAGCCTCGGCGTCGAAACCGCTGTGGTAGGGGATCCCGACCCGCTCCAGATAGGCGCTGACCGGCGGGAACATCTCTTCGTCCGACCCGGATACCTGGTGACCCTCCGAGAGGAGGATCGAGGCCAGGGCGCTCATCCCGGCCCCCGCCACGCCCAGGAAATAGATGTTCATCGGGAGGGCCGGGCGCGCGCCGGCGCGCTCAAGCGATCGGCTCGTCGAACAGGGCGGCGCGGGCGAAACGCGCCGGGGGCGAACCGAAGGAAAGGACGGCGTCGTGATAGCGCTTGAGGGTGAAGCCCTTGCCCCAGCGCCGCTCGGCCTCGCGGCGGATGTCCCAATGCTCCTCGGACCCGACGAAATAGAAGGGGAGTTGCGCCGAGCTGACCGAGGCCCGGATCCACTTGCCGGAAGCCTCTCCCTCCTCCTGGAAGGCCGTCTTCATCATCAGGGTCATGGCCGCTTCGCGACTCATGCCGTCGACATGGATGGCTTGGTCGAGAATGGCGTTGGTGATCGACCGCAGCTTGGTCTTCAGAACGACCAGCTTGTAGAGCGGGTCGCCCCTTTGGAAGCCTTCCTGGGCCATCATGGATTCGGCATAGACCGCCCAGCCCTCGACGAAGGAGCCGCTCCAAAGGACAGCACGCAGGACCGAGGGATAGGCGTTGGCGTGGGCCAGCTGGACGTAGTGGCCGGGCATGGCCTCGTGGGTGGCGATGTCGTCGATGGCTCGACGGTTGTACTCGCGCAGGAAGGAGGCGGTCCGCTCGGCGCTCCAGTCAGCCGGGATGGGAGAGACGGCGTAGAAGGTGGCCAGACCCTTGTCCAAGGGGCCAGGCGGGTCGCAATAGGCGACCGCCACGCCGCGCTGGAACTCCGGCATCAGGATCACCCGCACCGGCGAGGTGGGCAGGGTGATGAGATCGCGGGCCTTCACGAAAGCGGTGGCCTGGTCCAGGCCGGCCTTGGCCGCCGCGACGACCTGGTCGCGGGCCGGATGATCGGCGGCGGCGACATCCAACGCCGCCTTGATCACCGCCTGCTGCTGGAGAGGTGTCGGCGTCTCCGGGGCCGACGGCGCGCCGGGGCGGCCGGCCAGCACACTCCGCGCCAAGCCATACATCTCGGCCCGCGTGGCGATGACCGCCGCCTCGGCCCGCCGGCGGATTTCCTGGCGAGACAGGGGCGATTCCAGGGCGAAGGCGAGCTTGGCGTCATAGAGTTCGGCGCCAAGCCGGAAATCGCCCTTGGCGCCTGGAACCAGGGTCTGCTCGATCCACTTCTGATGGTCATTCACCGCCGCCGTCAGGGCGGCGATCGCCGCTTGCAGCCGCGCCCGCGCCGGCGGCGGAAGCTCCCCGGCTTGGGGTGCGATCAATTCGGCGACGAGGCCGGCGATCCCCTTGTTCTGCTTGGCGACGGTCTGGGCGTGGACAAGGGGGACACGGGCGGGGTCGAGATTGGCCCGCGCCTGGGCGAGCAGGGCCGGCAGCTTTTCCATCCGCGCCGTAGCCGAGCCGAGCCGCTGCGGCAAGGGCGCGAACGCCCTGGCCATCAGGGAGTAGAGGGCGTCTCCGGCCAGTTCGTTGTAGATCAGCGGGTCCCACGCCCAGTCTTGCAGCACCTCGTCGGTCCAGATGTCATAGCGCAGGCGGTTGGCGAGGATGGCCGCGTCGATCTGGCGCGGCCGCGAGAGGTCCGTCGCGCGCAGGCCACCCAGATCGGCGAGCAGGCGGCGATTGGCGGCGGCTCGGGCGGCGCGCTCGGCGGCGGAAAGGTCGTCCACGTCGGCGTCATAGCGGTGTTCGCCCAGCTGGGTGGCCGCCACCGGGTTTAGCCGGGTCATGGAGTCGAGCCAGCGACTCGTCAGGTCGTCGAAGGCCCGATCGGGGCCGCTGGACGCCGGCGCGGCGCCGGCCGGCCAGGGCAGGGCCGCCGCCCCCAGGAGGCCCACCGCCGCGCGGCGTGAAAGTCCGTCACCCGTTCGCATGTCATCGCCTCATTTTAGGTGACACGGCCCACCGGGCGCTCCGGAGCATCCCGCCAGTCGCCATTGCGCATCACCTCATACAGGGTCTCGACCGCCCGCCACGCATCTTCATAGCCAATGTAGAGCGGCGTGACTCCGAACCGCAGCACGTCGGGATCGCGGAAATCGCCGATCACGCCACGGGCGATCAACGCCCCCATGATGCGGTAAGCCTTCGGATGGGCGAAGGCGATGTGGCTGCCGCGCCGCGCCGCATCGCGGTGGGTGAGAAGTTCGAAGCCATGCTCGCCGCACCGCGCCTCGACCTGACCGGCGAACAGGTTCCACAGCCGCGCCGCCTTGCGCTCCACCGCGCCCATGTCGGCCTCGAAGGCGATATCCACCCCCACTTCCAGGGCCAGCAACCCCAGAATGGGCGGGGTGCCGCAAAGGAACCTCTTGATCCCGGCGGCCGGCCGATAGTCGTCGACGAAGTCAAAGGCGGCGGCGTGGCCCATCCAACCCGAGAGCGGCGAGCGCGCGGCCTCGTGCAGCGCTTCGGCGACAAACAGAAAGGCCGGCGCGCCCGGCCCGCCGTTCAGATATTTGTAGCCGCAACCCACCGCCAGATCGGCCCGGCAGACGCGCAGATCGACCTCGATGGCACCGGCGCTATGGCTGAGATCCCACAGAGACAGGGCGCCGGCCGCATGGGCGCGCGCGGTGATCGCCGCCATGTCCCACCGCTCGGCGGACTTGTAGTGGACGTGGGTGAGCAACACGACGGCCACCTCACCGTCGATGGAGTTCTCCACCGCCTCGCGGGCGACCGCCCGGATCTCGACGCCGGGGACCATCGACGCCAGCCCCTGGGCGACATAGAGGTCGGTGGGGAAATTTCCTCGCTCGGTGAGGATCGCCCGCCGGCCAGGGCGGATCGCCAAGGCCGCCGCCAGCAGCTTGAAGAGGTTAACCGAGGTGGAGTCGGCAACCACCACCTCATGCGCCGCCGCCCCGATCAGGCCGGCGATCTTGCCCCCGACCCGCGCCGGCGCGCCGATCCAGTCCGCGTCGTTCCAGCTGCGGATCAGCCCGTCGC
>JBPCMA010000085.1:0-4349 GCA_051002715.1 Caulobacteraceae bacterium
CCCACACCCCGACCCGTCCGCATCTTGTCTCACCAGCCACGCCGAACATCGCCAGGGCGGTGATGAACCAGGCTTCCAGGGCGGCGACGAAGGCCCGCGCGTGGCGGCCGCGCGCGCGCAGGTCGAGCATGACGTAGGCGACCCGCTGGCCGGGGCCATGATAGGTGAACTGGCCGCCCCGCCCGCTCTGAAAGAACGGAAAGCGATCCGGGGCGAGCAGGTCGGTCGCCTTGGCCGACACGCCGGCGGTGTAGAGGGCGGGGTGTTCCAGCAGCCAGACCAGTTCGCCGGCCGCCCCCTCGGCGATGGCGGCGGCGCGCGCCTCCATGGCTGACACCGCCGCGGGGTAGGGGACAGGGGTGGTCGAGATCGCCCAGGCGACGGGCTCATCGTCGAGGCGCATGAAGGTCGTCGTCATGGTTGCAATGTAAGGGCGCCGCCCTTCACAAGTCGAAAGTCATTTGCTACGCCCGCCGGCCACTCTCGTCGCGGTCGTGGCGGAATTGGTAGACGCGCAGCGTTGAGGTCGCTGTGGGGTAACTCCCGTGGAAGTTCGAGTCTTCTCGACCGCACCAAATTGACCGGGCCAACGCGTGGGCGTCCGGCGGCGACCGCCGCTTCAAAAAACTTCTTGCGCCGGACCTTGGGTCATAGCGGCGGGCTGTTCGGGTCCAGAGAGAAAACCCTCATGTCCGACCATCCCGTCGTCGAATATTTGTCGCCGGCTCAGACCGCCGAGGCGCTCGGCGTCACCGTCCGCGCCCTTCGGATCTATGAGCAGAAGGGGCTGGTGCGGCCGTTGAGGTCGGCGGCGGGCTGGCGGGCCTATGGCCCCGAAGCGCTGGCCCGCCTGCACCAGGTGCTGACCCTCAAACGCCTGGGGCTCAGCCTGGCGAAGATCGCCGTTCTGATGTCGGGGCGGCTCGCCGAGCTCGATGGGGTGCTTGAATTGCAAGAGGAAATCCTGTCGCGGCGGCGGCAAGAAGCCGAGCGGGGTCTTGACCTTGTCCGCTCGGCCCGCGCCCGCCTCGCCTCGGGCGAAACGCTTTCTCTGGACGATCTGACCACACTCACCAGGGAGACGACCATGAAAGACGAGACGCCCGATTGGGCCAAGAAGATGCAGCCAATCATCGATAAACATCTGAACGCGGAGGAAAAAGCGGCCGTTACCGCTCAGGCCGACGCCTTTAATCAGGCAAAGATCGGCGCCGAATGGGGAGACATTATCGCCAAGGCCAAATCCCTGGTGGGAAGCGACCCCGGCGCGCCGGAGGCCCTGAACGTCGCCCGGCGGTGGCGCGCGCAGGTCATGCTGTCGACCGGCGGCAATCTTTCGATAACGGCCAAGATGGGCGAAGCGTGGCGGGAGTCATTGGCCAGCCCGGACGTGGCGCCCACGCTGCCCTTTGGCTCCGATGTCTGGGCGTTCGTAAGTCAGGCGATGGCGCACCTGGCTCCGATCGCCTGAGCCAAGCGCGACGAATGGCGGGGAGCGTGCTAGGCTCCCCGCCATGATCCCCAATCATGGACCCACGATGGATTTCGGCCTGGGCGAGACAGCCGACGCCATCCGCGAGACCACCACGCGCTTCGCCGCCGACCGCATCGCCCCCCTCGCCGCCGAGATCGACGCCTCCAACGCTTTTCCCCGCCAGTTGTGGCCGGAAATGGGCGCGCTCGGCCTGCACGGCATCACCGTGGAGGAGGAGTTCGGCGGCCTGGGCCTGGGCTATCTCGAGCATGTGGTGGCCATGGAGGAGGTTTCGCGCGCCTCGGCCTCGGTGGGGCTTTCCTACGGCGCCCACTCGAACCTGTGCATCAACCAGATCCGCCGCTGGGGCTCGGACGACCAGAAGCGCCGTTATCTGCCCAAGTTGATCAGCGGCGAGCACGTCGGCGCCCTGGCCATGAGCGAGGCGGGGGCCGGATCGGACGTCATTTCCATGCAACTTCGCGCCGACCGCCACGGCGAGGGCTATGTGCTCAATGGCGCCAAGTTCTGGATCACCAACGCTCCCCATGCCGACGTGGTGGTGGTCTACGCCAAGACCGACCCGGAGAACGCCAGCCGGGGCGTCACCGCCTTCATCGTCGAAAAGGATTTTGCCGGCTTCTCCTGCTCCAAGAAGCTCGACAAGATCGGCATGCGCGGCTCCGACACCGGCGAACTGGTGTTCGAGGACTGCGAGGTTCCCGCGGGCAATGTCATCGGGCCCGAGAACGGGGGCGCGGGGGTCCTGATGAGCGGCCTCGACTATGAGCGCACCGTGCTGGCCGGCGGCCCTTTGGGGATCATGCAAGCCTGCCTGGACGCCGTCCTGCCCTACGTGCGCGAGCGCAAGCAGTTCGGCCGCCCGGTCGGAACCTTCCAGCTCATGCAGGGCAAGATTGCCGACATGTATGTGGCCCTCAATTCCGCCCGCGCCTATGTCTACGCCGTGGCCAAGGCCTGCGACGCCGGCCACACCACTAGGTTCGACGCCGCCGGCGCGATCCTGCTTGCCTCCGAAAACGCGGTCCGGACCAGCCTCGAAGCGATCCAGGCCCTGGGCGGGGCCGGCTACCTCAGGGAATTCCCCGTCGAGCGCCTGTTGCGCGACGCCAAGCTCTACGACATCGGCGCCGGCACCAACGAAATCCGCCGGTTCCTTATCGGGCGGGAATTGGTGGGGGCGTAGCGGAACGCTGGAGCGTTAGCGATGAAACCCAAGATCAGCCTGATAACCCTGGGCGTTCGCGACATGGCGCGCTCACTTGCCTTCTATCGCGATGGCCTGGGCTTCCGACCGCGCAACTACAAGGACGGCGATGACCATGTCATGTTCGAAATGGAGGGCTCGTGGCTGGCTTTATATCCATGGAACGCTCTCGCGGAAGACGCGCTGGTTCCATCCGAGGGCTCCGGCTTTTCCGGCGTCACCCTGCTCCACAACGTGAAAACCAAGCATGACGCCGATCAGGTTTTCGCTCTTGCGGTTTCCGTCGGCGCGCGGCCCGTCAAGACGCCTCGCGATGTCTTCTGGGGCGGCTATTCCGGCTATGTCGCCGACCCTGACGGTCATCTGTGGGAGATCGCCTGGAGTCCATTCAAGGATGTGGACCTGACTTAATTCAATCAGGGGGTCGGCGATGCCCGAGCGGCGGGCGTCCAGCCCCTCTCCTTTCGCGGGGTATTTGCGGGCTGGAAGCCCGCGCTCCATTTGCCTCACGCCCGTTCGATCCGCGCGGCATAGCAGCCGCGCTTGGCGTAGTGGGCGTGGACGTAAGCGACCTCGGGGTTGGCGAGGAGGCGCTTGATGCCTCCCTCCAGGGCGTCGCCGTCAACGAGGTCCGCATCGACCATCATGTGCGCCATGTCGAAGGCGCGCAGGGACAGGACGCGCGCTCGCAGGGCGTCGGGGATCTCGTCGACGCGGTCGTAAGCGCGGCTCGCGCCTTCGCGGACGAAGACGGCATGGCTGGCGTGATAGGGGGTGTTCGCCGGCTGATGGACGTGGCCCACCAGCAGCACGCTTTCGCCCGGTTCGGCGTCGCGCACCTCGATCCGATCGGGAAAGCCGGGCTTGGCGTCGGCGACGTAGCGTTTCGCGCCGTGCGCCGTTAAGTCGGCGTCGGAGAGGCCAAAGAGATGCTGAAACGGTTCGGCGGGCAGGCCGGTGATGCGAAAGCTCATGAGGGAATCTCCGTTTGATATTCAGCTCATAGGGCCATCCGGAGGACCGTGCGCGCGGTTTTCGGCCGTCGCATCCCATCGTTCATGAGCAAAGGGCCGCCCGGTCGCCCGGACGGCCCTTCCATCGTCGTGACCGCGGTGGTCTCGGGCTTGGCCCGACAAACCGCGACCTAGATCCTTTTCAGCGTCAAGACGCCGTCAGGAGCGAGCCTCCATCTTAAGGCTCCAGGTCGCTTGCGACCGCGGTTGGAGACAATGAGACACTGGACCACCTCCTTTCAGCTGTTGAGACAGGGAAGACGATATAAGCGCGATTTTCGGCGAATCGCAAATTGTGGTTGCGCCACGTCGCCCGATCCGCGGCGAACGGCGGCTCAGTTCGGCGGGCCGCCGGGTGATCTCCGGGACCGGCGTCCCGAGGAGCGCCCAAAGCGCGCAAGGATATTGACTGGCGAACGTCCTCGCCGGCTGTTACCCATTAGGTGCGCGGGGGGGAGCGCTTCGAACACGGTTTTTCAGCCGAGGGAGATCATGCCCCACAAACACAATCGTAGCCCGTCGGCCTTCCTTTTCTCCACCCTTCTCTTTCTGGGCCTTGGGGGGGCCGCCGGCGCCGCCTGGGTGGATTCCTGGGGGGCGTTGTCGGCGAACGCCCCCCCTCCCGCACGACCGG
>JBPCMA010000086.1:0-14029 GCA_051002715.1 Caulobacteraceae bacterium
GGCCGCCGCCCACCAGTTCGTCGCGGCGGCGGCGAGCCTGGGAGCCGAGGCGAGCGGGCCGGTGAGCGCGGCGCACGAGGCGTGGCGGGCGCCTCCGCCCATGCTGGCGAGGCCGGGGGTGATGGCGTAGCCGGCGGCCGGACGCCCCCTCCGCCGCGGCGCAAATAAGAGCGCCGCGCCACCTCCCCCGCTTCGCGAGGGAGGAGAAGACGACAGCCGATCCTCATTCGCTCCTCCCCCGTCCTCTCACGGGGGAGGTGGCGCGCGACCCTCTTGTCGCGTGACGGAGGGGGCGAGCCGTCTGAAAGAAGAGATGCCGCATCGCCGCCAATGCTCTAGGATCGGCGACATGAACGCCGCCCCCCTTGTCGCCCTGGCCGCCGTGCTCGCCTCGCCCGTCGGGCTGTGGTCGACCGGAAGCGGGGCCGACGCCGGCAAGGTCGAGATCGCCCCGTGCGGCCAGGCTCTGTGCGGGCGGGTGATCGACGCGGCCCGCCTGCGCGTCGATCCCGACCAGCGCGATGTGCGCAACCCCGACCCCGCCCTGCGAGGCCGGCCGATCCGCGGCCTGACGGTGCTCGAGGATTTCGCCGGCGGGCCGCCGGTGTGGACGGGCGCGCGGGCCTACGATCCGGCGACCGGCGAGGGTTCGAAAAACGTCAAGCTTCGCCTGACCTCTCCCGACCGCCTCGCCATCAAGGGCTGCGTCGCCGTCTTCTGCCGCACCAAGGTGTGGACGCGGGTGCGTTGAGGGCGAAGATCGAGACGGGCGGGCGGCTGAACCGGTCCAAATGGACTGTTTTTGAAGAGAGTTAGCCGCTACAAGGTGACGGGACACGCATCGCGGAAGGGGTGATGGCGCCTCGCATCGATCACGGCGATTTCGTCGAACTCGTCTACGACGCGGCGGTCGAGCCCGACCTTTGGCCGAAGGTGCTGGCGGGCTTCGCCGACATGGTGGGCGGCGACGGCGCCATGCTGATGTGGCAGAACCAGCTTACCGGCCAGGGGGTCGGCGTCACCACCCGGTTCGATCCCAAGGCGCCGGAACTGTTCTTCGGCCACTACGCGACGCGCAATCCCTTGCGGCCCCCCGCCGAGATCGTTCTGCGCGGCCTGCGCGACTTCGTTCCCCAGGTGATCACCGATGAGCATCGGATGGCCAAGGGCGATCTGATGCGCACCGAATTCTACAACGATTTCATGAAGCCGTTCGACATGCATTCCACCTTGTCGATGGGGCTGGCGGTGGAGGGGGACGACGCCGGAACGGTGGATGTCGTCCGGCCGGCGCGCCGCGGGCCGTTCAGCGCCGACGACCTTCGCCTGAGCCGCCGGCTGCAGCCTCACTTCGTCCGCGCCTTCGAGCTGAGCCGCAAGCTGGCGGTCTCGCGCGGCGCCGGCCAGGAACTGGCGGGCGTCCTCGATATGCTGCCGCACGGCGTATTCCTGCTCGGCGAGGGGGGGCGCGTGCGCTACGCCAACCGCGCCGCCGAGCGGCTGCTGGCCGAGGTGGGAGGGTTGGCCATGGCCGGCGGCGGCCTGGTCGCCGGCACGCTCGACGGCACGAGGCGGCTGCACGCTCTGATCGGGGCCGCCGCCGACCCCGACCGCGAGCGCCGCGCCGGCGGGTCGATGGCCCTGGCCGTCCCGCCGCGCCGCAGGCCCCTGTCGGTGAGCGTGACGCCGGCCGGGATGGACTATCGTTCGGTCTTTCAGGGCGGCCCGACGGTGATCGTCTGCGTGACCGATCTGGAGATCCAGGTGAGCCTGCCCGAGCAGAGGCTGCACGATCTCTTCGGCCTCACCCGCGCCGAGGCCCGGGTGGCGACGGCCCTCTTCGAGGGTCTCGACCCGCGCGAGGCGGCCGGGCGCCTGGGCCTCAGCTTCCACACCGTGCGCGGCCACCTGATGCGCATCTTCGAAAAGACCGGCGCCCGTGGCCAGGTCGAGCTGGCGCGGCTGATGATGCGGGCCATCGGCATCGGGGCGGGCTAGAGCCTGATCGCCTTGGACCGGAGAGATCCGAGGCGTGAATCAGGCTCTAACCCTTTGAATCTAGGGAGCCAGGGGCACGCATGAAAAGCCTGTGGAACGAGGCCGCCGCCCGCGCCGCCGTGGATCGCTATGCCGCCGCGGGGGTAGCCGAAGATCTGGCCTTTCGCACCTACAGCGCCCGCCTGCTGGGAGCCGATCCCGCCCTCGTCCTGCACGGCGGCGGCAACACGTCAGTCAAGACGACGGCGCGCGATGTCTTGGGCCAGGAGACGGCGGTGCTGTGCGTCAAGGGCAGCGGCTGGGACCTGGCCACCATCGAGCCGGCCGGCCATCCGGCGGTGCGTCTCGCTCCCCTCATCCGCCTGCGCGCGCTGGAGACGCTTTCCGACGAAGCGATGGTCAACGCCCAGCGGCAGAATCTGCTGGATACCACCGCCCCCAACCCGTCGGTGGAGACCCTCCTCCACGCCTTCATTCCCGAAAAGTTCATCGATCATACCCACGCCATGGCGGTTCTCGCTCTGGCCAACCAGCCGCGCGCCGAGGCCCTGATCGGCGAGGTGTTCGGCGAGCGGATTGCCTGCGTTCCCTATACGATGCCGGGTTTCGCCCTGGCTAAGGCGGCGGCGGCGGCCTACGAGACGCGCCCCGGGCTGGAAGGCCTGGTGCTGCTCAATCACGGCCTCTTCTCGTTCGGCGCGACCGCTCGCCAGAGCTATGAGCGGATGATCGCCCTGGTGGACGCCGCCGAGGCCTTCATCGAACGGCGGCGGGGAACGCGGCCATCGGCGCGAAAGGCGAAGGCGTCGGAAGCGCCGGCCGCCGCCGATGTCCTGCCGGTGCTGCGCGGCGTCCTGGGCCGCGGCGGGGAGGGCGGCTGGCCGGCGCGCTGGATACTGGACCGGCGGGCGACGCCGCAGATCGTCGGCCTGGTCGACGATCCCCGCCTGGCTGACCGGGCGGGGAGGGGGGTGGCCACACCCGACCATGTGATCCGCACCAAACGCCATCCTTTGGTTCTGCCCCGGCCGACGCGGGATCTCGGCGCCTGGCGGGCGGAGGCCGAACGGGCCTTGGCCGCCTACATCGTCGACTACCGGGCCTATTTCGCGAGGAACGCCACCCGCGCCGGCGGCGGCAAGATCGCGCTCGATCCCCTGCCACGCGTTCTGGCGGTTCCCGGCGTCGGCCTGATCGGGGTGGGCAAGAGCCTCGGCGACGCCGCCGTGGCGGCCGACATCGCGCAATCGTGGGCCGCCACCCTGCTGGCCGCCGAGGCGGTCGGCCGGTTCGCGCCGCTTGGCGAAGCCGACACCTTCGACATGGAATACTGGTCGCTGGAGCAGGCCAAGCTCGGCAAGGGCCGCGAGCGGCGCCTGGAGCGTCACGTGGCCCTGATCACCGGCGGCGGCGGGACGATCGGGGCGGCCATCGCCCGCGCCTTCGCCGCCGAGGGGGCTGCGGTCGCGGTGCTGGATGTTGACGGTCAAGCCGCCGAGAGGGTGGTGCGCGGCCATGGCCGCGGGGGGCTGGCGATCGCCTGCGACGTCACCGACGAGGCGGCCGTTGCCAGCGCCTTCGCGGCGGTTTGCGACCGCTTCGGCGGGGTGGACATCGTGGTCTCCAACGCCGGCGCGGCCACCATCGGCATGATGGCCGACCTGGCGCCGGAAACCCTGCGGGCCGCCTTCGACCTCAATTTCTTCGCCCATCAGAGCATCGCCCAAGCCGCCGTCCACGTCATGCGCGCCCAAGGCATGGGGGGCGCCCTGCTGTTCAACGCCTCCAAGCAGGCGGTTAATCCGGGTGCGGACTTCGGAGCCTATGGGACGCCCAAGGCCGCCTTGCTGGCCCTGATGCGCCAGTACGCCCTTGAACACGGCGCGCAGGGCATCCGGGTGAACGCGGTCAATCCCGACCGCATCCGCTCGGGCTTGCTCACCGAGGCGATGGTCGCCGCGCGCGCCGCCGCCCGCGGCGTGGCGGCGAGCGCCTATATGGCCGACAATCTGCTGAAGGAGGAGGTCACGGCCGAGGACGTGGCCCAGGCCTTCGTCTTCGCCGCCCTGATGAAGAAGACCACCGGCGCGTTGATCACCGTGGACGGCGGCAATGTGGCGGCGATGATGCGCTAAAAGGCGCCTCAAGCCCGCGGGCAGCCCTCGAACTGGCCGACGTCGGCGACCGTCAGGGTGGTCAGGTTGAGCGGCATGAGCGGCGTCATCGAGTCGGCGTTATCGCCGGTGAAAAGGTCGATGCGGCCACCGTGGATGGCGCCGCCGACGTCGGAGGCGTACCAATAGCCGTCGTGACGGCGGCCGTCGGGCATGGGCAGGCCGACCGTTTCCTTGATGAACAGCTTTTCGTGGCGGCGCAACACGACGCCGTCCACCGCCGCGGTGCGCATGGGAACGACCGGGCAGCCCAGGGAGTCGCGATCGCTCATGTGGCGACCGCCGTGATAGAGCGTCACCTTGAGGCCGAAGGTGGCCAGGATCGGCTGGACCGTGGCGGCGACCCTGGCGATCAGGTCGCCGATGGGATCGATGGTTTCGGCGCTCGCGCCGGTAGCGGACGCCATCGCCGCCAAGGCGGCTAGGCAAGCCAGGATACGCTTCACGCGCTCCCCCGTTTTGTTGCGTATCGGCAAGTGCGGCGACAGTCCTAGCCAGGGCGGAGACGGTTCGCAACCCGAAAAGGATCGGCTTCGCCGGTCGAAACCGGGGCAGCGGCAATCCTATCGAGGTGAAGCGAGCTCGCCCAATAGCCCGTTTTTCTCTCTACAAAAGGCGTTACTGGCGCGTTGCCTGCGCCGGGTTCAGCGCGACTCATCGCTACGCCCTCAGAGCGCTCAAGTTTCTGTGATCGACCGGCCGGGCCAGCGGCGCGGGGCCTCTTGTGGCGGCCGGCGCCTTGGCCCATGACGAGGCGGTCGCCGCCCGAGAATCGCCCGATGCGCCTACCCTTCGTCGCCCTGTCCTCGCCGCTCGCCCTGGCCTTCGCCGGGACGCTGTTGCTGGTCGGCCAGGCCCTGGCCTGGGGCGCGACCGGCCACCGGATCATCGGCCGCCTGGCGATCGAAACCCTGCCGCCCGACCTTCCGGCCTTTCTGCGCGGCCCGGCCGCCGCCCAGGCGGTGGGCGAACTGGCCCGCGAGCCGGATCGCTGGAAGGGCGCCGGCAGGATGCACGACGCCGACCGCGACCCGGGCCACTTCCTCGATCTGGGCGACGACGGCAAGGTGATGGGCGGCCCGGCGCTCGCCGCCCTGCCGGCCACCCGCGAGGGCTACGACACCGCCCTGCGCGCCGTCGGCGCCGACAGTTGGAAGGCCGGCTGGCTGCCCTATTCGATCATCGACGGCTGGCAGCAGCTGGCCAAGGATTTCGCCTATTGGCGGGTCGACACGGCCGCGGCGCGCAAGGTCGCCGACGCCGGCCATCGCGCCTGGTTCGCCGCCGACGCCGCCGAGCGCCAGGCCTTGATCCTGCGCGACCTGGGCGTCCTGGGCCACTATGTGGGCGACGCCAGCCAGCCCTGCACGTCACCGACCATTTCAACGGCTGGGGCGATTGTCCCAACCCCCAGGGCTTCACCCAGAGCCGCGTCCACGCCTTCGTCGAAGGGGCGTTCGTGCGCGATTTCGTGAGCCCGTCGTCGGTGCGCGCCGCCATGGCGCCGACTCGCGACGCCGGCGGGCCCATCGAAACGCGCGTCGCGGCCTACCTCGCCGCCACCAACCATCAGGTCACGCCCTTCTATGAACTCTACAAGGCGGGCGGCTTTCAGGGCGGCGATATGCGGGGGCGGACCTTCGTGGCCGCGCGCCTGGCCGCCGGCGCGGCGGAACTGCGCGACGAGGCGGCCGCCGCCTGGCGGGCCAGCGCCGATGTCGCGGTGGGCCGGCCGGCGGTCAAGGCGGCCGACGTGGAGGCCGGCAAGCTCGATCCGTTCGACTCACTTTATGGGACGGACTAGCCAATATTTCGTCCGCATGCCGCCATTTGCCTCGCGCCGCCGCACCGGCTAGGCGGGGCGCCTGATCGCTCTCACGGAGTCGCCCTTGGCCGAGGCCCGCATCATCGACGGCGCGCTCCACGCCGAGGTTCTGCGCCGGCGGGTCGCGGACGAGGCGGCGCGGCTGAAGGCGGAGCACGGGCTGCAGCCGGGACTGGCGGTGGTGCTGGTGGGCGACGACCCCGCCAGCCACATCTATGTGCGCGCCAAAGGCGAGCAGAGCCGCGCGGCGGGGATGCATTCGGTGATCCACCGCCTGGGCGCGGGCGCCTCCCAGGCCGAAGTCGTGGCCTTGATCAGGGCGCTGAACGACGACCCGGCCATCCACGGTATCCTGATCCAACTTCCATTGCCGCCGGCCATCGACGCCGGCGCGGTGCTGGCGGTTCTCGATCCGGACAAGGACGTGGACGGCCTCACCGTGGTCAACGCCGGGCGCCTCGCTGTCGGCCGGCCGGGGCTGACCCCGTGCACCCCGCTGGGCTGTCTCATTCTGCTGCGTGAGACGCTCGGCGATCTGACCGGCGCCCACGCGGTGGTCGTCGGCCGCTCGATCCTGGTCGGCCGGCCGCTCGCCCAGCTCCTGCTCGGGGCCGACTGCACGGTGAGCATCGCCCACTCCCGCACCCGCGATCTGGTGGGCCTCGCCCGCGAGGGCGACATCCTGGTGGCGGCGGCGGGCCGGCCGGCCATGGTGCGCGGCGACTGGATCAAGCCGGGCGCGGCGGTCATCGATGTCGGGATCAACCGCGTTCCCTTCCGCGATCCGGCCAAGGCGGCGCAAGGCAGGACCAAGGTTGTCGGCGACGTGGCGTTCAAGGAGGCGTCGGAGGTGGCCGGCTGGATCACCCCGGTTCCCGGCGGGGTCGGGCTGATGACCGTGGCCTGCCTGCTGGACAATACGCTGACCGCCGCCAAGCGGCTGCATGGCCTGGCGTGAAGCGAGCGCCGGCGATGAGGAGATAGCGCGATGCTCGGCTGGTTTCAGGCGCTGATGCCCAAGGAGGAGCGGCTGTTCGGCCTCTTCCGCCGCCACGCCCTGACCCTGGTGGCCGGGGCGCGGGCTCTGCGCGAACTGCTCGACGGCGGCGAGGGGATGGCCGAGGCGACCGCGGCGATCGTCCGCCATGAGGACGAGGCCGACGCGATCGCCCGCGAGGTCCTCCTGGCCGTGCGGCGGACCTTCATCACGCCGTTCGACCGCGGCGATGTCCAGGATCTGGTCGGATCCCTGGACGACGCCATCGACCAGATGCTGAAGACGGCCAAGACCATCTCCCTTTTCGAGGTGCGCCGGTTCGAGCCCCAGATGCGGGAGATGGCCGACATCGTCATCCGCGCCGCCGAACTCACCTTGGAGGCGGTCGAGCTGCTGGCGGGGATGCGCCAGAACACCGCGCGCCTGAACGCCATCGCCGAGGAGATTACCCGCATCGAGGAAAACGCCGACTCTCTCTACGACCAGGGCCGCAAGGCGCTCTACCTCGAGCATCGCGCCTCGCACGCCATGGATTTCATCGTCGGCGTCGATATCTACGGCCACCTCGAAAAAGTGGTGGATCGTTTCGAGGACGTGGCCAATCAGATCAGCGGAATCGTGATTGAAAACGTCTGACCGTTTCTCTCGAGGCTGGAGGGCGCCGTGGATCTGTCGGGGTTGACACTCGCCCTGGTCGGCCTGATCGGCGTCGCCCTGGTCTTCGACTTTCTGAACGGCCTGCACGACGCGGCCAATTCGATCGCCACGGTGGTTTCCACCCGCGTCCTGCCGGCCCGCTACGCGGTGATCTGGGCCGCGTTCTTCAATTTCATCGCCTTTTTGTTTTTCGGCCTTCACGTGGCCACAACGGTGGGGACGGGGATCGTGGCCCCCAGCGTGATCGACGATGAGGTGATCTTCGGGGCCTTGTCGGGGGCCATCGCGTGGAACGTGCTGACCTGGCTGGCCGGCATTCCGTCGAGCAGTTCGCACGCCCTGATCGGCGGCCTGGTCGGGGCGGGGGTGGCCAAGGCCGGCCTGCACGCCATCGTGGTGGGCGGCCTGGTCAAGACCACCCTCGGCATCGTCCTCTCGCCCCTGCTGGGCTTCCTGCTGGCGGTGCTGCTGGTGCTGGCGGTCTCGTGGATGTTCGTCAGACAGTCGCCGGGCGCGGTGGGCGGCCTCTTCCGCCGGCTGCAATTCGTCTCCGCCTCGCTCTATTCCCTGAGCCACGGCGGCAACGACGCCCAGAAGACCATGGGGATCATCGCGGTGCTGCTCTACGCCCACGGGCGGCTGGGCGGCCACTTCCATGTGCCGTTGTGGGTGGTGCTGGCCTGCCAGAGCGCCATGGCCCTGGGCACCCTTTTCGGCGGCTGGCGGATCGTCAAGACCATGGGCTCCAAGATCACCCGCCTCACCCCCATGCAGGGCTTCTGCGCCGAGACCGGCGGCGCGGCCACCGTGTTTCTGGCCACCTGGATCGGCGTGCCGGTCTCCACCACTCACACCATCACCGGGGCCATCGTCGGGGTCGGCGCGGCCAAGCGCGCCTCGGCGGTGCGCTGGGGGGTGGCCAAGGATATCGTCATCGCCTGGGTGATCACCCTGCCGATGGCCGGCGCCATCGCGGCGGGCGCCTATCTGGCGGCGCGGCTGGTTCTCAAATGACCGCCAAGTCGGGGAAGACGGCCAAGGCGGCGAAATCGGCGAAGGGCGCCTTGGCGGCCAGGAAGCGCCGCGCCGCCAAGCCGCGGGCGCAATACGCGGCCCTGCCGTTTCGCGGCGGCCAGGAGGTCGAGATCCTGCTCATCACCTCGCGCGAGACCGGCCGCTGGGTCATCCCCAAGGGCTGGCCGATGAAGGGCCGCACCGCCGCCCAGGCGGCCGCCGTCGAGGCGTTCGAGGAGGCCGGCGTCAGCGGCGACATCGCGGCCAAGCCGCTGGGGGCCTATCCTTACGTGAAATACCTGAAATCGGGGGCGGGCCAGCCGTGCAAGGTCAAGGTCTTCGCGCTGCGGGTGACCGGCCAGGCGGAGGACTGGCCCGAGAAGGGCCAGCGGGAGACCCGATGGCTGGCCTGGCCGCGGGCCGCCGCCGCCGTCCAGGAACTGCGCCTGGGCCGCCTGATCCGCCGCTTCGGCAAGAAGGCGGCGCGCGGAGCGCCATAGACGCTCGGCCCGTTCAGGCCCCCTTGGCGTCCACCCAGACGACCAGGTCGCCCAGAACCTTGGCGACGGCGGCGTCGAACGCCTGGGCGATCGCCCCGGCGCGGTTCTCGCTGGCCGGTGCGGCGGCCTGGAAGATGCGCTGGGCCGGCGGCGCGCCGACGGCGGCCCCGGCCCGCGGGACCAGGCCGGCGTAAAGCTCCACCACCACCGTCGGCGGCGCCTGCTGGCCGTGGTCGTAGCGCGCCTCGAAGGCCCGCACGTCGAGCTTGAGCGCATAGTCGGCCCGCACCGTCTCGCCGCGCGGAATCAGCCGGGCCGGGCCGCCGCGGGCGTCGAAGGCGCGGGTCACCGCCGCCTCGAACAGGGAACTGGCCGAGGTCAGCCAGCGCGAGCCGGCGATATAGGCCGCCTCGTCGCCGGTGACGGTCAGGATGGCGTCGCCGGCGGCGGCGCGCTCGAAGCTGATGGGGACGGCCTGGACGGAGAAGCCGGCCGCTCCCGCCGCCCGGCCGGCCGCCGCCGGCGGGGCGGAAATCCCGAAGCGGTAGAGCTGGGCCGGCTTCTGCTTGGGCAGGAGGGAGATGCAGCCGGCCAGCAGGCCGCCGATAAGCGCCACGGTCAGGCCGCGCGCCAGCAAGCGCGCCAGGGGACGCAGGGCGGTCATGGCTTCACCTCGATCTGTTTGGCCGGCGGCTTGCCGACCAGGCCGCGCGGATTGTTCTGAACTTCGCCCAGCACCTGATCGAGATGGTCGAGGGTGCGTTGCAGGCTGGCGATGGCCCCGCTCAATTCGGGCAGGCCGTTGGCGGCGAAGTCGGTGGTCGGCCCCTGCAGCTTGTCGACCATGACATGCAGCCCCTTGGCCGCGCCTTCGATCTGGTCGGCCGCGTCGCCGAGCTTGGCGAAAGTGCGCTTGCCGTCGCCGTTGACCAGGGTCTGGCTGGACTTGGCCAGGTCGCGGATCTGCTGAGCCGCCTGGGCGGCGTTCTGCATGGTCTTCTGGGCGTCGGCGATGATCGACTTGCGCTCGCGCAATTCGGCGGTGACCGCCTGGACGTCGCTGAGCGTCGCCGACAGGGTCTTGATGTTCTCGTCGGAGAAGATGCGGTTCACCCGGTCGAGCGCCTCCACGGTGCGCTGGATGATGAAGCCGCCGCCGGCCAGCAGGTCGGAGAGGGCGTCCTTCTGGCTCTTCATCCGGGGCACCACCCCGGCCGGCACGGTGTTCTTCAAGAGGGGCTTGGAGGCGGTGCCGGCGGTGATCTGCACATAGTTGACGCCGGTGATCCCCTGCGGCTCGAGGGTGGCGTAGGAATCGGCCCGGATCGGCACGTCGGTGGTGACGCGCGCCCTTGCGATGACATAGTGGGAATCGCGGGGGTCCAGGGAAATCTTGGTCACGTCGCCGACCTTGATGCCGTTGAAATGCACTTCCGCGCCCTGGGAGAGGCCGCGCACCGGCCCCTGGAAGACGATGTCGTAGAGGTCGTAGTCGCGGTTGAGGCCCGATCCGGCCAGCCAGACCACGAAGATCACCAGAGCCACCGAGATGATGGCCGAGATCAGGCCCACCAGGGCGTAGTTGGCGTTGCGCTCCATCAGGCCGCTCCCGTCTCGTCCATCGTCGCGTCGATCTTGGCGGCGGCGCGGCCCCGCGCCCCCTGGAAATAGCTCTTGATCCACGGGTGATCGGAATGTTCCAGCTCGCGCACCGGGGCCATGGCCACCACCTTCTTGTCGGCGATCACCGCCACCTGATCGGTGATCGTATAGAGACTGTCCAGGTCGTGGGTGATCATGAACACGGTCAGCCGCAGGCTTTCGGAGAGGTCGTGGATCAATTCGTCGAAGGCGGCCGCGCTGATCGGGTCGAGGCCCGAGGTCGGCTCGTCCAGAAACAGCAGTTCCGGGTCGAGGGCCAGGGCGCGCGCCAGGCCCGCCCGCTTGATCATGCCGCCGGAAAGCTCGGAAGGTTTCAGCTCGCCCGTCCCCGCCGGCCGGCCGGCCAGGGCGATCTTCAGCGTGGCCAGCTGGGCGATCTCGCCCTTCTTCATGTCGGTGTGCTCGAACATGGGGGCCGCGACATTCTCCTGGACGGTGAGGTTCGACCACAGGGCGCCGGCCTGGAACAGCACCCCCCAGCGCCGTTCGATGGCCGTCCATTGCCGGCGCTTGGCGTAGCGGATGTCCTGGCCGAAGATGCGTACCGAGCCGCCCTGCGGTTCGCGCAGGCCGATGATGGTGTTGAGCAGCACCGACTTTCCCGACCCCGACCCGCCGACCACTCCGACCACCTCGCCGCGCGGGATGGTGAGGTCGAGATCCTGATGGATCACGTTGGCCCCGAATTTGGAAACCAGCCCGCGCACCTCGATGGGCGGGGCGTCCAGGTCCAGGCCGTCTTGCCGCTCGTCGCTCATACGTTCAGCTTCATGTAGATGAGGGCGAAGACCGCGTCGATCAGGATGGCGGCGAAGATGGCGTGGACCACCGCCGCCGTCACCTTGCGCCCCAGGGACTCGACGTCGCCGCCCACGTCCAGGCCCTGGCGGCAGCCGATGCCGGCGATCACCACCGCCATCACCGGGGCCTTGGACATGCCGACCCAGAAGGCGACCGGCCCGACATTGTCGATCAGGCGCTGGAAGAACACGGTTGGGCCGATGCCCAGCACCGACCACGCCACCGCCAGCCCCCCCGCCAGCCCGGCCAGGGTGGCCACGAAGGTGAGCAGGGGGATGGTCAGCAGCAGGGCCATGAACCTGGGAAACACCAGGGCGTCGAAGGGATCGACCCCCAGCACCTCCATGGCGTCGATTTCCTGGTTCATCTTCATCGCCCCGATCTCGGCGGCGAAGGAGGAGGCCGAGCGACCGGCCAGCAACAGGGCGGTGATGAGAATGTTGAACTCGCGCAGCACCGAGACGCCGATCAGCTCGACGGCGAACACCTGCGCCCCGAACTGGGCGAGCAGGTTGGCTCCCAGCAGGCCCACCACCGCGCCGATGAAGAAGGTGGTGACCGCCACGATCGGCATGGCGTCCAGCCCGGCCCGCTCGGCCAGCGAAAAGATCGACGCCCAGCGGATGCGTCGAGGCTCGGTCACCGCCCGCCAAGTGGCGATCAGCAGATGGCCGTTGAAGACCAGGGTGTCGAAGACGGTGACGCCGATATCGACGACGCCGCGGCCGATGCGGTCTAAGAGGTCGTATAGGGAGGAGCGGCGGCGGGGCCGCGTCGTCGGCTTGTTCTCGAGGGCGCCGCGCACCAGGTCCAGGAGCCGGTCGGTCTCCGGGGCGCCGACGATGCGGATCGCCTCGCCCGCCCGCTCGGACGCCCGGATCACCCCATAGGCGCCGGAGGTGTCGCACCGTCCCACCCTGGTGAGATCGATGGCCGACGCCTCGCCGGCCTCGACCGCGTCGCCCAGCCGCTCGCCGGCGGCCCCCATGTCCACCGCCGTCCAGTCGCCGGTCAGCACGGCGGTCTTGCCGTGTTCCGCGTCGTCGAGATGAAAATCGGCGGGCTGGTCCATGCGTCGCTTCGGTTTGGCGCAAGGCCCCTCGTCATCGCCGACCCGCGGTCGGCCGTCCACCCCCCGACCCTAGCAGAGGTTGCGCAAACGGCCAGCGGTTAGCGTTCCAAGGCGGCGGTCGTTCCGCTCCCTACCCGTGCCCCCGCGCCCTGGGCGCATGGGCGATGCGCAGGAGGTTGGCGGCGCCGGGGGCGCCCATCGGCGGCCCGGCGATGATCAGCACCCGCGCCGCCGGGGCGGCGAGGCCCAGGTCAGCGGCCAGGTGGGCCGCCTCGTCGGTCATGGCGGCGATGCCGCGTGGCTGGGAGGCGACGCGCGGCTCCACGCCCCACACCAGGGCCAGGCGCCGCGCCACCGGCTGGTCGGGGGCGAGGGCCAGGATCGGATGGCCCGGCCGCTCGCGCGCCAGGCGCCGCGCCGTCGCCCCGGTGGTGGTGTAGGCCACCAGGCAGGCGGTGGAGCGGGTCTCGGCGGCGCGGGTGGCCGCCGCGATCAGGGCGTCGACGTCCTCGTCGGCGTCGGCCCCATGCTCGGCCCGCATCAGGCCCGGCCACATGGGATCGGCCTCGACCTTGCGGATGATGGCGTCCATCATCGCCACCGCCTCGCGCGGAAAGGCCCCCGCCGCCGATTCCCCCGACAGCATCAGGGCGTCGGCCCCCTCGTAGACGCCGTTGGCCACGTCCGACGCCTCGGCGCGGGTCGGCGAGGCGTTGACCGTCATGGAATCGAGCATCTGGGTGGCGATGATCACCGGCGCCCCGCGCCGCCTCGCCGCCCGCACGATGGTCTTCTGGGCCACCGGCACGTCCTCGGGGGCCAGCTCCACCCCAAGATCGCCGCGCGCCACCATCAGGCCGTCGCTGACATCGAGGATCGCCTCCAGATCGGCCAGGGCCGCCGGCTTTTCGATCTTGGCCAGGATCGAGGCGCGCCCCTCCACCAGCTGGCGCAGGTCGGCCATGTCGGCGGCGCGCTGCACGAAGGAAAGCGCGATCCAGTCGACCCCGATGCGCAGGGCGAAGTCGAGGTCGGCGCGGTCCTTGGCGGTCATCGCCGGCACCGGAATGGTCGCGCCGGGAACGGCGATCCCCTTGCGGTCGGAGAGCGCCTCGCCGCTCACAACCTCGACCCGCGCGAAGTCCGCCCCGGCGGCGATGACCGCCAGGCGCACCTTGCCGTCGTCCAGCACCACCTCGACGCCGGGCGCGAACACCTTGAACATTTCGGGGTGGGGAAGCTGGACGCGCCGCCGGTCGCCCGGCGCGTCGTCCAGGTCGAATCGCAGTTTCTGCCCCGGCGCGATGGCGATCGACCCGCCCTCGAATC
>JBPCMA010000087.1:0-9533 GCA_051002715.1 Caulobacteraceae bacterium
GGCTTGCGCAGCGTATCGGGGTTGACCGTCAGGTTCTTCAAGCCATTCAGGGTCGCCTGGTCCGACCGCGCCCGGCCGCCCAGCAGGGTGAGGGCCAGGCTCAGGGTCAGAAACAGAACGAAAAGGACCCAGGTGGTGCGGGTCAGCAGGTCACCGGCCCCGCGGGTGGTGATGAGGCCGGTCGGGCTGCCGCCGGCTCCCAGGGCGCCGCCTTCGGAGCGCTGGAGAAGAACCACGCCGATCAGGGCGAGGCACACCAGGATGTTCAAGGTCAGCAGCAGGCCAAGCAGCATGAGAAAAACGACTCTCCGATCCGCGGGGACGAGTCTCAAAAGACGGGGACAGACGCGGATTATCTAACACCGACGCGCGCGGCGCGCCATAGCCGCGCCCCCTGGAGGCGCGCGACCTTCAGATCGCCCGGATGATCGGCGCGAACTTCGCCGCCTCCAGGGAGGCGCCGCCGACCAGCGCCCCGCCGACCTCCTTACCCTTCAGAATGCTCGCGGCGTTGCCGGCGTTGACCGAGCCGCCGTAAAGGATGGGGATCGACCGGCCGTCGGCCTCGAAGAGTTCGGTCAGGGTCTCGCGCAAGGCGCCGTGGACCGCCTCGATATCGGCGAGATCGGGAATCTGGCCCGAGCCGATGGCCCATATCGGCTCATAGGCGAGCGCGAAGGCGTGGCCGGCGAGAATCGGGGGGAGCGAAGCCCGGGCCTGGGCGCCCACGACCGCGATGGCCTCGTCCGCCTCGCGCTGCCGGAGGTTTTCACCCACGCAGACGATGGGCTCCAGCCCGGCGGACAGGGCCTGTCGGACCTTGGCGGCGACGATGGCGTCGGTTTCGCCATGATGCTCGCGCCGCTCGGAATGACCGAGGATCACCAGGCGCGCGCCGGCGTCCGCCAGCATGGCCGCCGAAACATCGCCGGTGAAGGCGCCCCGCGCCCGCTCGCTGCAATCCTGGCCGCCGACCAGGATGCCGCAGCCGGCCAGCATGTCGGCCATGCGCGCGATCAGGGTGGCCGGCGGGCAGAGCGCCACCCGGGCGGCGGGCGGCCGTTCATCCACCAGGGCGGCCAGGGTTCGCGCCTCGTCCAGGGAGGCCTCCACCCCGTTCATCTTCCAGTTTCCGGCGATCAGGGGGCGGGCGGGGGTCAAGGCGAGCGCGGCTCCGCGAATATCGGTGTTGGGTCAGGGCGCGACCTACGCCAAGCGGCCGCCGCTGTCACCCGCGCTTGCGGCGAATGACAAGGCGCCCCTATACCGCCCTTTCGCCGCGGCGCGGGCCGCGAAACGGCAGACATCGAAGGGCCCATGACCGGCAGCCTACGCTCAACCGCCCGAAGCCCCGTGGCCATCGCCTTGATGGGGCTTCTGATGCTGGTGTTCCTGATCCTCGGCGTGGGCGGCGGCGGCCGTTTCCCTGATCTCCTGGCCAGGGCCGGCGCCGATTCGGTGGTCACCGCCGGCGCCCACTCGGTCAGTTCCGGCGACTTCAAGCGGATATTCGATCAGCAGAAGCAGCGGTTCGACCAGCAGGCCGGACAGGCCGTGCCCGTCGAGCTTCTGGTCCAGAACGGCTTCGACCAGCAGCTCCTCAACGCCATCGCCCTGGACGAGGCGACGGCGGAGATGCTGACGCGCGCCGGCATCGCGCCGGCGCCGGCCCTCATCGACGAGGAAATCAAGAAGTTTCCCTTCGCCTTCGACAAGGTGACCGGAAAATTCAACGAGCAGCAGTTCACCCGCTATCTCGCCGACCAGGGGCTGACGCCGCGCCAGGCGGAAGCCGAAATCGGCGATGAGCTGGCCGAGCGCCACTTCACCGCCGCCGTCGAGGCCGGCTTTCAAGCCCCGCGCGCCTACGCCGCCCTGAACGCCGTCACCGGCCTGGAAATGCGCGACATCAGCTATTTCACCTTGGGGACGGGGGCGGTTCCCAAGCCGGCGGCGCCCACCGACGCCGATCTCCTGGCGTTCATGAAGGAACATGCCGCCGAGCTCATGCGGCCGGAAATGCGGGTGATCACCGTGGTGCGTTTCTCGGCCAAGGCCATGGCGCCGGGCGTCACCGTCGATCCGGCCGCCGTCCAGAAGGAGTTCGCGTTCAGAAAGGACACCCTTTCCACCCCCGAGCGCCGCTCCGTGGTCCAGATCCCGGTGAAGTCGGCGGCCGAGGCGGCCCAGGCGGCGGCGCGGCTGGCCCGCGGCGACGATCCGGGCGCCGTCGCCAAGGCCTTCGGGGCCGAACCGATCCGCTATGTGGACGCGGCGCAGTCGGCCATCGCCGATCCCAAGATGGCGGCGGCCGCCTTTGCCCTGCCGCAAGGCCAGGTCAGCGGCCCGGTCCAGGGCGAACTGGGCCTGGCGGTGCTGAAGGTGAGCAAGATCACCCCCGCCGCCGCGGCAACCCTGGAAACCGCCCGGCCCGCCATCGAGGCCGACCTGCGGCTGAAGGCGGCGCAGAACCAGGCCTATGAGCTCAGCCAGAAGTTCGACGACGCGCGTCAGGGTGGGGCCAACGTGGCCGACGCCGCCCGGAAGGCCGGCGTCACCCCGGTGACCGTCGGCCCGGTCACCGCCGGCGGCCTGGGCGCCGACGGCAAGCCCAATACCCTGCTTACGCCGCAGATCCTCAAGTCCGCCTTCTCGCACGCCGCCGGCGAGGACACCGACCTGGAGGACGCCGGGAGCGGCGAATATTTCGCCCTGCACGTGGACAAGATCGCGCCGCCGGCCTTGCCGCCGCTCACCGAAAAGAAGCCCGAACTCATCAAGGCCTTTGCCGACGAGCAGACCCTGAAGGCGCTCAAGGCGCGCGCCGACGATCTCATGAGCCAGGTGCGCGGCGGGGCGAGCCTGGATCAGGCCGCCGCGCAGGTGGGCGCCCATGTCGTGCGCCAGGCCGGCATGCAGCGCATTCAGGCGCAACAGTACAAGGCCCTCGGCCGCGACTTCCTGGTCGCCATCTTCAACGCCAAGCCCGGCGACGTGTTCGCCGCCGCCGCCCCGGACGGGGTGTTCATCGGCAAGCTCGACGCGGTGCGCCCGGGCGATGTCGCCGCCATGGCCCGCGCCGTCCAGCTCATCGAGGGGCGGGTGTCGCAGGACTATGTGAAGGGCCTGCTCGACTCGGTGAAGGCCGCGTCGCGGCGGGACATCAAGGTGACGCTCAATCTCGCCCTGGCCCGTCGGGCGCTGGGCGTCGATCCGGCCCTGGCCGCCAAGCCGGCGGCGCCCGGCAAGGCGAAGTGATCGTCGAACCCGGTTTCGACGACTTTCAACGGGCCCACGCCGGCCGCCGCGCCCAGGTCGTCTGGACCCGCCTCGTCGACGACCTGGAGACGCCGGTCTCCGCCTACCTGAAGATCGCGCGCGGCCAGCCTTACGCCTTCCTGTTCGAATCGGTGGAGGGGGGCGCTTGGCGGGGCCGCTATTCGATCGTCGCCATGAAGCCCGATCTGGTGTGGCGCTGCCGGGCCGGGGTGGCGGAAGTCGCCGAGGGCGAGGCGATCGGGCGCGGCGCCTTCACGCCGCAAGACGGCGGCGCCCTCGATGGTCTGCGCGACCTGGTGGCGGGCGCGCGCCTCGACCTGCCGGCTGGGCTTCCCCCCATGGCGGCCGGCCTGTTCGGGGTGCTGGGCTATGACATGGTCCGGCTGGTGGAGCGCCTCCCCGACGTGAAGGCCGATCCCCTGGACCTGCCGGACGCCATCCTGATCCGCCCCTCCATCGTGGCCATCTTCGACGCCATCGCCCAGGAGATCGTTCTGGTCACCACCGTCCGGCCCTCTCCCGCCGGCGCGGGCGCGGATTACGCCCAGGCGCGGGGCCGTCTCGAAGCGGTGGCCGCCGACCTGGCGGCGAGGCCGCCAGGGCGCGCCCCACCGCGCGAGGCGCCCCCTCCCCCGCCCTTCGCCTCGTCGTTGGGCCGCGAGGCCTATGGCGCCCTGGTCGAGAAGGCCAAGGCCTATATCCGCGCCGGCGACATCTTCCAGGTGGTGGCCAGCCACCGTTTCTCCGCGCCCTATGCCCACGACCCGTTCGCCCTCTACCGCGCCCTGCGCCGGGCCAATCCCTCGCCCTTTCTGTTCTTTCTGAACTTCCCCGATTTTCAGCTGGTCGGCTCGTCGCCGGAGATTCTGGTGCGGTTGCGCGAGGGGACGATCACCATCCGCCCGATCGCCGGCACCCGCCGCCGCGGCGCGACCCCGGCCGAGGACCTCGCCCTGGAGGCCGAACTGCTGGCCGACGAGAAGGAGCGGGCCGAACACCTGATGTTGCTCGATCTCGGCCGCAACGATGTGGGCAAGGTGGCGAGCCTCGGCCGGGTGGGAAGAAACACCCCGGCCGCCGCCCCGAGGGTGCGGGTCACCCAGAGCTTCGCCGTCGAGCGCTACAGCCACGTCATGCACATCGTCTCCAACGTCGAGGGCGACGCGCCCGAGGGGCTCGATCCGGTGGACGTGCTGATGGCCGCCCTGCCGGCCGGCACCCTGACGGGCGCGCCCAAGGTGCGGGCCATGCAGATCGTCGACGAACTCGAAAGCGTCAAGCGCGGCGTGGCTTACGGGGGCGCGGTGGGCTATTTCGGGGCCGACGGCTCGGTGGACACCTGCATCGTCCTGCGCACCGGCCTGATCAAGGACGGCGCCCTCCACGTCCAGGCCGGCGGCGGCGTGGTCGCCGACAGCGACCCGGCGGCCGAATACGAGGAGACGGTGCAGAAATCCCTGGCCGTGCGGCGGGCGGCGGAAGAGGCTTGGCGGTTCGGGTAGAGGGGGTGGATGCGGCCGTCCGTCCAGCCGGATCGCGTGAGCCCGTTGACACTGTCGCCTGCTGTCCTAATGGCTCACTATTTGGCGAAGTGTTGGAAAGGGGGACAAATGCGGGCGCGGAAATTGGCGGCGGGCGGATTTTGGGCGGTTCGGGGGCTTGTGCTGGGAATGTCGCTGCTGCTCGCCGCCGGATCGGCGGGGGCGCGGGATTTGAAGGCCCAATATCCCAGCATGGCCCCATCTGGCCAATACCTGATCGCTCACCGCTCGGACGAGGTAGCGCTGGCGCGCGGCGCGGCGCCCCCATCTATCTCGCAAGATGCCGGCGTGATGATCCTCGGTGTACACGGGTTCGAGACGGTGGCGAAGGGCGCGAACGGATTTGTCTGCATCGTCGAGCGCGCCTGGGACAAGTCCTTCGGCGATCCGGAATTCTGGAACCCGAAAATGCGCGGGCCGGTCTGCCTGAATGCCGCCGCGGTGCGTAGCGTATTGCCGATTTTACTCGAGCGCGCGCGATGGGCGCTCTCCGGGCTTTCGATGGTCGAGATGAAAGAGCGCGCCAGAACCTCCGCCACGGCGAATATGACCCCCGAGCCGGGCGCCATGTCCTTCATGATGTCGAAAGAGCAATATTTGTCGGACAGCGATCGTCAGTGGCATCCGCATGTGATGTTTTTTTCATCGCGTGTCGATCCAAGCGCTTGGGGCGCCAATGTGAAAGCTTCGCCGGTTCTGGCCGATCCCACGTCCGCTCCGTTCACTTTGTTCTTCATTCCGGTGCGGAAGTGGTCGGACGGAACGCTCGCGGATTATGCGTCATCGGGCGGCTCGAGCAGCCGGCATCAACACTGACGCGTGCGATAGCGTTTGAGCGTGCGGAAGGAGAAACTCGCCTCGTGGCGGCGGCGACCTTCCTCGCTGTCCGCGTCACCCCGGAAAGACCGGCGAACGCCAGGCTTGTCCGGGACCCATGCGGGTCGCGCTCACCGGCAGTGCGTCGCGGGCGGCTCCATGGGGTCCCGGACAAGTCGCGCTGGCGCGCGCCTTTCCGGGATGACGGTGAAGGGTGTAGCGCTGGGCTCTCGCGAGTCGGGACAGCCCATGACGCCGGTGGAATTCAACAGGAAGTGGAGCGACAGCCGGCTGCGCGAGCGGCAGGGCGCGCACGAGCATTTCCTCGACCTGTGCCGCCTGCTCGGCGAGCCGACGCCGGGCGAGGACGATCCGCTCGGCGAGCGCTACTGTTTCGAGCGCGGGGCGGAAAAGGTGGGCGGCGGCGACGGCTGGGCCGATGTCTGGCGCAAGGGCTGTTTCGGCTGGGAATACAAGGGCAAGCACCACGATCTGAACGCTGCCCTGCGCCAGCTTCGGGCCTACGCCCTCAACCTCCAGAACCCGCCCTATCTGGTGGTCTGCGACTTCGAGCGGATCGTGATCCACACCAACTGGACCAACACCGTTTCGCGCCGCATCGAGCTGACCCTCGACCACCTGCTGGAGCCGGCCAATCTCCACATTCTGAAACAGGTGTTCGAGGGATCGGACGCGCTCAAGCCTGGTTTCAGCCCGCAGGAGCTGACCGCCAAGGTGGCGGCGCGGTTCGGCGAACTGGGCCGCCGGTTGCAGGAGCGCAAACACCACCCGCGCGAAGTGGCGCATTTTCTCAACCGGCTGGTCTTCTGCATGTTCGCCGAGGACGCGCGCCTGCTGCCCGCCGGCCTGTTCACCCGGGTGATCAAGGCCACCGAGCGCCGACCCGAGCACGCCGCCTCGCAACTGGCCGAACTCTTCGCCAAGATGCGCGCCGGCGGCTTCTTCGGGGCCGATATCATCCGTTGGTTCAACGGCGGCCTCTTCGACGACGCCCCGGTGCTGGAACTCACCTCCGCCGACCTCAAGCTGCTCGCCCAGACCGCGTCTGAACACGACTGGTCGCAGATCGACCCGGCCATTTTCGGCAATCTTTTCGAGCAGGCCCTGAAAGCCACCCGCGAGCGCCCGGCCCTGGGCGCCCACTACACCGACCGCGACAAGATCCTGAAGATCGTGGGGCCGGTGATCGTCCGCCCTCTGACGGCCGAGTGGGAAGCGGCCCACGCGGAAATCAGGGCGTCGATGGCGGCGATGAAACGGGCCGAGGCCGACCGCAAGGCCATTCTGGAGGGCGCCGGCGCGGCGATGAAGGCCGACCCGGAGGCCGCCCGGCGCGGCGAGGCGGAGCGCCGGCGCAAGCTGACCGCCGCGGCCAAGACGCGCGACGCCGCCTTCAGCGAAGATAAGGGCCGGCTGGAGGCCTTCCTCACCCGCCTCGCCGCCTTTCGCGTTCTCGACCCGGCCTGCGGCTCGGGCAATTTCCTTTATGTCGCCCTGCACGCCCTGCGGGATATCGAGCTGAAGGCTCTGGTGGACGCCGAGCGCCTGGGCCTCGCCGTCCCCGCCCCCCGCGTCGGCCTGGAGGCGGTGCGCGGCGTCGAGATCGAACCCTACGCCGCCGAACTGGCGCGGGTGACCCTGTGGATCGGCGATCTCCAATGGCTGCAAAGGAACGGCTACACCGCCTTCGCCGAACCGATCCTCTCCAGCCTCGACCAGATCGAGAACCGCGACGCGCTGCTGAACGCGGATGAAACGGAAGCGGCGTGGCCGGCGGCCGACGCCATCATCGGCAATCCGCCCTTCGTCGGCGACCGACGCATGATCCGGTCGCTCGGCGAATCCTACGTCGAGCAACTGCGCCATCGCTACGATGGACGTGTGCCGGGCGGGGCGGATTTCGTCTGTTACTGGATCGAGAAAGCTTGGCGGCAGATCGTCGAAGGAAAAGCGGAGCGCGCCGGACTCGTCGCCACCAATTCCATTCGCGGCGGCGCGAACCGGCGGGTAGTCGATCCGATCGCCGATTCGGGAGCGCTGATGGAAGCGTGGGCCGACGAACCATGGGTGCTCGAAGGGGCGGCGGTTCGCGTGTCGATGCTCGGCTTTGGAGCTGGCTTCATCGAGCGACGCCTGGACGGCCACGTCACGCCAATCATCAATCCCGATCTCACGCCCGAGGGATCAAACCTAACGCGGGCCAATAGTCTGTCACAAAACACGGGACTTTCGTTTGTCGGCACACAGAAAAATGGACCCTTCGATGTGCCGGGAGATTTGGCCCGGTCATGGCTGACGGCGCCCCGCAATCCGAACGGTCGCCTAAATTCCGACGTTGTTCGCCCGTGGACGAATGGCTCCGGGATTGTTCAACGCGACCCCGACCGCTGGATTGTTGATTTCGGCACCAACATGCCCGAGGCCGACGCGGCCTTGTTCGAGCTACCCTTCGCATACGTGGCCAAGCATGTCCGTCCGACACGCGTCGGCCTGCGGCGGGAATGGCATCGAACTAAGTGGTGGTTGCACGGCGATCCGCGTCCAGCTTTGCGCCGCGCTGTCCGTGGCTTCGATCGTTTCCTAGCCACGCCGCTGGTTTCAAAGCACCGAGTTTTTGCGTGGCTTCCAACGTGCAAGATACCCGAGAACACGGTTATCGCCATCGCCCGCGACGACGACACCATCTTCGGCATCCTCCATTCCCGCTTCCACGAACTGTGGTCGCTGCGCTTGGGGACGAGCCTGGAAGATCGCCCCCGCTACACCCCCTCCACCACCTTCGAGACCTTCCCCTTCCCCGAGGGGCTCACGCCAAACCTCCCCGCCGCCGCCTGGGCCGGCGATCCGCGCGCCATCGCCATCGCGGCGGCGGCGCGGCGGCTGAACGAGGTGCGCGAAGCCTGGCTCAATCCGCCCGACCTGGTGGTCCGCGAGCCCGAGGTCGTCGCCGGCTATCCCGACCGCCTCCTGCCCCGCGACGACGCCGCCGCAGCGGTGCTCAAGGCCCGCACCCTCACCAACCTCTACAACGCCCGCCCCGCCTGGCTGGCCATGGCCCACGCCGATCTCGACGCCGCCGTCGCCGCCGCCTACGGCTGGTCCGCCGACCTCGCCGACGAGGCGGTGCTGGAGCGCCTCTTCGCCCTCAACCAGGAAAGGGCGGCCGCGGGCCGGTGAGGCATTTCATGGGCGGCGAGGCGCCGTCCGTCTTGACATCGCGCCGTTAACTTGCAATATGCAATTCTTCTTGGCGTCCGGCCCATCCATTCGCTCCCGGGGCCGCCCATCTTGGAATTCGAATCCTTCAAATTTGAACAAAATCAGCGCGATAAGAGAATCGTATGGCCTCAGAATGTCGCCAAAATCCGTCAAAGTCCGCCATTTCCCGCCCGGAAGCCGCCCACCGGCCGCCAATTCCCGCCATTTCCCGCCAAAAACCGCCAAAAACCGCCAAAAACCGCCCGATCCTTCGCCGGTTCGCGGTCCTCGGCGGACGCGACGCCGCCGGCCCGCCCCCTTGGCGCGCTTCCTCCCACCGCCTAGAATCGCCGCCCATGATCCTGGTCATCGATAACTACGACAGCTTCACCTACAATCTCGTCCACTATCTGGCCGAGCTGGGAGCCGAGACGGTGGTGCGGCGCAACGATGTGCTGAGTGTCGCCGAGGCGCTGGCTCTGCGTCCCGAGGCGGCGCTGCTGTCGCCCGGGCCGCGCCGGCCCGAGGACGCGGGCATCTGCCTGGCGCTGATCGCCGCCGCGCCGGGGGACCTGCCCATTCTGGGGGTATGCCTGGGGCACCAGGCCATCGGCCAGGCGTTCGGCGGCGTGATCGCGCCGGCCCAGACCCTGATGCACGGCAAGACCAGCGCCATCC
>JBPCMA010000088.1:0-9589 GCA_051002715.1 Caulobacteraceae bacterium
GGCGTCGCCCAGATCGCCCGCGAAATGAAGGATTTGGCCGGGCGGGCGCGCGACCGCAAGCTGAAGCCCGACGAATATCAAGGCGGCACCTTCTCCATCTCCAATCTCGGCATGTTCGGCATCAAGTCCTTCGCCTCGATCCTCAACGAACCGCAGGGCGCCATCCTCTCGGTGGGGGCGGGGGAAAGGCGGCCCGTGGCGCGCGGCGACGCCCTGGCCGTCGCCACGGTGATGACCGTCACCCTGACCTGCGATCACCGGGTGGTCGATGGGGCCATAGGCGCGCGTTTCCTGGCCGCCTTCAAGGCCATGATCGAAAATCCGATCGTCATGATCGTTTGAGACGGGACGGCCCATGAACGCCTACGATTTCACCGCCCAGACCCTCGACGGCCGTCCGGCCCCGCTGGCCGATTATCGCGGCCGGGTGCTGCTGATCGTCAACACCGCCAGCAAGTGCGGCTTCACCCCCCAGTACGCGGGGATCGAGAACCTTTGGCGAAAATACCGGGATAAGGGACTGACGGTCCTGGGTTTTCCCTGCAATCAGTTCGGCGGCCAGGAGCCGGGCAACGCCGAGGACATCGCCAGTTTCTGTTCGCTGACCTATGAGGTGAGCTTCCCGATGATGGCCAAGATCGAGGTCAACGGCGGCGGGGCCGATCCGCTCTATGCCTGGCTCAAGCACGAGAAGAAGGGATTGCTGGGCAGCGAGGCGATCAAGTGGAACTTCACCAAGTTCCTGGTCGGCCGGGGCGGCGAGGCCGTCGCGCGCTTCGCCCCCAACACCGAACCCAAGTCCCTCGAGAGCGCCATCGAGGCGGCGCTCTAGTGGCCGACGCCTTCGACCTTGTGATCATCGGGGCCGGGCCCGGCGGCTATGTGGCGGCGATCCGCGCCAGCCAGCTTGGCCTGAAGACGGCCATCGTCGAGCGCGACGCCCTGGGCGGCGTTTGCCTCAACTGGGGCTGCATCCCTACCAAGGCGCTGCTGAAATCGGGCGAAGTCTATGAACAGCTAAGCCATTTGGCCGACTATGGCCTCGCCGTCGAAGGCCGGTCCTACGATTTCACCGGGGTCGTCGCGCGCTCGCGCAAGATCGCCAAACAACTGTCGGCCGGCGTCGCCTTCCTGATGAAGAAGCACAAGATCGAGGTGGTGGAGGGGACGGCCAAGCTGCAGAAGGGGGCGCCCGCGCCCAAGGTGGTCGTCGCCCTGAAGGCGGGCGGCGCGCGGACGCTGACGGCCAAATCGGTGATCCTGGCCACCGGCGCCCGCGCCAGGGTGGTCCCTGCGATCGGCCTGGCGCCGGATGGCGAGCGAGTGTGGACCTATCGCGAGGCCATGGTTCCGGGCAAGGCGCCCGCCTCGCTTCTCGTCATCGGCTCGGGGGCCATCGGCATCGAATTCGCCAGCTTCTACCGCGCTCTGGGGGCCGAGGTGACGGTTATCGAGGCTCTGCCGCGCATTCTTCCGGTGGAAGACGAGGAAATCTCGTCAACCGCCCAGAAAGATTTCGAAAAGCGGGGGATCAAGTTCCGCATCGGCACCAAGGTCGTCAAGCTCGCCAAGTCCAAGGCCGGCGTCGCCGTCGATCTCGACGCGGCCGGCAAGGCGGAAACCCTGAAGGCGGACGTCGCCATCGTCGCGGTAGGCATCGACGGCAATGTGGAAGACCTCGGCCTGGAGGCGCTCGGGGTGAAGATCGATCGCGGCCATGTGGTCATCGATGGCCACGGCGCCACCAATGTTCCGGGCCTCTACGCCATCGGCGATGTCGCCGGGCCGCCCTGGCTCGCCCACAAGGCCAGCCACGAGGGCGTCCACTGCGTCGAGCACATCGCCGGTCTCGACGCTTCCAACCTTTCCGCCCCGATCCCCGGCTGCACCTATTCGACCCCCCAGGTCGCCTCGGTGGGCCTGACCGAGGCCCAGGCCAAGGCGAAGGGTCTGGAGGTCAAGGTCGGCCGCTTCCCCTTCCGGGTGAACGGCAAGGCCATCGCCTCGGGCGAGACCGAGGGTCTGGTCAAGACGGTGTTCGACGCGGCCACCGGCGCCCTTGTCGGCGCCCATATGATCGGCGGCGAAGTCACTGAAATGATCCAAAGTTTCGCCCTGGCCATCACCCTGGAAGCCACCGAAGCCGACCTCTTCGCCACCGTCTTCCCCCACCCGACCATGAGCGAAGCCATGCACGAATCGGCTCTCGACGCCTTCGGGCGGGTGCTGCATTTGTGAGGGCCCCACCCGAAGGCCTACCGACGCAAGCGCCCAACGCCGGCGGTACACCGGACGGATCGACGAGCGGCAGGCAATGTGGTTTCGGCCGCTCGCTCGTTCATTCGTTTGATGGTTCTCGTGGCTATTGCAATGAGCCTTTTTAATCCAGTTTCGCCGCGCCCGCGCCCGCGCTCGCGCCGTGAAGTCATGGCGAGTCGGCTTCATGCGCGGCGCACCTGGCGCACCGGACTGATCGTCGCGGTCGCGGTGCTGGGTGGCTTGGCGGCGGCGGCGTTCGCGCGGCTTTCGGACTTCGCCATGGCGGCGCATGGGCGTCTTTATGCGCTCGCGCCAGCCTGGACGCTCTTGCTGCTTCCGCTCGGTTTCGCGCTCGTGACGTGGCTCACCGGACGGTTTGCCCCCGAGGCGGCGGGCAGTGGCATTCCGCAGGTGATCGCGGCGGCGGAGCAGAGATGGCGAGGTCGCTGGGGCGGCCAGCGCGTCACCTTGAAAACAGCGGCCTGGAAGGTCGCGTTGTCGGTCGCTCTGCTGGTCTGTGGCGGATCGATCGGCCGCGAAGGTCCCACCGTGCAGGTCGTCGCGGGCATCCTGCGAACTTTGACGCGCGGTCTCAAGGGAGGGCCGGGCCGCCGCGTCCTGATCATCGCGGGCGGAGCGGCGGGGGTGGCGGCGGCGTTCAATACGCCCATCGCCGGGGTGGTCTTCGCCGTGGAGGAGTTAGCCAAAAGCTTTGAGCGACGTACCCACACCACGGTGATTCTGGTGGTGGTCGTGGCCGGGTTCGTCTCCTACGCCGTTCATGGCGACTACGCCTATTTCGGAGTTCTGAGCGGCGGCTCGGCGCTGGGCTCCGCGTGGCTGGCCGCGCCGGTCATCGGAATAACCGGCGGCGTGCTTGGAAGCCTGTTCGCGCGGGCCCTGGCGGAGATCATCGGTCCAGGGGGAAATCCAGTCGCGCGCTGGCGCCGGACGCATCCGGTGGTGTTCGCATTCGCGTGTGGCCTTTTGGCCGCCGGCGCCGCGCTCGCCTCGGGCGGCATTACCTTTGGGGCCGGTTACGCCGAAGCGAAATCGCTGCTGTCGGATCATCCCGTGGGCGGCCTGAGCCTGGCGGTGTGGAAGTTCGTGGCCACCCTCGCGGCCGCGGTTTCCGGCGCGCCGGGCGGCCTCTTCGCTCCGTCGCTGGCGACCGGGGCCGGCATCGGAGCGGCTTTCGCGCATCTGGGCATGGCTTTCGGGGGCCGCGACGCGGTCGTGCTGGGGATGGCGAGCTATCTCTCGGGCGTTGTGCAAGCGCCACTCACCAGCGCGGTGATCCTGATGGAAATGACGCGCGACCCCAGTCTGGTCGGTCCCCTCATGCTGGCCGCCCTGCTGGCGCGCTGGAGTTCGAGTTGGCTCATGCCCGAGTCGCTCTATCATCTCTTGGCCGCCGACTGGCGCCTGACGCCCCTGCGGTCCGGTCCGCCTGACGCCACTTGAAAGCGCCGAGCCGGCCTTGTCTCAGGTTCGTTTGCGCAGCGCCGCGTCGAAACTCCAGACGCCGGGTCCGGCGAACACCAAGTAGAAGAAGACCCAGCAATAGAGGATGGCCTCGCCGCCCTGGTTGACGCCGGGCCACGGGCTTTGCGGGAAGTGGGCGGTGAAATAGGCGACCGCCATTTCACCGGCCAGGATGAAGGCCGCGGGGCGGGTGAAGAGGCCCAGGGCGAGCAGGGCGCCGCCGCCGATCTCCAGGCACGCCGCGACGACCATGAGGGTCGGCAAAGGGTTCGGGACGCCCGGCTGGGGGATCGGAAAATGAAAGAGCTTCATGGTCCCGTGCTCGATGAAGAGCAGCGCCGCCACGATGCGCAGCAGGCTGAGCACGCGGGGCGCCCAGGCGGTCAAATTTCCCATGATTTCGCTCCCCTTTGTCGCCTCACGTCTCCGCCATCCGCTGGATGGCGACATAGTCGGTCTTGCCCGAACCCAGCACCGGCACTTCGGGCACTTGCACGATCCGCCGCGGCACGGTCAATTCCGGCACGCCGAGGCTCTGGGCGTGGGCGATCAGGGCGCCAACCTCGGCGTCGCGCCGGTCGGTGATCAGGACCAGGCGCTCGCCCTTCTTGGCATCGGCCAGGGAGATCACCGCGTGGCGGGCGTCCGGCCACAGGGTCGCCGCCAGGCTCTCGGCGGCGGAAAGCGAGACCATCTCGCCGCCGATCTTGGCGAACCGCTTGACCCTTCCCAGAATGGTGATCCAGCCGTCGTCGGTGATTTCGACCACATCGCCGGTGTCGTGCCAGCCGTCCGGCGGGGGCTCGAGCTCCCCCGGCGCATTCAAATAACCAGACATGATATTGGGTCCGCTGACATAGAGCCGGCCGCCGCGGGCGATTCCAGGCACCGATTCCAGGCGCGTCCGCATCCCCGGAACCAGGCCGCCCACCGTGCCGCGCCGGTTGTCGCCCGGCTTGTTGACCGCGATCACCGGCGAGGCCTCGGTGGCGCCGTAGCCCTCCAGCACCGGGATCGGGCCGAAGCGTTCGGCGATGAGGGCGTGGGTCTCGGGGCGCACCTTCTCGGCCCCGCAGACGATGAAGCGCAGGCTGGAAAGGTCGCCGGCCTCGGCCGTCCGCGCGTACTGGCCGACGAAGGTGTCGGTGGCCAGCAGGATGGACGCCCCGCAATCGCGGATGAGCGGCGGGATCAGCCTGACGTGCAGGGGGCTGGGATACTGGAAGGCCTTCATGCCATTGAGCATCGGCAGCAGCACCCCGCCGGTCAGGCCGAAACAGTGGAAGACGGGCAGGGGATTGAACATCACCCAGTCCGGGTCGAGGTCGATGTGGGCGGCGATCTGGGCGACGTTGGCCAGCAGATTGCCCTGGCTGAGCACCACCCCGCGCGGCGCCCCGAAACTTCCCGAGGTGAAGAGGATCACCCCCGGATCGGACGGCCTGGTGCGCGCCCGAAACCGGCGGGGGGCCAGCGAGGCGGTCAGGGCGAAAACCCGGTCGACCGCGCCGATCGTCTTGCGCACGTCCTCCAGATAGGTGATCTCGCACCGGTCCTCGAGCGCATCCACCAGGTCGTGCAGCTTGCCCTGTTCGATGAAGCGGTGCGAGGTGAGCACCCGCTTGACGCCGGCCAGCTTGACCGCGGCGCGCAGATTGCGGATGCCGGCGGTGAAGTTGAGCATGGCCGGCACGCGTCCGAAGGCGTGCAGGGCGAAGAAGGTCACCACGGCGGCCGAACTCGACGGCAACAGCAGGCCGACCGTATCGCCGCGCCGGGTCACCGCCGCCAGCTTGCGCCCCAGGGCGAAGCTGGCCCGGATCAGGTCGATATAGCTCAAGGGGTTGCGCTCCTGGTCCTCCAGGATCGGCTTTTTCGCGCCGAAGCGGTGGGCGGCGCCCAGCAGCGCGTCGATGAGGTTGCGGTCGAACGAGGCGGGGTCGAGTGCGGGCGCCATGGCGGCGAGGGCCTTCCTCCTGGAAAATCAAGGCGAGCGCTTGGCGCGGCCCCAATAGACAAGGCGCTTGATCCCGGCGTCAAGAGCGACGATCTAGGCGCCATGGCCGCGGTCATCGATCGAGCGGAGGCGCGCTTGGCGCGTCATCCGGAAAAGCAGGGGCGGCCTGACACGCCGGTTCTTCGCAAGCCGCCGTGGCTGCGCGTCCGCGCCCCCGGCTCGCTTGGCTATAACGAGACCCGCGCCATCGTGCGGGAACACGGCCTGACCACCGTCTGCGAGGAGGCCGGCTGCCCCAACATCGGCGAATGCTGGTCCAAGTCGCACGCCACCATGATGATCATGGGGGACGTCTGCACCCGCGCCTGCGCCTTCTGCAATGTCGCCACCGGCCTTCCCGGCCCCCTCGATCCCACCGAGCCGGCGCGGGTGGGGCGGGCCGTCGCCGCCATGGGCCTCAAACACGTGGTCATCACCTCGGTGGACCGCGACGATCTGGCCGACGGCGGCGCGGCGCATTTCGCCGCTACCGTTTTCGCCATCCGGGCCGCCGCGCCGGGCGCCACCGTCGAGATCCTCACCCCCGACTTCCTGCGCAAGCCGGTCGCCGCCGCGGAACGGGTGATCGACGCCCGTCCCGACGTCTTCAACCACAATCTGGAGACCGTCCCGCGCCTCTATCTCTCCATCCGCCCCGGCGCCCGCTACTACGCCTCCCTGCGCCTGCTCGAGCGGGTCAAGGAGCGCGCCCCCGACCTGTTCACCAAGTCGGGCCTGATGGTCGGCCTGGGCGAAACCAAGGGCGAGGTGATGCAGGCGATGGACGACATGCGCTCGGCCGGCGTCGACTTCATCACCATCGGCCAGTACCTCCAGCCGACCCGCAAGCACGCCGCCATCGACCGCTTCGTCAGCCCCGAGGAATTCCACGCCCTGGAAACCATCGCCCGCGCCAAGGGCTTTCTGATGGTGTCGGCCAGCCCGCTCACCCGCTCCTCGCACCACGCCGGCGAGGATTTCGCCCGCCTGAAGGCGGCGCGCCTGGCGCACGGCCATAGCATGGCGCCCGCTTGCGCCACCGCCTGACCCGCGTCCTGCCCTACACGGCCGGCCAACTGTTCGATCTGGTCGGCGATGTGGAGCGCTATCCCCAGTTCGTGCGCTGGGTCACCGCGCTGCGCACCTGGAACCGGCGCGAAGAGGGGGAGGGGGTGACCCTCCTCGACGCCGAGGCGCAGGTGAAATTTTCCGTGATCCGCGAGCGTTTCTCAACCCGCGTTCGGCTGGACCGGGCCGCCATGGCCATCGACGTCGACCTCCTCTCCGGCCCCTTCCGCAAGCTCGAAAACCGCTGGCGTTTCAAGCCCCATGCCGCCGGCGCCGAACTCGCCTTCGACATCGACTTCGATTTCGGCTCGCGATTCCTGGAACGCCTGCTGGCCGCCAACTTCGAAAAGGCGGCGGTCAAGCTGGTGGGTTGCTTCGAGCGGCGGGCGAAGGAACTTTATGGGTGATGCCGCCTATCTGCCAGTTCAGGAGCGATAGTGCGCATCGGATTTGAGTACGCATGAAATGGCGGCAAGACCAAACCGCTGCCTGATTTCGCTGACGATCGCGGGTTTATGCAGCCGCCGATCGGCATAGATACAGAATGTGTGGTCCGGGTTCGAGAATACCACCCGCCCACGAGGGTGTTTTTCGTATTCTTTCGACAGGATGGCCAGCGGCAGACCCCGTTGTCGCAGGCCTTCCGCGCCGAGCCCGCGCCAATCCTCCCAGATTTCGTAATGGCCGCGGGCGTGAGTGAGGAAATCGCCGTAAGCTTCGGCCTCGGAGATTTGCGTCGTGTCAACAATGAGCGTCTGCCCATGGAGGCCGTCCGGGACACGCCAGAAGACCCCAACCTGTGGCGGGGGAAGTCCTTGCTGGGGTGGTGGGTCGCTCATCCAATTATTCTTGTCCGAAAAATGCGAAAAAGCGGGAGTGCGCTAATCCAATGCGGGGGCGGCCGGTATCGCTCGACAACCTGCCTGATCTGCCGACCCGCGGTCGCCAAGCATAACCATACACGCGTCTTCGCCCCTTTCCTCGGCCGTGCGAATAAAAGACTTCAATAGTCCGCGCCTTGGCGGCATTCTGCGGGAAGTTTTCGGTGGAGCGCGATGATGGTTCCAAGCATCGAGACGGGGGCGGCCGAATGGCTGCCGATCGGTAGCGCGCCGCGCGACCGTACACCGGTGAATCTTCGGTTCGAAGATGGAGCCGTTCGGCTCGCGCAATCCCACCACAACCTGGATGCGTTGCCCGACGAACACGCGCTCCGCGGAGAGTCAACTTGGGTCCTCCTGGAGACGGAGGGGGACGAACCAGTATCGGGATTGCCGGTAGAGTGGAGACCGGTCCGCGCCGGCCGCCTCGCAAGACAGACGCCCAATCGATGGAGGATGATCACTGAAATGGAACCTCGGAGTTCACGGTTCGTCGAAGCGCGATGGATCAATGGGCAGTGGTCCATATCCCGACCCGAGGAGTGGTCCGACGATGGTCAAATTTTCTCTCGTGGGGACCAAACATGGGCTACACGCGTGTTCAAGTTGGGTACAGTACAAACTGGGCTTCGGTGTCCCGATTTCCCTGAAACGGTGGGCTCGCGGCCGGTCGCTTGGCGCCCGCTGCATTTCCGGGATTACTGGATTTTTTTAGGCGGCGATCAAAACGCAATTGATACCCCGGACCGCAGGACGGATCGACGCTGGTTGGTTAACGATTTCCAAGATTGGACGCGGACCATCAACGAACTTGGTTCGCCAACTTTCGTGTCGTTCAACTCCGATCAGAATTTAGCTTGTGCGGGTTGGCTTGGGCAATGGGCGTCAAGATATCCTGGACGCCGCAAAAGAGATCTTCAATTCGAGGTGCGGCTTGACGACGAAGTTCAGCGCCATGAAATTGCTAGTGCATTGAAAAACTTGATCATTTGAACAAAGAACCGAGCAGGCGGTGACGTCCCCTGCAAAAAATGCTGCCGATCCCGCCGCTCCGGGACGAGACCTCATCGATCGAGCGGACACAATGACCATGACGCCGCAAAGCGGTTCTGACGCTGGCTCACCTGTCTCGCCCACCGTTGCCACGGGCTGCCAAAGCAGCGCGATTGCGGATCAAGAGGTAGCCGCCATCCGGCTCAATTCTGCCACCCAAGGCGCAAATGCAGAATGACGATTGAACAGATACTCAGGATGATATGTCCGAAAGGATTGCTTCGGTAAGTGCTCGTGGACAACGCGGGCAAACTTTTCCCAGGGACGGTTGTCGATTGGTGGGAATTCTACACCAATAAATTCATCTTTTATCACAAAATCATAATTTGGGCCGGTGAAGAATATAATTGCAGTCGGCTTTAGTATGGCAATTTGTCCAGTCAAAAAACCTCGTTGCCAATCGAGAATAGCCTTTAGATCATTAGGAGAATTGAGAGGAGATCTGGATTTCTTGTCGGGCGCGATTTCCAAAGCACACGGGAACAGATTTGTGGAGAGTATATCGCCGCCGCCGGCTCGGGTAAGTTCCGACAATATAACGCCAAAAGCGCGAGGGAATTATATACTTGACGGAACGGACCAATGGGCGGCATGATTCGCGAGCGTGACAGGCCGGTCCAGGAAGCGATCGAGAGGATTGAAAATCTTCTTAGCGATTGGGCAAACCCCGAGGCCGAGGAGTCATTTCTCTCGACTGGGGATATAGCCGGGCTTATTTTGAACCGACATTCCCCAGATGGACGGCCCATCCGCCCACCTTTGCGAGCAGGTTGACCTCTTTCTTTGGCATTGAACAGCCTCGGGGGTGAATTTCCTGCGGGCAAGCCCTTTTCGCTACGCCGTGAGC
>JBPCMA010000089.1:0-42415 GCA_051002715.1 Caulobacteraceae bacterium
CCATCAGGGCGGCCAGGCGGGTGGGCGGGCGCATATAGTCGCTGAAGATCAGGAAGGTGCCGGTGTAGGGGCGCAGTTTCGACACCGCCAGGCCGTTGGCGATCGAGCCCATGACGTGCTCGCGCACCCCGAAATGCAGGTTGCGCCCGCCGTAGTCGCCCGGCTCGAAGGCGCCGGCCTCGTCGAACTCCAGCAGCGTCTTGGTCGAGGGCGCCAGATCGGCCGAGCCGCCGACGAGCCACGGCAGGCGCGGGGCGACGGCGTTGAGCGTCTTGCCGGAGGCTTCGCGGGTGGCCATGCCTTTCGGGTCGGGCGGGAAGGTGGGGATGTCGGCGTCCCAGCCCTTGGGCGGCTTGCCGGCCCACATCGCCTCGAGTTCGCCGGCGAGGTCCGGATGGGCGCGGCGGTAGGCCTTGAAGGTCTCGTCCCACGCGATGCGCGCCTTGCCGCCCCGCCCGCGCAGGCTTCGGGTCAGGTGTTCGCGCACCCCGTCGGGAACCAGGAACTGGGCGTCGGGCGGCCAGCCGTAGGCCTCCTTGGTCAATTTCACCTCGTCCGCGCCCAGAGGGTCGCTGTGCGCCTTGGAGGTGCCCTGCTTGTGGGGCGAGCCGTAGCCGATGACGCTCTTCACCACGATCAGGGTCGGCCGGTCGTCGGTGGCCCGGAAGCTCTCGATCGCCCGGGCCAGGGCCTCGCGATCGTTGGCGTCGTCCACTTGGTGGGTCGCCCAGCCGTAGCCGCGGAAGCGCTCGGCCACATCCTCGGTGAAGGCGAGCTGCGTATGCCCCTCGATGGTCACCGTGTTGTCGTCGTAGAGCCAGCACAGGTTGGAAAGCCGCAGATGGCCGGCCAGGGACGCCGCCTCGCTGGCCACCCCCTCCATCAAATCGCCGTCGCTGCACAGGGCGTAGACATTGTAGTCGAAGAGGGTCTGGCCCGGCCGGTTGAACCGCGCCGCCAGCCACCGCTCAGCCATCGCCATGCCGACGCTGTTTCCGGCCCCTTGGCCGAGCGGACCGGTGGTAATCTCGACCCCGGTGGTGTGGCCGTATTCCGGATGGCCCGGGCAGCGGCTGCCCAGTTCGCGGAAGGTCTCGATGTCGTGCAGGCCGACCGCCTGGGCGTCGGTCGCCTTGCCGTTTTGGTCCAGGCGTCGCACACCGGCCAGATACAGAAGGGCGTAGAGCAGCATGCAGCCGTGGCCGGCCGACAGGACGAAGCGGTCGCGGTTGGGCCAGGCCGGATCGTCGGGATCGTAGGCCAGGAACCGATTCCACAGGGTGTAGCCGACCGGGGCCATGGCCATGGGCGCCCCGGCGTGCCCCGACTTGGCCCTCTCCACCGCGTCAATGGTCAGGGTGCGGATGGTGTTTATGGCGAGTTGGTCGAGATCGCGGGCGGCGGGGGCCGCCTCGGCCGAACGGGCCTTGTCGGCCACCGGGACATCGGCCTGCGCCGTCATGGAAGTCTACTCCGCCTCAAAATGCCACGGCAGCGCTTGGAATAGCCCCGCGAGAGGGGCGCGCGCAATGCGCAGGATCGAAGCGCCGGCCGTGAAGGGGCAACGGGCAGGACGGCGGGCGGTTCCGCGATGTGGGCGCTTCGCGAGTTCCCCGTGCGATGCCGCCGAAATTCGCGGCATTATGCATCAAACACACCACGCCGCGCCTCTCCGAGGCGGTCATGGCGTGGATGTCCTGGCCCTCGCGGAAAGCGTGCTTCCTCAACGACTTGGTTCGACTGTCGATAGCAGGTGAAGATGTCCGCCTTTTGTAGCCCATCAAATGTCCGCTGCTGTTGTAGGGCCTGTGGGGTTGTGGTCGAGGCGGAGCCTCGTCCACAAATCCACGGGCTGGCCGCCGAGCGGGCTTAGGCGACCGATTGCCTTGATGTTTCTTCCGCGATCGGGCTCCCCTTTGCGGTGTAGTCCGCCAGCCGACGCGGGCCGTGGAAGATCGACAGAGCGCCGTTTGCATACTGGCGCACCTGGACGGTGACCCGCACGTAGTGGTGGCGGTGGCGCTGCTCGGGAATCTGCAAATCCAGCCCCTCGAAGCGCACGCAGTTGTCGTTGCCGACCACCCGTTCGTGCTTGGCGCAAAGCACGCCGGCCAGATCGCCGACGAAGGGAACGAAGGCCGTGCCCTCCTCGGCCGGCGCCACCGCGAACCTGGCGTTGTGCTCGACCCTGTAGGTCTCGGTCAGGAAGCGGTTGGCCGCCTCCATCGTCGTGATCCGCTCCAGGCGCAGGCGCGCGGGCAACCGCCCCTGCAGGGTTCCCCAGACCCTCTCCATCCGACCCCTGCCCTCGGGGCTGTAGGAGGGGATGTGCCTGATCCCCAACTCGGCCAGGGCGCGGCCGACCTGGGTCAGCCGGTCCTTGGAAACCTTCTCCCCAGCCTTGGGCGTGAAAAAGTAGTGACTCCCCCGGTCGGTGTAGAAGGACGAAAACAGGCCTCGGCCGCCGATCGTCTCGGCCAGCCCCTGGAATGAAGACGCCATGCCCTCCTGCTCGACCAGGAACATCGAATAGATCTCGCTGGTGGCGTCATCGAGGGTGACGATGAGGTCCAACGGCGCCCCGCCCGTCAGCCACTCGTGCGTCGAGCCGTCCTGGAACAGCATCATCCCAGATAGGGGCCGCCGAACTCGCTTCTTGCGATGCGCCGAGCGCCCCCGCGCCACCCTGACCAGCCCGGCCCGCTGCAACACCAGCTTGGTCCAGGTGTAGCCAAAGTCGAACCCGCGCTTGGCGATCTCCTCGTGGAAATGCTTCACCGTGAAATCGAAGTAGCGGGTCATGAACTCCTCGATCACCCACTCGACCTGGTCCACCGGCGCCCGTCGCCCAGACGCCCGGCCCCGCCGCCGATCGATGATCCCTTCAGCCCCTTGCGCCTCATAGCGATCGCGAAGCCGCCGAAAATGGCGTTCGCTCATCCCCAGGAACTCCGCCGCCTTCACGCAGCTCAGTTCTCCACCCTTGTACCGCACGACCGCATCGACGATCCGCGCCATCCTCACCTCCGCATGCATCCGATCCCTCCGGCCTCAACCGGACAAATCGTCTGCTACGAAAAGCGGACATATCGTGTGCTACCCACAAACGACTTGGTTCGACTTGATCTCCCCACTTAATGGGTGCACAATAAATCGTGGCGCTCGAGTTCGATCCGGCCAAGGATGGCGCCAATATCGCCAATCACGGACTCTCGCTCGCCCGAGCGGCTGATCTGGAAATCGTGGCGCGCCTGGCCGACCATCGGTTCGATGAGCCGCGATTTCGCGCCGCGGCGCGCTCCGCTGGCTGAGGATATCGGGGTAGTAGATGGGCATGGGCGTTTCCTTCGGCTCCTTTGGCGGCGTTCCTCTCCACTTAGCCCGCCCGGCGCCGGGGAAGGCAAGGCCGCCCCGCCCCAGGCCACCCCGCCGCATTGCCGGGTGGCGGGCGATCGGCTAAAGCGCCCCCTCCTCTTCGCCCTTTAGAGACCTTCATGGCTGACACCGATCAGATCGACGCGGGCCCCATCGCGGGCAACGTGCTTTTCTATTCAAAGCCCGAGCCGCTCAGTAAGGAGTTGCATGGCAAGTTGGGACTTCGGCGCATCGATCGGCCCTTCGCCTTCGCCGCCGGCAGCCAGGTCGCGCCCCTGACGGTCGCCGAGTTCCCGGTCGCCGGCCTGTCCTTCCCCATCATCTTCGCAGGCGAACGCCACCAGCCGCTGGCGGTGATGGGCGTCGACGCCGACGCCAACATGTTCATCGAGCCGACCGGCGGATTCGAGCCCGGGGTCTACATCCCCGCCTACATCCGCCGCTATCCTTTCGTCCTGGCCAACGATCCCAAGGGCGAGCAACTGGTGGTGTGCATCGACCGCGCCGCCCCCATGCTGGGCGATCTTCCCGATCTGCCCTTCTTCGACGCACAGGGCGAGCCCACCGAATACACGAAGAACTGCCTGCAGTTCTGCAACGACTTCGAGGTAGAGGTACGGCGCACCCAATCCTTCGTGAATCTGATGACTGAGCTGGATCTGTTCGAGACTCGCACCCAGACCTACACCCCGACCAACTCCGACGGCTCGCCCGGCGCGCCCCAGACGGTGGCGGAATACTTCGCCATCTCCGAGGCCAAGCTCAAGGCGCTACCGCCGGAGAAGCTTCAGGAGCTGCTGGCCAATGGGGCCGTCGGCCAGATCTACGCCCATCTGATGAGCCTGCTCGGCTGGGACCGCCTGATGGCCCTGGCCATCGCCCGCCAGGCGGCCTCGCCGCGGGCGGCGAACCTGAACTAGGACGCGCGGCCCCTCACCGCGCGTAGACGCTCCGGGTCAGGCACGAGAACACCAGCCGGCCCGCCTCATCGAGCAGGTCGTGTTGGGCGATGACGATGCCTTTGCCTTCGCCCACCGGATCCTTGCCCATTACCGTCATCCGGCCGCGCAGCACCGCGCCGGCCGGCGGGTTGCGCGCCCACCGCAGGGCGTCGACGCCGACGCGCTTCATCTGGGGCCACGCGGCGGCCGCCTCGGCGTCCAGCCTAGACCAGAGGGCGAAGACCATGGCGTCCGGCGCGCCGCGCTCGGCGCTCCAGCCGGGGGAAAATGTGCCGATAAAGGCGGCCAGCGCCCTCTCTTCGATCGCCGCCGACCCGAAATGAACCACCTGGCCGATCTCGATGTCGTCGAAGGCGGCGGGCATGGGGTCGGCTCCTCAACCGGCGAGGGTGCGACGGTTCCGCGCGCGGCGTCAAGCGTCTATGGTGCGCCCATGAAGCCCCCGATCATCGCCTTGCTGGCCGCAGCGGTCGCGCTCCTGACTTCAGCCGGCGCGCGCGCGGCGGCCGTGACGACGCCCCATGTCACCAGCGAACTGGTCGCCCAGAGCGCCGGCGCGGCGCCCGGCGGGACAGTCTATGTCGCGGTGGCCCAGAGCCTGGACAGGGGTTGGCACACCTATTGGCGTAATCCCGGCGACGCCGGCGAGGCGGCGAAGATCGCCTGGACCCTGCCGGCCGGCTGGCGGGCCGGCGACATCGTCTGGCCGGCGCCGGAGCGCCTGCCGGTCGGCCCGCTCATGAATTACGGCTACGAGGGCAAGGTTCTATTGCCGATTCCCATCGAGATACCGGTCGGCGCCAAGCCAGGCGCATCGGCGAGCCTGAAGGCGGTGGTCGACTATCTGGTGTGCGCCGAGGTGTGCATTCCAGGCAGCGCCACCCTGACGCTGAACCTCCCCGTCGTCGCCGGCCTTCCCGCCGCCGATCCGCGCTGGGGCCCGGCGATCGCCGCCGCCCTGGCCGCCGCGCCCAAGCCGGCCGGCCTCGCCGCCACGTTCCGGCAAGTGGGGACGAAGCTGGGACTGGCGGTGGCCGGCGCGCCGCTCGCCGGGACGGCGGCGGCCGACGCCTATTTCTATCCCTACGACGACACCCTCATCGACCAGAGCCAGCCGGAGGCGGTCCAGCGCGGGGCGCGCGGCCTTAGCCTGGCCATGACCGCCGGGAGCGCCTTCAAGAAGACGCCCGGCCCCGCCTCGGCCTCCGGGGTGCTGGCGGTCGACGGCAAAGCCTATGAAATCACCGCGACGCCCGGCCCGCCGCCGGCCGGCAGCTTCGGCCTGGGGCCGCCGGCCAGGGCGGGTGGCCCTTCCGGCGGCCTGCTGGCGGCCATGGGCCTGGCGTTGCTGGGCGGACTGATCCTCAACCTGATGCCTTGCGTCTTTCCCATCCTCTCCATGAAGGCCGCCGCCCTGGCCGGCCACGCCGAAGAGCCGACCCGTTCCCGCGCCCAGGGAGTCGCCTTTCTCATCGGCGTGCTGGCGACCTTCCTCGCCCTCGCCGGCGTGTTGATCGGCGCCAAGGCGGGCGGCGCGGCCATCGGCTGGGGCTTTCAGCTTCAATCGCCGCTGGTGGTCGCGGCCCTGGGGCTGGTCATGCTGGCGGCGGCGCTCAATCTTTCCGGCCTCTATGAGATCGGAACCTCGGCCCAGGGACTGGGGGCCGGATTCGCCGCGCGCGGCGGCCTGCTGGGCTCGGCCCTCACCGGGGTGCTGGCGGTGGTGGTCGCCGCCCCGTGCACCGCGCCCTTCATGGGGCCGGCCCTGGGCTACGCTCTGACCCAGCCGGCGCTCGTCGCCCTGGCGGTGTTCGCCGCCCTGGGTCTGGGGTTCGCCGCGCCCTTCACCCTTCTCGCCTTCAGCCCGGCCCTGATGCGCCGCCTGCCGCGGCCTGGCCCGTGGATGGACGTTCTGCGCAAGGCCCTGGCCTTTCCCATGTACGCTGCCGCCGCTTGGCTCGCCTGGGTGCTGGCCCTGCAGGCCGGTCCCGCCGGCCTGGCCCGCCTGCTCGCCGCCGCGCTCGCCCTGGCTTTCGCCGCCTGGCTGTTCGGCCTGGGCCAGCGCCGGCGGGCTGCAGGCCGGGGCGCTCCCGTCGCCCTGGTCCTGGCGGCCCTGTCCCTGGTCCTGTGCGTCGCCGCGGTCGCCGTCGGCGGCTATGGGTCGGCGGTCGCCGCCGCCGGCCCGGCGCCGGCCGGAGTTCCGGCATCCCAGCCCTACAGCCCCGAGCGCCTCGCCGCTCTGCGCGCCCAGGGCAGGCCCATCCTCGTCAACTTCACCGCCGCCTGGTGCGTAACCTGCCAGGTCAACGAACGCCTGGCCTTCTCAAGCCCGCGGGTCGCCGCGGCCTTCAGGCGCACCGGCGCGACCTATCTGATCGCCGACTGGACCAACCGCGACGTCGTCATAGCCAAGGCTCTGGCCGATCAGGGCCGGATCGGCGTGCCCCTCTATCTGGTCTATGGCGCGGGCGACGCTCAGCCAAAGATTCTGCCGCAACTGCTGACTCCCTCAATCGTCGCGGAGGCGCTGGAGAGGGCGGCGGCGAAGGCGGGGCCGGCGGCGACCGGGTAGGCGGCATTTACCACAAGGAGTCGAACCCGATGGTGCCTCAACACTACAGCCGTGACATCCCAGAGCGTTGTGAAGCCCTGTTGCGCGATCTACTTCCAATAGTCGAACGGGGCGGGGCGAAATATGGCGACCCGTTGCAAACGACATTCCTTCTCGCGATGGCGACGCCGATGATAGTACTGCCGGTCGAACGCCTAATGAAGCCCTTCAACACCGGCGATATCGGCGTTGCCGAAGACGTACCGCTTTGCGACGACAGCGGCGAACTGGTGGCAGAGGTATTCGGCGAAGGCAAGCTGTTTTGCCGAGCTTCAGCATTCTTCAAGCCGGGTCATTGGTCGGGGAAGGCGCGTGTGCCCCGGTTCAACGTCGCCGAGCATTGGCCGCGGCGTTGGCTTGACGATCTTGCCTCACCCGAGGCCTATGACCGCGCTGGTAAAGCCACTGCGTGGCGAGTGATCAAGGATTTGCGCAACGCACTGGCCCACGGCGGCGTCACCTACCTCGACGCTGATGGCCGACACACCGAAGGCGAAGTCGCCATGCTAGGATTCGCGTCGGCCATTTGTTTCGAGCCCGGGGGCAGAAACCTAAAGAAGGTGAACTTGCTTCGCATTCACCAGGATCATTTTCGCATTTTCCTAAGCGCCTGGGCCGAGTGGCTGAAGAAGGCGCGAGTCGTCGAATTGCTGGAGCGCCGAGCGGCGTGATCACCCCTTGAGCGACCCCAACATCTGCCGGCGCAGGATGGCGTTGATGCGGGACTGGTAGCCGTTGCCCTGGCCTCGCGGCCACATCAGCACATCGGAATCGATGCGCGCGGCGGTCGAGGTCCGTCTCCACCGAATGCTCAATGACCCCCGCTATCTTTCCCCCGAGGGAAATTCGCCTTGTTTCCCGCTGTGGGAAATGCGATAGATCGCCATGCGCATCGTGTCGCAAAGCCGGCTCCGCGATTTTGCGGATCGACACCCGGAGACCGAGGCCGGTCTGGCGCTGTGGCTAGCGGTGGCGCGCAAAGCGACCTGGACTGGCATGAATGACGTTCAAGCCCGCTGGCCTAAGTCGAAGGTGCTGAACGGTGAGCGCGTGCGCTTCGAAATCGCGGGCGGAAACTATCGGCTGATTGTCGCCATTCAGTTCCACGCCCAAATCATCTGGGTGAAGTTCATCGGCACGCATGCGCAATACGATCGGATCAACCCGTTCACCGTCGATCAGTTTTAGAAGGTAGAGGCCATGGATCCCCACACCATCCACGACGACCGGGAATACCAAGCCGCGTTGGGAGAAATCGAGCGGCTGTGGAACGCGCCCGCCGGATCGCCCAAGGCCCAGCGCCTGGAAACCTGGGGCGTTCTGATCGACCAGTATGAAGCCTCGGCGACGCGTCCGCTTCGCGCCGATCCGGTGGAGATGATCAAGGCCGACATGAACATGACCGGCCGGGGCCGGGCGGATTTCGCCAGGATCGTCGGTCAAAACCGCGCCAGCGAAATCCTGGCGCGCAAACGCCCCCTGACGCTCGATATGATCCGCGCCATCAGCGGGGCCTGGGACATCCCGGCCGACCTTCTTATCGCGCGCTACGAAACGGCGGACCGCCGGGGCGCCGGCGTCACCGCCCACGCCTAGGGGCAACACCCCCTCCTTCTTGCCCCTCCCCTCCCGACCCGCTAAGCGCCGCCTCCATGGCCAGCGATACCCCCCTTCGCCCGCGCGCCCGCGCGCCGCGCGGCTTTCAGGATCGCCGGACCGGTCAGATCCGGGCCGAGCGGCGGATTCTGGAGGCGGTGGCCGCCGTCTATGAATCCTGGGGTTTCGAGGCGCTCGACACCGGGGCGTTCGAATACGCCGACGCCCTGGGCAAGTTCCTGCCCGACGCCGACCGCCCCAACGAAGGGGTGTTCGCCCTCAAGGACGACGACGAAGCGTGGATGGCCCTGCGCTACGACCTCACCGCGCCCCTGGCAAGGTTCTTCGCCGAGAACGCGGCGAGCCTGCCCAAGCCCTTCCGCCGCTACGCCACGGGTTCGGTGTGGCGCGACGAGAAGCCCGGCCCCGGCCGCTATCGCGAGTTTCTGCAGTGCGACGCCGACACGGTGGGCTCAAGCCGCCCCGAGGCCGACGCCGAGATCATCGCCATGGCCGCCGAGGGCTACGCCGCCGCCGGCCTCGCCCCCGGCGCGGTGGTCCTCAAGGTCAACAACCGCAAGCTCCTCAATGGCCTGCTCACCGCCGCCGGCGTCGGCGATGCCGCCCAAAGGCTCGCCGTCCTGCGCGCCGTCGACAAGCTCGACCGGCTGGGGCGGGATGGCGTGGCGGCCCTGCTGGGCGAGGGGCGGCGCGATGAGTCCGGGGCCTTCACCAAGGGCGCGGGCCTGAAAGCCGCCGCGCGCGACGCGGTGCTCACCTTTGTCGAAGCCGGCCGCGCGACGCGGGCCGAAACCCTCGACGCCCTGGCCGGGGTGATCGGCGGTTCGGCGGAAGGCGACGAGGGTCTTGTGGAATTGGCCCGCATCGGCGATGCCTTAAGGCGCCTGGGGGTGGCCGAGGATCGCGCGGTGTTCGACCCTTCGGTGGTGCGCGGCCTGGAATACTACACCGGCGCGGTGTTCGAGGCCGACCTGACGAGGCCCGCCCTGGACGAAGGCGCCGCGACGATCCGCTTCGGCTCGATCGGCGGCGGCGGTCGCTACGACGATCTGGTGGCCAGGTTCACCGGTGAAGCCGTGCCCGCCACCGGCTTTTCCTTCGGGGTGTCGCGGCTGGCGGCGGCCATCGAGGCCGGCGGAGGCGCGTCGGGCGCGGCGCGCGGGCCGGTGGTGGTGCTCGCCCTCGACGGCGCGCGGATGGGCGACTACCTCGGCCTCGCCGCCGAACTGCGCGCCGCCGGGATCGCCGCCGAGGCCTATCTGGGCGGCTCGGGCATGCGCGCCCAGATGAAATACGCCGACCGCCGCCTCGCCCCGGCCGCCGTCATCCTGGGCGAAGACGAGATCGTCGCCGGGACGGTGACGATCAAGGACCTCGATCTTGGCCGCGCCCTGGCCGGCGAGATCGAAGGCAACGCCACTTGGCGCGCCGACCGGCCCGGCCAGGTCACCGTGCCGCGCGACGGCTGGGTCGCCGCCGTCCGCGATATCGTCGATCGCGCGCGGTGATGTTGTTGGCCTTCTACCAGATTCTGACCCTCTGGTCGGGCGCGACATAGAGGGCGTCGCCGGGCTTCACGCCATAGGCGGCGTACCAGGCGTCGACGTTGCGCACCACCCCGTCCACCCGCTCGCGCGGCGGCGAGTGGGGATTGGAAGCGAGTTGGCGGCGCAGGGCGTCGTCGCGTTCCTTTTCCCGCCACACCTGCGCCCAGCCGAGGAAGACGCGCTGGTCGCCGGTGGTCCCGTCGATGACCGGGGCGGGCGCTCCCTCGAGCGACAGGTGATAGGCGTCCAGGCCCAACAGCATGCCGCCCAGGTCGGCGATATTCTCGCCCATGGTCAGGCCGCCGTTCACATGCGCGCCGGGCAGTGGCTCGAAGGCGGAGTATTGCGCGCCCAACCGCTTGGTCTGGGCGACGAACTTGGCGGCGTCGGCGGCCGTCCACCAGTCGGAGAGCTTGCCGGTCCCGTCGAACTGGCGGCCCTGGTCGTCGAAGCCGTGGGTCATCTCATGGCCGATCACCCCGCCGATGGCCCCGAAGTTGATCGCCGGGTCGGCCTTGGGGTCGAAGAACGGCGGCTGCAGGATGGCGGCGGGAAAGACGATCTCGTTCTCGGTCGGCGAATAATAGGCGTTCACCGTCTGCGGCGTCATTCCCCATTCGGTCCGGTCCACCGGCCCGTTCAGGCGGTTCACGCGCCGCGCCCAGTCGAACGCCGCGGCGCGCCGCACATCGCCGTAGAGGTCGTCCGGCGCGAGGGTCAGGGCGCCGTAGTCGCGCCACTTGACCGGATAGCCGACCTTGACGTTGAGCATGGAGAGCTTTTCCAGCGCCTTGGCCTTGGTGGCCTCGCTCATCCAGGTCAGGTTCTTGATGCGCCCGGCCAAGGCGACGCGCAAGTCGCCGACCAGCGCCTCCATGGCCGCCTTCGATTGCGGCGGGAAATACTGGGCGACGTAGAGCTTGCCCACCGCCTCGCCGACCCCGTTGTCGACGGCCGCCGCCGCCCGTTTCCAGCGCGCCTTCTGCTCCAACTGTCCCGACAGGACCTTGTTGCGGAATTCGAAATGGGCGTCGGCGAAGCGTTTGGAGAGGAAGGGCGCCGCGCCGTCGACCACCGTGAAGGCCTGCCAGGCCTGCAAGGTGGCGATCGGGGTGGCCGCGAAGATGGCGGCGATCTTCGCGAAGGCGGTCTTCTCGCCGACCACCACGCGGCTGACCTCGCCCAGGCGGCCGGCGGTGAAATAAGCGGCCCAATCGAAACCGGGGGCCAGGGCCGCCAGCTCCGCCGGGCTCATGGCGTTGTAGGTGGCCACCGGGTCGCGCTGCTCGACCTTGGTCCAGCTCGCCTGGGCGATGGCGGTTTCAAGGGCGACCACCGCCTTGGCCTCACGGTCGGCGTCCGGCCAGCCGGCAGCCTTGAGCATCGCCGCCACATAGGCCTCGTACTTGGCTTTCTGCGGCGCGAAGCCGGCCTGAAGATAGTAGTCGCGGTCGGGCAGGCCGAGGCCGCCTTGGGTCAGATAGACCGCGTAACGCAACGGCTCGCGGGCGTCGGCGGCGATCCCCGCGTCGAAGAATGAACCGAAATAGCTGTCGTTGGCCTGGCCCATCAGGGCGGCCAGCTTGGCGCGGGTGTCGGCGGCGCGAACGGCGGCCAGATCGGCGGCCAGCGGCTTGGCGTCCAGCGCCTCGATCCGCCCCTCGTCCATGAAGGCCTTGTAGAAGGCCCCGATCCGCGCTCCGTCGGGATCGGGAGCCGGGGCGGCGGCGGCCTTTTCGAGCAGGCCATGCACCCGGTTTTCCGACAGGGCGGTCAGCGCGTCGAAGGCCCCGTAGGTGGAGCGGTCGGCGGGAATCACCATGGATTTCAGGGCGGCGCCGTTGGCGTAGGTGAAGAAGTCGGCGCCCGGCGCGACGGCGAGATCGCGCCCGGCCATGTCGAAGCCCCAGGGACCCATGCGCTCTGCGTTTACGACGGCCGGCGCGTCGGCGGCGGCGACCGCGCCGGCGGCCAGCATCGTGGCGAGCGCCACGCCGATGAGAAGGTGTTTCATTTTCTCGAAAGTCCGGATGATTGGATGAAAAGCCGGGCGACCATGCCCGAGAAGGCCCCCGTCGATGGCGTTAAATTTCGTTCATGAAAAGGCGAACCGGGCTCACGTGGGAACGTCCAACGCCTCCAGGGCCATGGCCCGCACCGCCTTGTAGTCCAGCTTGCCGTTGGCGGCGCGGGCGATGGGCGCCAGCACCAGTTCGCGCGGCGCCTTGTAGGCGGCCAGGTGGGCGCGGACATGGGCGGAGATCGCCGCCAGAGCGGGCGCCGCGCCGGCCGCCATGTCGACCACCGCGCAGATCCGCTCGCCGAACCGCTCGTCGGGCACGCCCACCACGGCGGCGTCGCGCACGCCGGGGAAGCGCTTGATGGCCTCCTCGACTTCCTCGGGAAACACCTTCTCGCCGCCGGTGTTGATCACCTGCGAGCCCCGCCCGAGCAGGCGCAGGGTCCCGTCCGCCTCGACGGTGGCGAAGTCGCCGGGAAGCGACCAGCGCCGGCCTTCGTATTCGCGGAAGGTGCGGACGGTCTTTTCGGCGTCCTTGTAGTAGCCCACCGGCAGAAAGCCGCTGACCGCCACCTGGCCGCGCTCGCCGGAACCGGCCGCGACGCGCCGGCCGTCCTCGGTGAAGACGGCGCTGTTGGGACCGGCCATGAAGTGGGCCGTCTCGGCTTCCGCGCCGGCCGCCGAGGCCGATGCCCCCAGCCCCACCGCCTCGGACGAGCCCAGGCTGTCGAAGATGGCGCAGCCGGGCAGGTGATTGAGCAGCCCCTGCTTGTTCTCGCGGCTCCATACCGTCCCGGACGATCCCAGGCGCAGCAGCGACGAAAGGTCCCAGCGGCCGGGATTGGCCTCCAGGGCGTCGAGCAGCGGGGCGGCGAAGGCCATGCCGACGATCGCCCCGGAAGTGGCTTTCAGCCGCGCCGCCTCGTTCCAGAATTCGTCGGCCTCGAAGCGGATCGAGGGCAGGCAGGCGACCGCCCCGCCGGCGGTGAGCACGGCCATCGAGCTGAACTGGGCCGTCCCGTGCATCAGCGGCGCGGCGGCGATGGCGACCGACGGGGCGGTCGCCTCCGCGCGGGCGCCGGCCGCCTCGGGATTCTCGAACGGCGGCACGCCCATCAGCACATTGCCGCCGCCGCCCAGCACCCAGAACAGGTCTTCCTGGCGCCACATCACCCCCTTGGGCAGGCCGGTGGTGCCGCCGGTATAGAGGATCAACAGGTCGTCGCCGCCGCGTCCCCACGGCGGCGCGGCGCGCGAGGCCGAAGTTGCCGCCACCGCCTCGTAGTCGGCCGCGAAGGCGGGGACGGGATGGCCCGGCCGCGCCACCGCGATCCACGCCTTCACCTTGGGCAGGCGACCGCGAATGGCCTCCACCGTGGCGGCGAAGTCGGCGTGGAACACCACGGCCTCGGCGTCGGCGTTGTCGAACAGATAGATCAGCTCGTCGGCCACATAGCGGTAGTTGGTGTTCACCGGGACGAGCCCCGCCTTGAAGGCGGCGAAATAGGTCTCCAGGTATTCCGGCGCGTTGTAGAGATAGGCCGCCACCTTGGCCTGGCGGGTGAGGCCGGCTTCCAGCAGGTGGGCGGCCAGGGCGTCGGCTCGCCGCTCGAACTGGCCCCACGAAACCACCCGCTCGCCCTGGATCAGCGCCGGCCGCGCCGGGATCGCCGCCGCGACGCTTTCCCAGAGATCGGCATAGTTCCACATCGGCGCGGCGCCTTTTCCTCAAAGCTACATCTTCATGCCGGCCATGGCCGGCGCGGGCGGCCCGTCCCGCACCTGGAAGGCCACCGCCCGACGCCCCGCCCTGGCGAAAATCAGGGTGATGCTGACGCGCTCCCCGGCCTTCAGCGGACGCTTCACCCCTTCCAACATCAGGTGTAGCCCGCCCGGCCTGAAGGCGATCGCGGCGCCCGCCGGGATCGCCACCGCGCCCACCGCCCGCATGATCGACACCGAACCCGCCATGCGGCTCTCATGGATCGACACGGCCGCCGCCGCCGGGCTGAACGCCGCGATGAGCTTGTCGGCGGTTCGGCCCCTGTTGGCGATCGACAGATATCCCGCCCCCATCTGGCCCGCCGCGACGGGGCGCGCCCAGGCGTCGGCGATCTTCAAAGTCCCACCGCTGGCCGCCTGGATCTTGGGAGCGCCGGCGAGGGCGAGGGCCAATCCGGCCGCCATGGCGGCGCGGCGGGGGGAGATCGATGCCATGACCATGCGCTTAAGGGTGCGCCCCGCCGTCCGCAAGCGTCCGCCCCTCAGAGGCGCGGCCGGCCGGCACGCCCTCGAGACCCGCCGTAGCGGGCGCGCCTGCCTTGTCAGCCAAAACCTTGATTGCCGCTTGCGCCGGCGCCCGCGCTTTGGTCTGGTCGCGCCATGGCGCGGGTTCAGCTTTCGCGGGTGCGCAAGGCGTTCGGCGCGACCACGGTTCTGCGCGATATCGACCTCATCGTCGAGGACGGCGAATTCGTCGTCTTCGTCGGGCCCTCCGGGTGCGGGAAATCGACCCTGCTGCGGATCATCGCCGGGCTCGAGAACCCGTCGGCGGGCGAGGTCCGCCTGGACGACGAACGGGTCAACGACGCTTCGCCGGCCGAGCGCGGGGTGGCCATGGTGTTCCAGTCCTACGCCCTCTATCCGCACATGAGCGTCTACGACAACATGGCCTTCGCCCTGAAACTGGCCAAGGCGCCGCGCGCCCAGATCGACCAGGCGGTGCGCGCGGCGGCGGCGATCCTCAACATCGAGACCCTGCTGGGCCGCCGGCCCAAGGCGTTATCGGGAGGGCAGCGCCAGCGGGTGGCCATCGGCCGCGCCATCGTGCGCCAGCCCAGGGTCTTCCTGTTCGACGAGCCGCTTTCCAACCTCGACGCGGCGCTGCGGGTGCGCATGCGCTACGAGCTGGCCAAGCTCCATGAAACCCTGAAGACCACCATGATCTATGTCACCCACGACCAAGTGGAGGCCATGACCCTGGCCGATCGAATCGTGGTTCTGAACCACGGCGCCATCGAACAGGTCGGCGCGCCGCTCGATCTCTACCGCGCGCCGGACAATCTCTTCGTGGCCGGCTTTATCGGCTCGCCCAGGATCAATCTGCTCGGCGGCGAACTGGTCGAGGCCGCCGACGCGGCGGCCCGCGTCCGCCTCGCCAGCGGGGATGTCATCGGGGTGGAGGCGGACGTCTCGCGTGCCGCGATCGGCGCGAAGGTGACCCTGGGCGTGCGCCCCGAACACCTTGACGCGGGCGCCGCCTCCAACGCTCTGGCCGCCGAGGTCCGCTTCGTCGAGGCCCTGGGCGCGGGGTCCTTCGCCTATGGCCGCCTGGCTGGATCGGGCGAGGAGATCACCGTCCAGCTCGCCGCCGACACCGCTGTGCGGCCTGGCCAGACCCTGCGCCTGGGCGTCCCGCCCGCCGCCGCCCACCTCTTCGATGGCGCCGGGCAGGCGTTCCGGCGCGCCGGGGGGGGGACGGCCCAGCTGAGAGCAGCCTTCAAGGCTGGCCGATCGTCACCAGGCCCGGTCCGGCCAGATGCAACGTCCCATCCCTCCACGCCAGGGGGCGGCCGTTGAAGCGCGCGTCGCCCGGCTTGTCGGCGAACGGCCAGGGGAAGACAAAGCCGCCCGGCGGCCGGGCTCCGCTCACCCTGAGGATGAGCGCGCCACGCCGCGCGCGGGCCGACCAGGTGAGCGGCCCATAGGGCGTGCGCAGGCCGCGCACCCCCACGCCCCCTCCTTCTAACCAGGCGGCCGGCAAGCCGGCGTCCAGCACCAGGGCGTGATCGCGCGCGCGCTCGAAGGCGAACATGTCCAGCACCGAACGAACGTAGTCCGAAGCCACCCAGGCGTGCGGCATGTCGCCGATGAAACGCGGCTGGCGAGCGTCTCGGCCCACCACCTCGGCCCAGCCGTTCCAGGCCAGCGGGCGGCGGTCCTTCAGGAAGTAGGCCAGCAGGGCGTCGGCCCGGTCCCGCCGGCCGAGCCGCGTGAACGCCCCGATGGCGCGCAATTCGTAGGGGGTGTAGGCGTCCCACGTCTGGTCGCCGTCCCGCCGCTTGACGAACTCCCGCCAGTAGCGCTCGAAGGTGTTGTTCAGCAGGGATTTGGGCAGCCTGTCCCTCTCGCCGCCGGGCGCCAGGGCGATGGTGGTGGAGGTGGCGTCGAAGTCGCCCAGATCGGCGGCGCCCGGTATGTAGTCGATGCGGTGGGCCTTGGCCGAGGCTGTCACCGAGGCCTCGAGGTCGCGACGGAAGTCATCGCGACAGCGGGTCAGCCGGACCCGCGCGTCCGACTCGCCCAGCGCCCCGGCGATGAACACGGCGTCCTCGTAGCCGCGCAACGCCCAGAAGTCGTCCCAATAGGAATAGGCGGGTCGGCTGGAATAGCCTTCGTGGCTGATCGATGGCGGCAGCAGGCCCACAAGCGTCGCCCGCTCGGGACGGTCGCGGACGGCGACCCGTTCCGCGGCGCGCAGTGTGTCCATATAGTCGGCCGCCGCCTCGACCCGCTGCCAAGCTTGGCGTAGCAGAGTCTTGCCGCCGCCGTATCGATAGACTTCGGCGGCCAGGAAGATCAGCTCTCCCTCGCTGTCGTTTTCGGGAGTGGGGTCGGCCCCGCGGGCATCGACGCAGCAGGGAACCTTGCCACCGGCGAACTGCCAGGGCGCGTACCAGCGCAGATAGTCGGCCGCGACCCCGGTCTCGCCCAGCCGAAGCAAGGCCTCGGAGATCATCGCCCCATCGCGGATCCAGGAGCGGTCGTAGGATCTCGTCCCCGGCCGCAGCATCGGCCCGCGGCGCGAGATGAGCATCCAGGCCAGGGAGGTCTTCAGGGTGTCCACCACGGCGCGCCCCGCCGGGGGCACGGTGAACAACACGCGGCCAAGGCGCGCGCGCCAGGCGCGGCGGACAGCCGCCTCCTGCCGATCGAGCGGGGCCGGCGGCGGCGTAAAAGTCGCGGCGGGCTCGCCGAGCGGCGCGACCCAGGCCACCGACGCCCTGCCTCTCGCCGCCAGCCGGAGCCGGTAGATCAGGGCGCCGCCGGCCAGCCCTTGCGCGTCGTGGATCGCTTCTCCGGCGGCGGCGGTCGACACCATCGCCCCCGACGGGACGCCGAATCGCCCGGTCACGAAACGGTCGGGCCGACTGAGGGGCCAAAGGCGGGGCCGCCCGTTCACCACCAGCCGCGTCCCGTCCCAGGCCAGATCCTCCATGGAGCTGAATCCGCCTGGCGTATTCAGGAACTGTTGCGGCCCGTTGATCTGGAACGGTCGGACGGCCAGGGCGAGAGTCAAGGTTCGCGGGCGCCCAGTCAGGTTTCGTAGGTCGTAGCGCGCGGTCAGGCGCGGGCGGTTGGAGTCGCCGGCGGCGAAGCTGGTTATTTTCAGTTCCCAGCCGGGCCGGCGCCAAGTGACGCTGGGAATGGGGAGATAACCGTCCTCCAGCGACTGGGTTATGGCGGCGTCGGCCCAGTTGATCAGGCGGCCGTTCTCGCTGACGAAGGGCTCGACGGAGACGCCTCCCTTGCCGAGTTCGATCGCCCCGTCCTCGGAGATCAGCCCGCTCTCGGCGCCGCCATCGACCCCGACCAGGGTCCAATAGGATTGCTCGCCGCGAAAGGCGCGGGGGAAGGCGCCGCGGCGGGCGGCCCTGGCGGCGGCCTCGATGACCGCGTTCCGGGCCAGGACGGGGCGCTCCGCCGCCGCGACCGCGGCCACGCCCACGACGAGCAATCCCGCCGTCCAGGCCGGAAACATCCTAGCCGCCGTCCAGTCCCGCGCCATTGCCGGCGATGACCCGCGCGTAGAAGCGGGCGCTGTCCTTGGGCGTGCGCTCCTGGGTGGCGAAGTTCACATGAACGATGCCGAAGCGTTTGGAATAGCCCAGCGACCACTCGAGATTGTCGAGCAACGACCAGACCATGTAACCCTCGACGTTCACGCCGCGCCCGATGGCGTCGCGGACCGCCGCCAGATGGGCGCGCAGATAGGCGGTGCGCAGCGGGTCCTCCAGCCGCCCGCCTTCGGCGACCGGCGGGTCGGGGAAGGCCGCGCCGTTCTCGGTGATCATCAGCGGGATGTCGCCGTAGCGCGCCTTCACCCACAACAGGGTGTCGGCGAGGCCTTGGGGAAACACTTCCCAGTCGGTTTCGGTGTAGAGAGCGCCGGCTTGGCGGGCCGAGGCGGCTTTCACCGGCCAGTTTGCCTCGTCGTGCCGGGTGACGCCGCGGGTATAGTAGTTGACCCCCAGCCAATCGATGGGCTGGGCGATCAGGGCAAAGTCCTCGGCCGGCCAGGCGGGCCACGCCTGGCCAAAAATCTCGCGCATCTCGTCGGGGTAGCGGCCGAGGAACACCGGATCGAGATACTGGCGGTTCATATAGGCGTCGGCCCGCGCCGTGGCGGCCAGGTCGGCCGGATCGTCGGAGGCCGGGTATTTTGGTTCCAGATTCACCACCAGGCCGATGCGGTGCTTCCCCGTCGCCCGGTACGCCCCCACCGCGGCGCCGTGGGCGCGCAGCAGGTTGTGCGAGGCGATCGGCGCCTCGAAGCGATTCTCGTGCCCGGGCGCCAGCGCGCCATGCAGATAGCCGCCGTCGGCGATCACCCACGGCTCGTTGAGCGTCGCCCAGGTCTTCACCCGGCCGTCCAGCCTTTCGTACATCAGGCTGGCGTAGTCAGCGAACCAGTCGGCGGCGTCGCGATTGAGCCAGCCGCCCAGGTCGTCGAGCGCCGCCGGGAGGTCCCAGTGATAGAGGGTGAGAAGCGGCTCGACGCCGCTCCCCAGTAAGGTGTCGACCAGGCGCTCGTAATAGTCGAGGCCGGCGAGGTTGGGCGCGCCCCGGCCGGCGGGCAGGACGCGGCTCCACGACACGCTGAAGCGATAGGCTTGGAGCCCGAGCTCGCGCATCAATGCCACGTCTTGGCGGTAGAGCCGATACTGATCGCAGGCCACGTCGCCGGTGTCGCCGTCGCGGATGAGGCCCGGCGTGTGTGCGAAACGGTCCCAGATGCTCATCCCCGCCCCGTCGGCCAGCGGCGAGCCCTCGACTTGATAGGCCGCCGTCGCCGCGCCCCACAGGAAGCGGTTCGGGAACGATCGGTTCGCGTTCATGGGCTCTGCGCTCCCTGTGGGGCGCGGTGATCGGGGTTGTCGCGCCGTGCGTCAAGACTCGCTTTACATGTTTATGAAACCGGTTACATTGCCATGGCGAAAAAGTGACGAAGGCTCGAATCGTTCCCGTCGGGCCGGGCATGGGGAGGAACCAAACGTGTCGATGCGATGGGACCGGCCCGCGCGACCGCGCCGCCCTCGGTGGTCCGCGCCGCCCGCGCGCCGACCTGGGCGGTGAAGCGTGCCCACCGCCCGTCATCGAGCCAGCGTCCGGTGACGATCCGCGATGTCGCGCGCGAGGCTGGCGTGTCGGTCGCTTCGGCCTCGCGCTCGCTGAACGGCCTTTCCAACGTCAGGGAGGTCACGCGCGAGCGGGTTCTGGGCGCCGCGCGGCGCCTGCGCTCCGTCCCGCACACCGCCGCCCGCTCCCTGAGCACCCGGCGCACCGATACCATCGGGGTGATGCTGCCCGATCTGCACGGCGAATTCTTCTCCGAGATCATCCGCGGGGCCGACCAGGCCGCCCGCGCCCGCGGGCTCCATCTGCTGGTTTCCACCTCGCACGGCGACGCCATCGAGGCGGCGGCGGCGCTGCGCTCGATGCGCGGCCGGGTCGATGGCCTGCTCCTGATGTCGCCGCATGTGAACGCGCACCTGCTTGCCGACAACCTGGCCGACGACCTTCCCGCCGTGCTGATCAACACCCGGGTCGGCGGACGCTCCCGGCCCTCCTTCCAGGTGGACAACCACGCCGGCGCGATGGCCATGGTGACGCATCTGGCGGCCGGCGGGCGGCGGGTCGCCCATATCGCCGGGCCCGGCGATAACTTCGAATCCCAGGAGCGCGAGCGCGGCTACCGTGATGCGATCGACGGCGCCGAGGCTCTCGTCCTGCGGGGCGACTTCACCGAAGAGTCCGGCTACCGCGCCGGTGTGCGGCTGGCGGAAATGTCGCCGCGACCCGAGGCCGTCTTCGCGGCCAACGACATGATGGCGGTGGGTTGTCTGCTGGCCCTGGCCGAATGTGGCGTCGATGTCCCAGACGATATCGCCGTGGGCGGCTTCGATGACATCCCCGTCGCGCGCCTGATCCGTCCCGCCCTGAGCACCGTGCGCACCGACATCGCCGAGCTCAGTCGCCGCGCTCTCGAACGCCTGGCGACGGCGATCGAGGGGAAGGATTGCGCGGCGACACTGATCGAGACGGTGCGACCCACCCTGGTGGCGCGCGAGTCAACGAGACGGCGCCCACGGGCGAAGACAGTCATTGGACGACAAGGGGAGAGACGATCATGAACACCACCACATCGCGCCGCCGCCGCGCGTGGCTGACCGCGTCCTGCGCCGCCGCCGCCCTGGCGATCACCCTGGCGCCGGTGGCCCGCGCGCAGGTGAGTACGGCCACCCTCAACGGCCGGATCACCGAGGACGCGGCCGGCCGGCCGGGCTCGGTGATCGTGGCCACCCAGGTCGGCACCGGCTTCGTCACCCGCGCCACCAGCGGTCCCGACGGCCAGTATGTCTTGCCAGGCCTTCGGCCCGGGCGCTACCGGATCGTCGCCACCGCGCCTGACGGGCGCTCGGGCGGCCAGACCCTGGACATCCAGGTCGGTCAGACGGCCACCCTGGACCTGGCGTTGTCGACCGCGGTGGCGGAGGTCGTGGTTACCGCCACGCCCAGCCACGCAGTCGAAACCAAGACCGCGACGGTGGCGACCAACGTCACCCAGCAGCAGCTTCAGGACATCCCGCAACAAGGGCGCAACTTCCTCAATTTCGCCGACCTGGCGCCAGGCGTGCGGGTGTCGGACAATCCGCTTCGCCAGACTTTTTCCGGCGGCGCCAATGGCTCGCCCAACGGCAACGACCTGGCCGCCAGCCAAGTCAATGTGTTCATCGACGGGGTCAGCCTGAAGGCCAACATTCAGCAGGGCGGGGTGGTCGGCCAGGACGCCAGCCGCGGCAACCCGTTCGGCCAGGACACCATTCAGGAATTCCGCGTCGATACCCAGAATTACAAGGCCGAATACGAGCAGGCGGGCACCGCCATCATCACCGCGATCACGAGGTCGGGCACCAATGAGTTCCATGGCGACATCTTCGGCTTGTTTGAGAACCAGGATCTCGCCGCGACGGACTACCTGGACCGAATCGAGGGAATCCCGAAGGAGAAATTCCGGCAAGAGGACTATGGGGCGACCCTCGCCGGCCCGATCGTCAAGGACAGGCTGTTTTTCATTCTGAGCTACGAAGCCAATGACCAGCAGAAATACGGCACGGTGGTGCCCGGCGGCGGCGCGGCTCTGATCGCCGCCCTGCCGTTCGATCCGGCCACCTACGAGGGAAGCTTCGCCAGCCCGTTCCACGAGGACCAGTTCTTCGGCAAGCTGACCTGGCAGGTCTCGCCCGACAATGTTCTGGACCTGTCGGCTCACTATGAAACCGATCATGAGATCGTCGGCTTCGGCGGCCAGGGCGCGCCGCCCTCCACCAGCTTTCAACAGGCGCAGAACAACAAGAACCACGAGTTGACGCTCATGGCCAAGGATACCTGGCGCCATGACAACTGGGTCAACGAGGCGACGATCGATCTGCTCGCCTCGACGGTCAACCCTTCCATCGAAAATCCGAATCTTCCGGGACAGGTTTTCGGCGCCTACCAGGGACCGGTCCTGACCATCGGCGGCTATTCGACGGCGCAGAAGGAAACCGAGCGCGACATCACCCTGCGCGATAATTTCACTCTTTCGGGCGTCGACTGGCACGGCAGCCATGTGTTCAAGGCCGGCGCCAAGGTGTCCTTCGACCGGTTCACCGCCGAGGGTGGCCCCGACACCAATCCGCAATTCCTCTACAACGACCTGCCGGGGCCGCCCTTGTTCCAGACCTTCGCCGTGCCGTTCCAGGCGACCTATGGGGTGGGCGATCCGCACATCAACGCCGACGACACCCAGGTCGGCCTGTTCCTCCAGGACGACTGGGCGGTGAACCGCCACCTCACCGTCGATTACGGTTTGCGCTGGGACTATGAATCCAACGCCAACAACAACGGCTTCGTCACCCCAGCGACCGGCGTGACCGCCCTCAACTATCTGGAAAGCGTGCTGTCCCCGCAGCCGGGCAATTTCTTCAACGCGGCCGACTACATCAGCACCGGCTCGAACCGAAAACCCTATCTGAAGGAATTCCAGCCGCGCATTGGTGTGTCATATGATGTGTTCGGCGACCAGAAGACGGTGCTGTTCGCCGGGGCCGGCCGCTACTACGATCGCAACCTGTTTCGCAACGTCGTGGAGGAGAGCCTCTACACGCAATTTGTTTCTCGCATCTTCTACTTTTCCCCCAATGGCGGCATCGTGAACGGCACCCCGACGATCGCCTGGAATCCGTCCTATCTTTCCGCCGCCGGCCTCGATGGGCTGATCGCCTCGCAAATCGCGCCGGAAGGGCAGCTGCGGGTTCTGCAAAACGACGCGCCGCCACCGTACACGGACCAATTCGACGTCGGCATCCGGCAGAAGTTCGGACAATGGAGCACGTCGCTCACCTTCGCCAGGCAGCGCGGCTACAATGGCATCGGCTACTATCACGCCAACGTGAACGTCGCCCGTAACTCGGCCGGTTTCCTCGACACCATCCCCGTGCCCGGATACGGCGATATCGAGGCGTCGAATTCCGACGGGAAGACCCGGTTCGACGCCATCTACGTCACCATCGACAAGCCCTACACCCACGCCTCGCACTGGGGTGTCGACGTCGCATACACCTACATTCATTCCAAGCAGAACGGCAACGAAGGCCTGTTCAACTACGATTTTCCCAACATCGCCGCTTCTCCATTCTACGCTAACGACGCCGATCTGCACGATCAGCTCGTCGTGACCGGAACGGCGGATTTGATCTGGGGCTTCCGCACCTCGGGCAAATTCCTCCTGACCACCGGCGATCCCTACCAGGTGACCGACGCCACGTGCAGCTTCGGGCAGACCAGCCCGACCTGCCTGCTGCACATCGGCGATTTCAGGCACAATCCGGGCTTCGCGCAACTCGATATGTCGCTAATCAAGGACATCAAGACCTTCAACGGGCAGAACCTCCAACTGAGACTTGACCTGTTCAATGTCTTCAACAAGACCAACACCGGCTGCGCCAACTCCTTCGCCGGCTCGCCCGGCAATCCCAACCCCAACTATGGACAGGTTTCGTGCCAGATCGGCCCGCCCCGCACCCTGCAGGTGGGGGCGCGCTACGCCTTCTAGCGCGGCCGCGGAACTGCCCGGGGCCGCTCGTCGCGGGGCGGGCGGCCTTCTTTTCGTCAAGGCTCCGGGGGCGTCTTTCCCTTATGCATAGACGCGCCTTTCTCGGGTCGTCGGCGGCCCTCGCCCTGCCGTGGGCGGCCGGCCCGGGGTCTGCGCGGGCCGCGCCGATGGCCGACCCCTTCTTCGGCGATCTCCAGGCCCGCACCTTTCGTTTCTTCTGGGAGACGACCGATCCGGCCAACGGGCTCGCGCCGGATCGCTGGCCAAGCGCCCCCTTCGCCAGTATCGCGGCGGTCGGCTTCGCCCTGACCGCCTATCCGATCGGGGTGGAGCGCGGATGGGTCCCCCGCGCCGCGGCCAGGGCGCGGGTCCTCGCTACCTTGCGCTTCTTCGCCGGCGGGGCCGAAGGCGAGGGGGCGGCCGGTCACAAGGGCTTCTTCTACCACTTCCTCGATATGAAAAGCGGCCGGCGCTTCGAGGATATCGAGCTTTCCACCATCGACACCGCGCTCCTTCTCGCCGGCATGTTGTTCTGCCAATCCTATTTCGATGGGGCGGACGGCGAAGAGACGAAAATCCGCGCCCTGGCAGAAACTATCTATGGCCGGGTGGATTGGCGATGGGCCCAGCCGGCCGCCTCTGGCGGGGCCATCACCATGGGCTGGAAGCCGGAGAGCGGTTTTCTGGCCTATGACTGGCGCGGCTATAACGAGGCGATGATCGTCTACCTCCTGGCCCTCGGCTCGCCGACCCACCCGGCGGCGCCGGACGCCTGGATCGCCTGGCAGCGCGACTTCGATGAGACGTGGGGCCTCAATGACGGCCGAGAGCCGCACCTGGGCTTCGCGCCCATGTTCGGCCACCAGTATTCCCATGCGTGGATCGATTTTCGCGGCATCCGCGACGCCTACATGCGCCGGCGCGATCTCGACTATTTCGAGAACAGCCGCCGCGCCACCCACGCCCAGCGCGCCTACGCCATCGCCAACCCGTGTGGCTGGAAGGGCTATGGCGACGACATCTGGGGCCTTACCGCCTGCGACGGTCCGGGCGACATATCGCACCTCTATCGGGGTCGGATGCGCCGCTTCCACGGCTACGACGCCAGGGGCCCCGGCGCGCGCGACGACGGCACCATCGCCCCCACCGCCGCGCTAGGCTCGATCGCCTTCGCGCCGGAGATCTGCGTGCCCGCCGCCCTGGCCTTGAAGCGCGACCATGGCCGGCGCATCCTGGGCGACTACGGCTTCCGCGACGCCTTCAATCCCAGCTTCGATTTCGCCGATGTTCGGTCGAGGGCCGGGACCGTCATTCCAGGCGCGGGCTGGGTCGCCGCCGACTGGCTGGGCATCGACCAGGGCCCGATCCTCGCCATGGTCGAGAACTGGCGAAGCGGGCTGATCTGGAAGACAATGCGCGGCAATCCCCACATCCGCCGCGGCCTGAAGCGGGCCGGCTTCACCGGCGGGTGGCTGGAGGGGGCATGACCGCCCGCCCCTCGCGCCGCGCCGCCCTGAGTCTCCTGGCGGCCGGGCCGCTGGCCGCCTGTTCGCGCCGGGGCGGCCCTGGCGCGCCCTTGCGGTTCTGGGCCATGGGCCGCGAGGGCGAGGTCGCGCGAAGCCTGACGCCGGCCTTCGAGCGGGCCACCGGCGAGCGGGTCCAAGTCCAGCAGCTTCCGTGGAGCGCGGCGCACGCCAAGCTGCTCACTGCCTTCGCCGGCGGCGATTTGCCGGACGTCTGCCAGATCGGCAACACCTGGATCGCCGAGTTCGTGGCCCTGGGCGCCCTGGCGCGCCTGGACGGGCGGGTCGCCGCGTCGGCCGTCGTGGCCCCGGCCGACGATTTTCCCGGCATCTGGCGCACCAATGTCGTGGCCGGCGGCCTCTATGGCGTGCCCTGGTATGTCGACACCCGACTCCTCTTCTATCGCCGCGACCTGCTGGCGACAGCCGGCTGGACCGCTCCGCCGCGCACCTGGGATGAGTGGCTGGCGGCCATGGAGGCGGTCAAGCGCGTGGTGGGGGCGGCCGGCCATGCCGCCCTCCTGCCGCTCAACGAGCCCGAACCCCTGCTCACCCTCGCCCTCCAGCAGGCCGATCCGCTGCTCCGCGACGGTGGCGGGCGGGGTAACTTCCAGAGCGCCGGCTTCAAGGCGGCGCTCGCCTTCTACGCCGAGATCTTCCGCCGCGGGCTCGCCTCGCCGGTCTCCGACGCCCAGATCGCCAACCTCTATGACGAGTTCGCCCGCGGCGCCTTCTCCTTCTATGTCAGCGGCCCGTGGAACCTCGGCAAGTTCCGCCGCCGCCTGCCGCCGGATCGCCAGGACATCTGGATGACCGCGCCGATGCCGGGGCCGAGCGGGCTCGGCGCCGGCATCGCCGGCGGAGCGAGCCTCGTGATGTTCGCCGGCTCGAAGAACCAGGACGCTGCCTGGCAGCTGGTCGAACACCTGTCGCGCCCGACGGTTCAGGCGCGCTTCGCCGCCCTCACTGGAGACCTGCCGCCGCGCCGCGACGCGTGGGAGCGACCGCCGCTGGTGGGCGATCCCAAGGCGGCCGCCTTTCGCGATCAACTCGGCCGGGTGAAGCCGGCGCCCGCCGTTCCCGAATGGGAGCGGATCGCCAGCGAGATGCAGCGCCTTGCTGAACAGCTGGTGATCGGGCGCCTGAGCCTCGACGAGGCCGCCGCCGAAATGGACCGGCGCGCCGACCGCCTGCTGGAAAAGCGCCGCTGGATGCTCGCCCGCGCCGGGGGCGGGGCGCCATGAGGGGGGAGCGCGCCGGCTGGCTCTTCGTCGCGCCGGCCCTGGCGATCATCGGCGTCTTCTTCCTCGCGCCGGTGATCGCCGCCCTGGCTCTCAGCCTGACCGACTTCGACATCTACGCCCTGGCCGACGCGCGCAATCTTCGCTTCGTGGGCCTGCGCAACTACGGCGAGCTTCTCGGCGATCCTCTCTTCTGGCAGGCGGTGGGAAACACCCTCTACTTCGTGGTGGTGGGCGTGCCCCTCTCCATCGCCGCCTCGCTCGGCGCCGCCCTGCTGCTCGATTCGCGCCTGGCCCGGTTCAAGGGCTTCTTCCGCACCGCCCTCTTCGCGCCGGTGGTGACGACCCTGGTCGCCGTGGCGGTGATCTGGCGCTATCTGCTGCACACCCGCTATGGCCTGATCAACTACGCCCTGAGCGCGGCGGGGGTGGGCCCCATCGACTGGCTGGGTGATCCGCGCTGGGCCATACCGGCCATCATCCTTTTCGCGGTGTGGAAGAATTTCGGCTACAACATGATCATCTTCGTGGCCGGCCTGCAGACCATCCCGGAGGATCTCTACGAGGCGGCCAGGATCGACGGCGCTTCGCCGGCGCGGCGCCTGTGGCACGTGACCCTGCCCGGTCTGGCCCCGGTCATCCTGCTGGTCAGCCTGCTCACCTTCGCCGGCTATCTTCAGCTGTTCGCCGAACCCTATGTGATGACCCAGGGCGGCCCGGCCCAATCGACGGTCAGCGTCCTTTATTTCATGTACGAGCAGGGGTTCAAGTGGTGGAACCTCGGCGTGGCCTCGGCCGTCGCCTTCCTGCTCTTTCTTCTCATGCTGGCGGTCACCGTCGCCCAGCTTGCCCTCGCCCGGCTCCGGAGCGCGGCGTGAAGCGCCCCCTGGCCAGTCTGGCGGTCAACGGCCTGCTCCTGCTCGGCGCGGCGATCGCCCTCGCCCCCCTCCTGTGGATGGTGTCGGTGTCCTTCATGGCGCCGGGCGAGGCGGACAGCTTTCCGCCGCCCCTGCTCCCCCGGGCGGCGAGCCTGGCCGCCTACCACGAGCTGTTCGCGCACGAGGGCATGGGCCGCTACTTCGCCAACAGCCTCTTGCTGGCCACGGCGGCGACCGCCCTCTCTCTGGCCTTCAACGTGACGGCCGGCTACGCCTTCGCCAAGCTGCGCTTCGCCGGCCGCGACCGGCTCTTCCAGCTCCTGCTGGGCGCCCTGGTGATCCCCGGCCAAGTGGCCATGATCCCCCTCTTCCTGATGCTCAAGGCTCTGGGCCTGGTGAACAGTTTCGCCGGGGTGCTCATCCCGGCGGCGGCCGGGGTCTTCGGCATCTTCCTGGTGCGCCAATACGCCCTGTCCATCCCCGACGAGCTGCTGGAGGCGGCGCGGGTCGACGGGGCGGGAGAGTTTCGCCTCTTCCGCTCCATCGTCCTGCCGGCCCTGGCCCCCATCATGGTGACTCTCGCCACCTTCACCTTTCTGGCCAGTTGGAACGACTTCATGTGGCCACTGATCGTGCTCGGCGACGACCAGCTCTACACCCTCCCCGTCGCCCTTGCCTCCCTGTCGCGCGAGCACGTGCAGGACAGCGAGCTGATGATGGCCGGGGCGGTGGTCACCGTGGCCCCCGTGCTGCTGCTCTTCATCGCCCTGCAACGCTACTATATCCGCGGCCTGCTGGCCGGCAGCGTCAAGGGTTAGGACTCTTCCAGCCGCTCCGCCGCGCGCCGCCAGCGCCGGGCGCGGGCGAGGGTGTCGGCAATCATCCAGGCGAAGGCGAGGGCGCTCACCCCATAGGCCGGCCAGATGTACGGGCCGTACTTGCCGGCGAACACGGCCAGATCGTTCATCGGAAGGCCGCCCGCGTGGCGAGAGTCTCCGCCCGCCGCCGCCACACCTCGGCCCGCGTGCGGGTCATCCACAGGGCGCCGAAGGCGGCGCTATAGCCGGCTCCTACGATAGCCAGGGGGATCAGGTAGATCGCCGCCAGGGTCGGGCCGCCGGCGCGGAAGATCGACTCGCCTTGGTGCAGGGTGTTCCACCACTCCACCGAGAACTTGATGATCGGCAGGTTTATGAGGCCGATCAGGGCCAGGATCGCCCCGGCCCTGGCCGCCTTGGCTTCGTCCTCGATGCTGGCCCGCAGCGCCAGGTAGCCGACGAAGAGAAGGAACAGCACCAGCACCGAGGTCAGGCGCGCGTCCCACACCCACCACGTCCCCCACATCGGCCGCCCCCACAGAGAGCCGGTGATGAGGGCCAGCAGGGTGAAGGTCGCCCCCAGGGGAGCCGCAGCCTTGGCCGCCGCGTCGGCCAGGGCGTGGCGGAAGATGAGGGAGAAGAAGCTCGCCGCGCCCAGGGCGCCATAGGCCAGCATGGCCGTCCAGGCGGCCGGCACATGGATGAACATGATCCGCACCGTCTCGCCCTGCTGATAGTCGGGCGGCGCGACCGCCCCCAGCCCCAGCCCCACGACGATCAACAGGGCCGCCAGAACCCCCAATGCCGGCGCCGCCCAGCGCGAAAAAGCCATGAACCGATGCGGATTGGCCAGGGCGGCGATCATGGCTCCGGCATAGAGGCGCGCCTCGCCAGGGGCAAGCGGCGGCCCCAAGCCGCCTCGACCCTCGCCGCCGTCGAAGCCTTCGCCGACGGATGGCCGGTCACGCCGCCGCGAATACCTCGGCCAGCAGGGCGCCTTCGAGGGCGCGGGTCGAGCGGGCGCGCCAGGCGACGACGATCTCGCGGCCGGGGTGGTCGGCGGCGAGGGGGCGGACGGCGACCTGGGCGCCCGTCGCCAGGCCCGCCTCGACCGCCATGGCGGGCAGGAAGGAGACGCCCAACCCCGCCGCAACCATGTGTACCAGGGTAGCCAGAGAGGTGGCGGCGAATCCGCCCTCGGGGCTCTGGCGGCGGGTCTCGAGGCCGCAGGCGGCCAGGGCATGGTCGCGCAGGCAGTGGCCGTCCTCCAGCAGGATCAGATCCTCGCCGTCCATGCGCTCGGGGGCGAAGGGTCCGGCGACCGCCAGGGGATGGCCGGCAGGGAAGGCGGCCAGCAGCTCGTCGTCGCCGACATGGGCCCATTCCAGGCCGGCCATGTCGTAGGGCCGGGCGATCACGGCGGCGTCCAGGACCCCGGCCTTGAGGTCGGCGATCAGGCGGTGGGTCAGGTCCTCACGCAGGAAAAGGCGCAGGGCCGGATAGCGGGCGCGCAGGGCCGGCAGGGCGGCCGGCAGCAGGAAGGGGGCGACGGTGGGGATGACCCCTAAGCGAAAGCGGCCGGCCAGGGGCTGGCCGGCGGCGCGGGCGGCCTGCGCCAGATCCTCGGCCTGGGCGAGGATGGCCCCGGCCCGGGCCACCGCCTCGGCCCCGGCGGCGGTGAGGATGACCCCGGCGCGGTTGCGGTCGACCATGGCGGCGCCCAGGATCTTCTCCAACTCCTTGATGCCGGCCGACAGGGTGGGCTGGGTGACGTGGGCGGCCAGGGCGGCGCGGCTGACCGAGCCGTGCTCGGCCAGGAGCTTCAGGTATTGCAGTTGGCGAAGGGTGGGCAGCATGAGGGCGATAATTAGCCGGAGCGCGGGCTTCCAGCCCGCTTTTTTTTGGAACGACGCGGAGCGCGCGGCCGGCCTGGAGGGCCGCGCCGCGATTTATTGTCGGGCCACGGCGGCGCGCGGACTCGGTCCAGGGGCGCGAAGCCCGTCAATTAAGTATTGTGTCCCCGGATAACCCCCGGATAACCGTCCCCGGATGACCGCTTCCGAATATTGAACTTATTAGATTGCTTGCTTGAGAGGTCAGCGTCGTTGTCATGGTCGAATATCTCTCGTTCTATCTGAAATTATAACGGAGTCAACCGTCCCGTCACCGTATAGTAGAACCTCCAACGATCGACCAGCAACCAGTTTATCTAAATATACCAGCGTTAAATTTCCTAGTGGAACTGACTTCTGTATCGGTATAATTCTTTGATACTGCTCTTTAGCATATTTGTTTACGATCTTATCCGGCGCGCCCAATATCTCTTCTACCACCAGAGCCGTCAGATATTTATTATAAATCATGCCCGCATTTAGAAAATTTCTCCCTAGGCCGTCACTCCCACTATAAACGCCGTCGAAGGTTATCGTGATAGGGTAATTTGGATATTCACGAAATTTCTGTGAAGAGGCAAGATGTGTTATCTGCCACTGGGCGCCAGGACCATGGGGCTCTCGAAAGTAGGTTACAGCACCGCCTCCAAACACGCGCTCAAGATTGTTGGAGGCGTAAAATGTCGATTTGGCTAGGAGCCGGCAACGAAAGATAACGTTGATGTTCCGCAGAAGCGCTTGGCCATCCGCCGGGCGCCGGAGCGCATCACACGCTGGCATCTTTGGCGGGGCCGGCACGGTCATGTGCGGCGCGGCGGCGCTCGATCCGCCCGATCTAGGGTCGGCGGGACCGGCGGCCTGAACGGGCGTACCGGCCTTGGTGGTCGTCGCCATCCATGTCCCGTACGCAGGCACGCCCAGCGGCAGGAGGATGAACCAGAATCTCTTGTTGAAGAGCATCGCGTTACCCCCACCCGGTCCGTCGTGCGTAACACACAGAATCGTAATCCGAGGGACACAATACCTATTTCTCCTTGATCGGCGGCCGAGGATTGCGTCCGGGCCTTTGCCGCGCCGGGGTGCGGCCCAGTCGGCGTTCGAGGCCGGCCACGACCCGCCACCACCCTCGCCAAGCGCGCCACGCCATCACCTTGCCGGATAACCGTCAGGCCGCGTCGAAGGAGAGCGGCGATCCCCAGAAGCGTTCGATGAGGCCGTTCTGGGGGCCGGGGCGGCCGGTGGTCAGGAACCGGCGGGCCCCGCCGGCGCCGGGATCGTATTCGGGATGGCGGGCGAGGTAGGCCTCGATGGCCCCCGCCGTCGCGTCCGGCTGGTGGATCAGCGGCGTGGCCGGGGGCAGGGCGGCGCGGAACAGGCCGGCGACGATCTCGTAGTGGGTGCAGCCCAGAATGGCGCGGTCGGGCGGGCGGCCGATGCGGCGGGCCAGGACGGCCACATGGGCCTCAATGGCGGCGGCGATCTCGGCCTCGGAAGCGCCGGCCTCGATGTCGCGGGCCAGGGTCGGGCAGGCTTCGGAGAAGACGGCGACCTCGCCGCTGCGCTTGTCGATCTCGATCTCATAGACCCGGCTGGCGGCGGTGGCGGGGGTGGAAAAGACGCCCAGCACGTCCAGCCGCTCGATCTTGTCGCCGCGCCGCTCGGCCTCATGCGCCCAAGGCCGGCCGGTGGCCGCCTCGATAGTGGGGACGATGATGCCGAGCACATTGACCGGCCGGCCCAGGGCGCGGCGATGGCCCGGCAGCCAGGTCTGCTGCAGGCGGCGCAGGGCGACGGCGGCGGCGGTGTTGCAAGCCAGGATCACGAGGTCGCAGCCGGCGGCGAACAGGGTCTCGCAGCCGACGCGGGTGAGGCCCACGATCTCCTCGCCGCCGCGCCCGCCATAGGGGGTGTTGGCCTGGTCGGCAAGATAGGTGAAATCGGCGGCCGGCAGGCGGCGGGTGAGGGCGCGATGGACGGTGAGCCCCCCAATCCCGGAATCGAATACGCCGATCGCCATCAGCGGCGTTTAGCGGGGCGGGCGGGACGCGTCCATGCGCCTAGCCTGGGCGGCCACCCGCGCCTGCCACAGGCACAGCAGCGGCGCGACGCCCAGCTCCATGATGAGGGCCCAGCGCATGTCGCCTGGATCGCCGGCCAAAAACAGCCAGCCGGCCAGGCGCGCGAGGCCGCCGACGACGACGATGGCGGTCAGGACCCGGATCAGGGCGGCGCGGCGCTCCACGGCCGGGATGCAGGCCCAATAGGCTAGGCCGATAGCCAGCAGCAGGCCGGACAGGTAGCGGAAATGGCTGTCGGCCGCGCCGCCGGGCCACGCCCCGAAGCCCCGCGCCCCCAGCCACACGCCCTTGAGACCGCCGGCCACCGGCACGCACGCGGCCAAGGCGATGGCGATCCGCAGGGCGTTGCGTTCCATGCGCCACCCTAAGCCATCCTTGACCTCGCCTGTCCATCCGGGCCATACAGCGCGCCTTCTGGCGCAGCATCAGCCTCGCGCCTCCACCGCCACGACCCCCTCCAGCGCGGAGGGACGAGGGCGGCGGGGACCCCCCGTCCGCGTGATCGCGCACGGGGGCGTCGGTCGTTGGGCGTAAAGAGGACCTGAATGTTCGATGGACTGAGCGAGCGGCTTTCCGGGGTCTTCGACCAGCTGTCGGGGCGCGGCGTCCTCACCCCCAAGGATATCAACGAGGCCATGCGCGAGGTGCGGGTGGCCCTGTTGGAAGCCGACGTCGCCCTGCCGGTGGTCCGCGAATTCATCGACAAGGCGCGGCTGAAGGCGGCGGGCGAGGCGGTGATCCGCTCGGTCAAGCCGGCCGACCAAGTGGTCAAGATCGTCCACGACGGCCTTATCGAGATGCTGGGCGGGGCCGGCGAGGCCGAGCCCCTGCGCCTGGCCCTCAACCCGCCGACGGTGATCCTGGTGGCCGGCCTGCAGGGATCGGGCAAGACCACCCTTTGCGCCAAGCTGGCCCTGCGGCTGATCAGGACCGAGCGCAAGCGGGTGATCCTGGCCTCGCTGGACGTGCGCCGGCCGGCGGCCATGGAGCAGCTGGCGATCCTCGGCAAGGAGGCGGGGGCAGACACCCTGCCGATCCTCATCGGCCAGGCCCCGGCCGACATCGCCCGCCGCGCCCTCTCGGCGGCGAGGCTGGGCGGCTTCGACGTGCTGATCCTGGACACCGCCGGGCGCACCACCCTGGACGAGGCGATGATGAGCGAGGCGGCGCAGATCGCGGCCATCGCCACCCCGGCCGAGACCCTCTTGGTGGCCGACGCCCTGACTGGCCAGGACGCGGTGCGCAGCGCCAAGGCTTTCCACGACCGCCTGCCGCTCACCGGCCTGGTTCTGACGAGAGCCGACGGCGACGCCCGCGGCGGGGCGGCCCTTTCCATGCGGGCGGTGACCGGCCTGCCGATCAAGTTTCTGGGGACCGGCGAGAAGATCGACGCCCTCGACGTCTTCGACGCGGCGCGGGTGGCCGGGCGGATCCTGGGGCGCGGCGACGTGGTCGCCCTGGTGGAGAAGGCCACCGCCGACTTCGACGCCGCCAAGGCCGAGGTGATGGCGCGCAAGCTCAGCCGTGGCCAGTTCGACCTGGACGACATGGCCGGTCAGCTGGCGCAGATGGAGCGGATGGGCGGCATGGATGGGCTGATGGGCCTGCTGCCCGGCGTCCAGAAGGTCAAGAAGCAGATCGCCGAATCCGGCATCACCGACAACGCCCTGCGCCGCCAGCGGGCGATCATCGGCTCGATGACGGCCAAGGAAAGACGCAAGCCGGAAATCCTCCAGGCCTCGCGCAAGCGCCGGGTCGCCGCCGGGGCCGGGGTGGAGGTGGCGGAGATCAACCGCCTCTTGAAACAGCACCGCCAGATGCAGGACGCCTTCAAGGCGATGGCCAAGGGCGGCGGCAAGGGCTTCGCCCGCCTGGGGGCGATGATGGGGGCCGGCGGCGGCCTGGACCGCCTCAAGGCGATGGGCGGCGGGCGCGTGGTGGGCGCCGAGAGCGCGCCGCCGAGCCTGCCCGGCCTGGGTGGACCCACCCTCCCGGGGCTCGGCGGAATGCCGGCGAACTTCAATCCGTTCAAGAAACCCTGAGAAATCGTCAGACCAAGGATCAAACTTACAAATGTTGAAAATTCGCCTCGCCCGGGGCGGCGCCAAGAAGCGCCCCTACTATTCCATCGTCGTCGCCGACAGCCATTCGCCCCGCGACGGCCGCTTCATCGAGAAGGTGGGCAGCTACAATCCGCTGCTGAAGAAGGACGACGCCCAGCGCCTGGTCCTCAAGGGCGAGCGGATCGCCGAATGGCTGGGCAAGGGGGCCCAGCCCACCGAGCGGGTGGCGCGATTCCTATCGACGCAGGGCCTCGCCAAGTGGGAGCACGGGATCAACCTCAAAAAGGGCGCGCCGCACGCCAAGGCCAAGGCGCGGGTCAAGGAGCGCGAAGACCGCGCCGCCGCCCTGGCCGCCGCCCCCCCGCCGACGCCGGAACCCGAACCGGTGGTCGAGGAACCGATCGCCGAGGAAGCCCCGCCCGAGGCCGCCGCCGAGGCGACCGTCGCGCCCGAGCCGGAGACCGTGACCGAAGATGTCGCCGAAGAATCTCCGGTCGCCGAAGAACCGGCCGCCCAAGAAGTCGCTTCCGTATCGGTCGCCGAAGCCGAAGCAGCGCCGGAGCCGGTGGCCGAGGTCGATGCCGTCGCCGAAGAACCCACCGCGGCCGATGAGGACGCGCCCGCTCGGGAACCGGCCGAAGAGACGCCCGCCAAAAGCGCGTGAGGGCGAGCGCGAAATGTCCTTCTCCCCCTGCGGGAGAAGGTGGCCCCCGAAGGGGGTCGAATGAGGGGTCGCACAACCCTCGCCGAGGAGGCGGCCGCCGTGCGGATGGAGCGTGGAAAACCCCTCATCCGGCGCTTCGCGCCACCTTCTCCCGCGAGGGGAGAAGGGTTTGCTGATCCTGGTCGGCAAGGTCTCCGGCGCGGTCGGCGTGAGGGGCGAGGTGCGGATCGCGGCGTATACGGACGATCCGGCCGCCCTGCTGGTCTTTGGCGTGTTGAAGCGCGAGGACGGGTCGATCGCCCTGACTCTCATCGGCGGGCGGGCGGTAAAAGGGGCCTTGATCGCCCGCGCCGCCGAGGTCCGGACGCGTGACGCGGCGACCGCCCTGCGCGGCCTGGGTCTCTATATCGACCGGGCGAGCCTGCCCAATCCCGACGAAGACGAATTCTATGTTGCGGATCTGATCGGCCTGACCGCTCTGTCTCCCGAGGGCGCGCCGCTGGGCCGAGTGAAATCGGCGCATGACTTCGGGGCCGGCGACCTTTTGGAGATCGAACCGGCGGAGGGCGGCCCCAGCTGGTGGTCGCCATTCACCAAGGCGGCGGTTCCGGAGGTGCGCCTGGAGGACGGCGTGGTCGTGGTGGCGAGGGCGGAGGCGGCGGACGAATAACCTCCCTCCCCTTTATGGGGAGGGTGGCCGCGAGCGTTCGCGAGCGGACGGGTGGGGCCGTGGGGCAAAGCGCGTTGCGGCGGCGTCACCCCACCCCGCTCGCCTTCGGCGAGTCGCCCTCCCCATCAAGGGGAGGGAGAATTTTCGCTTCATCGGTCCCGCAGATCAGGCGGCGTGGCTTCAAGGGTGAGGCGCGCAACCGCTTCCGCCAGCCCCAGCACCTCCTGGCGATCCGAGCCCAACCGGCGCAGGGCCACCTTGCCTTCCTCGGCTTCGCGGCGGCCGACCACGGCGAGGACGGGGACCTTGGCCAGGGAGTGTTCGCGTACCTTGTAGCCGACCTTTTCGTTGCGCAGGTCGGTCTCCACCCGCAGGCCGGCGCGGCGCAGGGCGGCGGCGGCTTCTTCCGCCCACGGATCGGCGTCGGAGGTGATGGTGGCGACTACCACCTGAACCGGGGCGAGCCAGAGGGGAAAGGCCCCGGCGTGGTGTTCGATCAGCACCCCGATGAACCGCTCCATCGAGCCCAGGATGGCGCGGTGCAGCATCACCGGCCGATGCTTCTGCCCGTCCTCGCCGATGTAGCTGGCGTCGAGACGCTCGGGCAGCACATAGTCCAGCTGCAGGGTGCCGCACTGCCAGGTCCGGCCGATGGCGTCGCGCAGATGGAACTCCAGCTTGGGGCCGTAGAAGGCGCCCTCCTTGGGAACCCGTTCGACCTCCACCCCGGCGGCGCGGGCGGCGCGCTCGAGGGTATCCTCGGCGATGGTCCATTCCTCGTCCGAACCGAAGCGCTCGTCGGGCCTCAGGGCCAGCTTGACGGCGTGAAGTTCCACCTCCAGGTCGCGATAGACGGTCTTGAGCAACTCGATGAAGGCCACCGATTCGGCCTCGATCTGATCGTCGGGGCAGAAGATGTGGCCGTCGTCCTGGGCCATCTGGCGCACCCGAAGCAGGCCGTGCGTCGAACCGGAGCCCTCGTTGCGGTGCAGGCCGTCGAACTCGGCCATGCGGATCGGCAGCTCGCGGTAGGAGCGCTGGCCGTGATTGAAGATCTGGATGTGGCCGGGGCAGTTCATCGGCTTGACCGCCATCACCTCGCCGGACTCGTCCTCGCAGGCGAACATGTCGGCGCGGAACTTCTGCCAGTGGCCGGACCGCTCCCACAGCGACTTGTCGAGAATCTGCGGCGTCTTGACCTCGACGTAGCCGGCCGCCTCGATGCGGCGGCGGACATAGGCCAGCAGGGTGCGGTAGAGGGTCCAGCCCTTGGGGTGCCAGAAGATCATGCCGCGCCCCTCTTCCTGGATGTGGAAAAGATCCATAGCCGCGCCGAGCTTGCGGTGATCGCGCTTTTCCGCCTCCTCGACGCGTTTCAGATAGGCGGCGAGGTCGGCGTCGGAGGCCCAGGCGGTGCCGTAGATGCGCTGGAGCTGGGCGTTGGCCTGGTCGCCGCGCCAATAGGCGCCGGCGAGCTTGGTCAGCTTGAACGCCTTGCCGACGTGGCGGGTGGAGGGAAGGTGCGGCCCCCGGCACAGATCCTTCCAGGCGCCCTGGCGATAGACGCTGATCGGCTGGTCGGCGGGGATGTCGCGGATGATCTGAGCCTTATACTTTTCGCCGATGGCCTCGAAGTGGGCGATGGCCTCGTCGCGGTCCCACTCCTCGCGGGAGATGGCCTCGTCGCGACCAACGATCTGGCGCATCCGCGCCTCGATGGCCGGGAAGTCGTCCAGCGAGAACGGCTGGTCGCGGGCGAAGTCGTAATAGAAGCCGTCCTCGACGTTGGGGCCGATGGTGACCTGGGTATCGGGAAAGAGCTCCTGGACCGCTTCGGCGAGGACGTGGGCGGTGTCGTGGCGGATCACCTCCAGGGCCTCGAGCGCGTCGCGGGTGACGATCTCGATCGCCCCGCCGGCGGGCAGCGGGCGGGCGAGATCGAGCAGGCGCCCGTCCAGCTTGACCAGCAGGGCCTTCTTTTCGAGGGACGGGGAGATGGCGGCGGCGACGTCGCGGCCCGTGGCGCCGTCCGCGAATTGGCGGGACCGGCCGTCAGGGAATGTGAGTTCGATCATGGTCTCTCAAGTCTTTCTGGGGGGAACCGGGTCATAGCCCGATCCACCGAAGGGGTGGCATCTGAGGACCCGCCGAGCGGCGAGGGCGCCGCCGCGCAGGGGCCCGTGGTCGATCAGGGCCTTGGCCGCATAGTCCGAACAGGTGGGCAGGAAACGGCACTGGCGCCCGATCCAGGGCGAGAGCGTCAACTTGTAGGCGCGATGGCCCGCCTTGATGACGCCGTGGTAGAGATTCATGCCGGCAGTGCGCGCGGAGTGCGTCCGATCAGCCCGCGCCGGCGCGGCTAGTTCGCGAACCGCCGGCCGTCAGGGCGCGTCGACACGCTTCCACTGTCGCCTCGAACGCGAGCAGCGTCGAGGCGTGGCGGGGCGGATAGTCTTTCACCGGTTCCAGCATGGCGAGGTCCGAAAAGCGTCCCGTGGGCGCGGGGCCGCCCGTCTTCAACATAGCACGAAAAGCCTCGCGGGCCATTTCGATTTCGTGGACGCTCGCGCCGATGACATTGGCGCCCAGAACGGCGGCGGCGGCCTGGCCCAGCGCGCAGGCCCTGATCTCTTGGGCGAAATCCGCGACCCGGCCGCGGTCCAGAACCACATCGACGACGACCCGGCTGCCGCAAAGCTTGGCCACCTTCTCGGCCGAGGCGTCCGGCGCGGCGAGGCGCCCGGCGCGGGGCATGTTGGCCGCCAGGGCGAGGATCTTAGCCGAATAGAGGTCGTCGATCATTGTCATTCAGGCAGGGTTGTTCTCGCCGCTCCGCCACGCCGCCAACACCCGCGCCTTGACCGCCTCGCCCATGGCGGTGAAGCCGGCGCGCAGGGGGGCGCGCAGGCGGCGGGCCGCCGCTTCGCCGAGCAGGCCGTCGAACATCTCGCCGTTGGAGAAGATGCATCCCGATTCGGTGAGTTGTTCGATCTCCAGATAGCGGATGGATTTGATCAGGCCGCCCAGCAGCGAGAGCTTCCACAGAATCTGCTCGTTGGGCACCCAGTCGGAGACGGTAGGGCGGATGGTGCGGCGCTTCTGGCCGGGGAGGGCCACCTCGAGGACCAGCGGCGCGCCGATGCGCAACACCCCCTCGGCCTTGGGGTAGAGGGGGTTCCAGGCAGGCCACGCGGAAATGTCGGCGATCGCCGCCCAGATCGCCTCGGCCGGGGCGGGAATGCCCAGGCGGTGTTCGATCTTGACCCGCATCAGGCTCGCTCCCTCATTTTCCACGTCGCGCCATCGGCGTTGTCCATGACCTCGACGCCCAGGGCGGTGAGTTCGCCGCGCAGGCGGTCGGCGGCGGGCCAGTCGCGGGCGGCGCGGGCGGCGACACGCTCGGCGATCAGGGCGTCGATGCGTGTGGTGAGAGCGCCGTCGGCGCCGCCGTGGAACCAGGCGTCCGGGTCGGCGTGGAGAACGCCGATGAGGGCGCCGGCGGCCAGAAGTTCGCCCTTGGCCCGGGCGCGTTCGCCGGGGTTTCCGGTCTCCAGCCGCCGGGCGAGGGCGAAGAGTTCGGCGTTGGCCTTGGGGGTGTTCAGGTCGTCGAAGAGGGCGTCCAGGAAGGCGGCGGACGGTTCGTCCCCCTCCGCCGGCACATCGGCGGCGCGGCGCAGCACGCCGTAGAGGGTGTCCAGGGCGCTCTTGGCCTGATCCACGACATCGTCGGTCCAGGCGAGCGGCTGGCGGTAATGGGAGGCCAGCAGTGCCCAGCGCAGGGCCTCGCCGGGCGCCTCGGCGAGCAGGTCGCGGATGAGGGCCACGTTGCCCAGGCTCTTGGACATCTTTTTCGACCCTGCGTTCACGAAGCCGTTGTACAGCCAGTAGTTGGCGTAAGACGCGGCATGGCCGGCACACATCCCCTGGGCCCGCTCGTTCTCGTGATGGGGGAAGATGAGGTCATTGCCGCCGCCGTGGATGTCGATGGGAAGGCCCAAAGTCTCTTCGATCATCGCCGAGCACTCGATGTGCCAGCCGGGGCGGCCGGGACCGAACGGGCTCTCCCACACCGGCTCGCCGGGCTTGGACGGCTTCCAAAGCACGAAGTCGGCCGGATGGCGCTTGTAGGGGGCGACCTCGACCCGCGCCCCGGCGATCATGTCGTCCAGGGAGCGGCGCGACAGTTCGCCGTAACCGCCATAGGCCTGAGTGTCGAAGAGCACATGCCCCTCCGCCGCGTAGGCGGCGTTGTTGTGGATCAGCCGCCCGATCATGGCGACGATGGCGTCCATGGCCTGCGTCGCCCGGGGCTCGAAGGTGGGGGGAAGGGCGCCCAGCGCCGACATGTCGGCGTGGTAGGCGTCCAGATAGCGAGCGGTGACCTGGCCGATGGCGACGCCCTCGTCGGCGGCCTTGGCGTTGATCTTGTCGTCCACGTCGGTGACGTTGGCGGCGTAGAGAACCTTGTCCTCGCCATGGAGGCGGCGCAGCAGGCGGAAGAGGAGGTCGAACACCACCACCGGGCGGGCGTTGCCGATGTGGGCGTAGTTGTAGACCGTTGGGCCGCAGACATAGAGGGTCACCCGCGCCGGATCGACCGGAACGAAGGGGCGCTTGGCACGCGCCATGGTGTCGTAAAGACGAAGGGTCATTCGGAATGGGGGAGAGGTGAATGTTGCGGGGCCATGACCCCGGCCCATATAGAGACTGGCCGGCCGACAAGCCATCGGGGCGCCGCCGCGTCGAGACCCAGGAAAGAACACTCCGCATGGATGCGCTGACTGGCGAGCGGCTCGATCTCGGCGCGGCCGCCCTGGAGGCGCCGGCGCGGCCCTCGCGCGAAGAGGCCATGGCGGCGGTGCGCACCCTGATCGCCTGGGCCGGCGACGATCCGCGCCGCGAGGGGGTGGTCGAGACGCCCAGCCGCGTGGTGGACGCCTACGACGAATGGTTCGCCGGTTATCGGGCCGACCCGGCGCGCGAGCTCGACCGCACCTTCGAGGACGTCCAGGGCTACGACGACATCGTCATGCTGCGCGACATCGAGGTGGAGAGCCACTGCGAGCACCACATGGCCCCGTTCCTGGGCAAGGCCTATGTCGCCTACATGCCGACCAACAAGGTGGTGGGAATCTCCAAGCTGGCGCGGGTGGTGGAGATCTTCGCGCGGCGCCTGCAGACCCAGGAGACCCTGACTCAGCAGATCGCCGACGCCATCGTCGATTCCGTGCGCCCAGCCGGCGTCGCGGTGCTGATCGACGCCGAACACCAGTGCATGACCACCAGGGGCGTGGGCCACCGCCACGTTTCCACCCTCACCACCCGGTTCACCGGCGTGTTCCGGAGCGACAAGGAGCTGCAACGGCGGTTCCTGGATTTCTGCAACCGGAAGTGAGGGGGAAGAGCTGAAGCGACGACCAAAATCCTCCCTCCCCTTCATGGGGAGGGCGACTCGCCGTCAGGCGAGCGGGGTGGGGTCTCGCCCGCAACGCGACTTCTGGAAAGAGCCGCACCCGTCCCGCGCTTCGCGCGGCCCACCTTCCCCATGAAGGGGAGGGAGGTTACACGGGTCAAATTGACCGCCACCGACAAGCGCCTCGACCGCGCCCTGGCCGACGCCGCGCCGGACCTGTCGCGCGCCCGCGTCCAGGCGCTGCTGGCCGCCGGCGCGGTGAGCCTGGACGGTGAAGCGGTGACCGACGCCTCGGCCAAGGCGTCGCCGGGGGTCTACGAACTGCGCATCCCCCCGCCGCTCGCCCCCGATCCCCAGGCCGAAGCCATCGCCCTCGCCGTCCTGTTCGAGGATGACCACCTGATCGTCATCGACAAGGCGGCTGGCATGTCGGCCCATCCGGCGCCGGGGAGCCACGGCGGCACCCTGGTCAATGCCCTCATCCACCACTGCGGGGCCAGCCTTTCGGGCATCGGCGGGGTGGCGCGGCCGGGGATCGTGCATCGGCTGGACAAGAACACCTCGGGGGTGATGGTGGCGGCCAAGAGCGACGCGGCGCACCGGGGACTCTGCGCCCTCTTCGCCGCCCACGACATCGAGCGGGCCTACATCGCTCTCACCCGCGGCGCGCCCTCGCCGGCCGCGGGAACGGTGACGACGCGCCTCGGCCGATCGAGCGCCGATCGCAAGAAGATGGCGGTGCTGCGCGCCGGCGGCCGCGAGGCGATAACCCATTACCTCGTGGCCCGCGCCTTTGGCCCCGCGGCCAGGTCCCTGGCGGCCCGCGTCTCCTGCACCCTGGAGACCGGGCGCACGCACCAGATCCGCGTCCAGCTAGCCCACAAGGGCGCTCCGTGCCTGGGCGATCCGACCTAAGGTTCCGGGCCGCCGGCGCCGGCGGTGCGTCAGGCGATCGCCGACGCGGGTCTGAAGCGACAGGCCCTCCACGCGGCGATCCTGGGTTTCGCCCACCCGATCACCGGCGAGGCCTTGCGGTTCGAAACCCCCCTTCCCCCCGACATGGCCGAGCTGGAGGCGGCGCTGCAGAGCCTCTGACAGGGCCGATAGAAAGCATCGAGTCGCCGGTGTCTTAAAGGCGCCGCAACGATCGCCTATCTAAAGGGTTCGAAAGGGGGCGACGGCGCGCGCAAATCCGCGCCGGCCTTTTCAACGAGGGGAACCAAAGAAAATTCCATGGCGGCCGTTAACACCCTGTCGGTCATGTCGCCGGACGGCGGCCTGTCGCGCTACCTGACCGAAATCCGCAAATTTCCCATGCTGGCCAAGGACGAGGAATTCATGCTCGCCAAGCGCTGGCGCGAGCACGAGGATCCGGAGGCGGCGCATCGCCTGGTCACCTCGCACCTGCGCCTGGTGGCCAAGATCGCCATGGGCTACCGCGGCTATGGCCTGCCGATCGGCGAGGTGATCAGCGAGGGCAACGTCGGCCTCATGCAGGCGGTCAAGAAGTTCGAGCCCGACCGCGGCTTTCGCCTGGCCACCTACGCCATGTGGTGGATCCGCGCCTCGATCCAGGAATACATCCTGCGCTCCTGGTCCCTGGTCAAGATGGGCACCACGGCGGCGCAGAAGAAGCTGTTCTTCAACCTGCGCAAGGCCAAGAGCG
>JBPCMA010000090.1:0-3678 GCA_051002715.1 Caulobacteraceae bacterium
TGACCAGGCCCGACGACAAGACCGCGTCGCCGATGCGGCTGGGGGCGATAAAGAGGATCGAAAAGCGCGGGGCCGCCATGTCAGCCATCCTATAGGCGGCGGCGCCCTGGCGCTCCAGGGTCGGCGGGCTCACATTGGAGCATGACCGATTCCTCGTTCGTGGCGGAACTGCCCAGCCGCGCCGTCGTCGCCCTGGGCGGAGCCGACTGGCGCGCCTTTCTTCAGGGCCTGATCACCCAGGACGTGGAGACCCTCGCCATCGGCGAGGCGCGGTTCGCCGGCCTTCTCACGCCCCAGGGGCGGCTGCTCTTCGACCTCTTCGTGATCGGCGGGGCCGATGGCTGCCTGATCGACTGCGCGGCGGATCGCCGCGACGCCCTGACCCAGCGGCTCGGCCTCTACCGTCTGCGCGCCAAGGTGGACATTGCCGCCTCCGATCTCACCGTGGAGGCGCTGTGGGGTCCGCCCGCCGCCCCCGCCGGATGGAGCCCCGACCCTCGCCTAACGACGCTCGGGCGCCGCGGCTACGGCGCGGCGGCGCCCGCCGGCGCGACCCGAGTCGACGAGGCGGCTTACGAGACTCGCCGCCTGGCGCTGGGCGTTCCCGGCCCCGCCGACTGGGGCGCCGAGGCGACCTATCCCATCGAAGCTAATTTCGATCTGCTGAACGGCATCGACTTCAAGAAAGGCTGTTTCGTCGGCCAGGAAACCACCTCGCGCATGAAACGGCGCGGGGCGGTAAAGAGCCGCATGATCCCCATCGCCTTCGACGGCCCGCCGCCCGCCCACGGGTCGGAATTGCTGGCCGGAACCCTGCGCGCCGGCGTGGCCCTGTCGGGCGCCGAGGGCGGCGCCATGGCGCTTCTCCGCCTCGACCGGCTGGAGGCCGGGACCTTGGCCACGGCGGATGGCCGGGCGTGGCGGCCCATGTGGCCGGACTGGCTGACGGTCGCCCGAACCCCTCAGCCGCGCCACCGCTCGCAAGGCCACTCGTAGCCCGTCGCTCCGCCGTCGTCGAACAGCTGGGCGAGCAAATACGAAAACACCCGGCCGCTCTCGAACAGGCTCCAGGTCCTCTCCCAACCCTTGCGGGCCATGGCGCGGGCCAGGGCGTCGTCGGCCAGGATTGGGTGCAGGGCGGCGGTCAGGCCGGGGAGGTCGTCGTAGAAGACGGCCTCGTCCGGCGCGTAGAAGCGCTCGAAGCCGGACCGACGGTCGAGCAGCACGCCCAGACCGCTTCCAAACAAGTGGGCCATGCGGTCGGACGCGTAGAGCGGCAGGGTGGCGCGGCGCGACAGCGACCAGCCCAGGCGCGCCGATTGAAGGGCGATGAGGTAGTCGTGGCCGATGGCTTCGGGCTGGCCGCCCGCCCCGGGGGTGGAGAGGCGCAGGCCGGGGACGGCGGCGCGCAGGCGGGCGGCGACCTGGCCGGGGGTCAGGAACACCTGCCCGATCTCCCGCCGCGAACCTTCCCGCGCCGCGAAGAGCAGGTCGAAGGCCGGCGCCGCGATGTCGAAGGCGCGGCCGGTCTCCACCGAGGCGTCCACCGGATTGGGCAGGAAGGCGGCGAAAGCCCCTGGCCCGGCCAATCGCCCGAGCGAGGGCTCGGCGGTGGTGACGAAGAGGGCGTCGGCGGCGCCCCGGCGCAAGGCCAGGCGCCGCTGGTTCTTGGCCGTGTCGATGGGGTCGATGTTGATGTCGGCGATGGCGACGCCTGGGGCCAGCCGCCGCGCCTCGGCCAGGGAAGCGTTGGTGATCGTGTCGGCGAAATGCAGCAGGATAAGGTCGGGCTTCAACTCATCCACGCATTGCAGGAACCGCCGGTTGGCCCAGCCGCGCCCCAGGGCGCGCAGCCTCAGCGGCCCGGCCATGCGGGCGACGGCGCGGTCGGAAAACTCGACCACCAAATAATTGGCCCGCGTTGCCGCCAGAGTGAACTTGCGGCAGATGGCGAACAGGGAAAGTCTGGCGGTGCGGCGCTCGGCGCCGGTCATCCAGTTGAAGTCGGCGACGTTGAGAATCCGCATGGCCGCGGGTGTTTGGAGGCGATAGGCGTTGGGCGTCAAGCTGTACGAAAGCGAGGCGGGGGGCGAAGCGGAGGGCGAGGCGGGTCGCTGCGCCTGGGCCAATCCGCGCGATCCCCTCTATGCGGCCTATCACGACGAGGAGTGGGGGGTTCCCGAATACGATTCCCGCGCTCTGTGGGAAAAGCTGGTGCTGGACGGTTTTCAGGCCGGTCTTTCGTGGAACACCATTCTCAAGAAGCGCGAGGCCTTTCGCGCCGCCTTCGCCGGCTTCGATCCGAACGCGGTGGCCCGCTTCGGCGCGGCGGATCGGGCGCGGCTGATGGCCGACGCGGGCATCGTCCGCTCCAACGCCAAGATCGATGCGGCGATCGGCGGGGCGCGGATCTTTCTGGACATGCGCGAGGCGGGCGAGGATTTCTCGGCCTTTCTGTGGAATCTCGCCGGCGGCGCGCCGATCCAGAACGCCTGGGCCGATATCGGCCAGGTTCCGGCCCAGACGCCGTTCGCCGTCGAAATGGTCAAGGCGCTCAAGGCCAAGGGATTCAAGTTCTGCGGGCCGGTGATCGTCTATGCTTTCATGCAGGCGACCGGCATGGTCAACGATCATGTCACCGGCTGTTTCCGCCACCGGCAGGTGGCGGCGATGGGTGGGCGTTGATGGCCCGAGCCTGGCCCGACATGCTGCTCGAGCGGGCCTGCCCCGCCCCCGTCTGCGGGGTGGACGAAGCGGGCCGAGGGCCGTGGGCCGGGCCGGTGTGCGCCGGCGCGGTGATCCTGAAGTCCCGCGGGGCGATCGCCGGCCTCAACGATTCCAAAAAGTTGTCGGCCGCCCAGCGATGGGCGCTCGAACCGCAGATCAAGGCGCGGGCTCTGGCCTGGGGCGTGGGTTTCGCCTCGGTGGAAGAAATCGCCGCTCTGAACATCCTGCACGCCACCGGCCTCGCCATGCGCCGCGCCGTCGAGGCCATGGCCCACGCCCCGGCCTTCGCCCTGGTGGACGGAAACTACGCCTTTGCCCTGCCCTGCCCGGTGAAGACGGTGGTCAGGGGCGATTGCATCTCCTCGTCCATCGCCGCCGCCTCGATTCTCGCCAAGACGGCCCGCGACCGCCTGATGGCCCAGATGGACGAGCGCTATCCCGGCTACGGCTTCGCCTGCCACAAGGGCTACCGCGCCCCGATCCATGCCCGCGCCCTCCTCGACCTGGGGCCGTGCGAGATTCACCGCATGGCCTGGGCGCCGGTTCGCCTGGCCCTCATGGGCAGGGACCCGATGCGCGCCTTTTCGCGGGTTGACGATCCTTTTCAAGATTGACGGCGCGGCCGAGTGAAGCGAACTCCGCCGCCATGGCCGGCGAAGATTCCCTGATACGAGCGCTGAATTTCCAGGCGGCGGCGTGCCAAGCCATGGGCTCGCCCTTTTCGGCCGCGCTCCTGGAATGCGCGGCGGCGGACGCGGGCGCCGGCGGGCCGACCCTCGCCCTCTTCGCCCCCTGGGCCGGCGCCGCGACGCGTGCCCTTCTCGCCGACGCGGCGCCGCTTCGGCTGCTCGGGGCCTTGCACGGCCTCGCCTTGAGCGGGGAGGCGCCGGGGCTGAGCGACGCCTATCCGAGCGCCGAACGGCCGGGCGATCCTGCGCTGGCGTGGGCGGC
>JBPCMA010000091.1:0-5854 GCA_051002715.1 Caulobacteraceae bacterium
GGGCAGGGTGGGCGCCTCCCCCTTTAACCCTCCTCCGCCCCAGAAGACCCCACCAGCCATCTCGTCCCCCTTCCTCGTGCCCCCCTCCGCGCCCGGCCACCACGCTGAGCGCCAGGGTTTCAAAGCCGGGCGCGGCGTCGCAGATCACCGTCACCCCATTGGCAAGGGCGTGGAGACGGGGAACGGCGGCGGCGGGGGCGATCATGGGGCGGCGAAGTCCCGGACATAGGCCTTGACCGTCTCGGTATCGGCGGGGAGGCGGTCGAAGCGCTCGGGGCGGCCCGTCAACGCCCGGATGGCCGGCGGCGGCTCGGGAAAGACTCCCGTCGCGGCATGGACGGCGGCCGGAAACTTGGCCGGATGGGCGGTGGAAAGCACGATGAGCGGCGCCCCGCTCCCGCCCGGCGAGGCGCCATCGGCCCCGGCCAGGGCGACCCCCGTGTGCGGATCGATGAGCACGCCGGTCTCCTTCCAGGTCGTCGCCATGGTTTGGCGGGTTCGCGCTTCGTCGACCGAAACGCCCGCGAACACCTCGCGCATGGTCCGCAGGACGGCCGGCGGGATGTCCAAACTCCCCGAAGCGGCGAAGCCGCGAAAGGCGGCGGCCGTCGCCGCGCCGTCCCGCCCGGCGCATTCGAACCACAGCCGCTCGAAGTTGGAGGCGACCTGAATATCCATGGCCGGGGTCTGGGTGGCCCGCGCCGGCGCCCGCGCATAGACGCCGGTCGCCAGAGCGCGGGCGACGATGTCGTTGGCGTTGGTCGCCGCGACCAGGCGCGTGACCGGCAGGCCCATGCGTCGGGCGGCCCAGCCGGCGAAGGCGTCGCCGAAGTTGCCGGTGGGAATTGCGAAGGCGACCGGCCGGCCCGGCGCGCCCAGGGCGACGGCGGCGGTGAAATAATAGACGCACTGGGCGGCGATGCGGACGATGTTGATCGAGTTGGCCGCCGTCAGGTTCACCGTCTTTGCGAAGGGGGCGTCGGCGAACAGGGCTTTCAGGATGGCCTGGCCGTCGTCGAAGTCGCCGGCCACCGCGACGCAGCGGACGTTGCCCTCGGTCGCGGTGGTCATGAACCGGCGCTGGGCCTCGGAGACGCGCCCTTCGGGAAAGAGCACGACGAGCCTCACATTGTCCCGCCCGCGGAAGGCCTCGACCGCCGCGCCGCCGGTGTCGCCAGAGGTGGCGCAGACGACGGTCAGGGCCCGACCGGTCCTGGCCAGCCCATGCTGGTAGAGCCGGCCAAGAATCTGAATGGCCAGATCCTTGAAGGCGAGGGTCGGGCCGTGAAAGAGTTCCAGCAGAAAGCGCCCCGGCGCCAGTTGGATCAGCGGCGCGACCGCCGGGTGGATGAAACCGGCATAGGCCTCCTCGCACAGATCCCGCAGGGTGGTCGCGGCGATCTCCTCGCCGGCGAACCGCCCAAGGATAGCGGCCGCCACCGTCGGATAGGGCGCCCCCGAAAAGGCGGCGATCTCTTCGGCCGCCAGGGCGGGCCAGGCCTTGGGCATGTAGAGGCCGCCGTCGGGGGCCAAGCCGGCCAGCAGGGCGTCGATGAAGCCGACGTCCGGCGCTTCGCCACGGGTAGAGACGAATCTCATCGCCCGGCCAGCCGTCGCCACACCAGGGCGATGTAGAACCAGGCCAGGATGCCGGCCAGGGCGAACCAAGTCAGGGCGTAGACGAAGTGGTTGTTGGGAATGTCTTCCGGCAAAGCGGCCGGGGCGATGCCGACCGGCGGCGGAGTTTCGGTCTCGACCGCCAGGATGTAGGGGGCGGGTCGGGCGAGGCCGCTTCGGCGGGCGACGACGGCCAGGGCGTGGGTGTCCGCCACCCGCAGGACGGTGAGCCCGTTCTGGTTCTCTGGCGCCGCCGGGTCGAGCGGTGAGGGGCCGGCGACGGCGCGCAGCACCCCGGTGACGGCCTTCGGCTCGGGGAAGCGGGCCGGGGCCGGGGCCATGGCCCCGGCGAAACGCGCCGCCAGCCCGCGATCGAGCAGGATGGCGTCGTAGGGGCCGCCGGCCAGCCGGCACCAGGCCATGGCCCGCCACCCGACCTGGCCGTCATGCAACGCGTAGCGAAAGACCATGGGCGAAGGGGCGGCGGCCGGGGCGCAGCCGACGCTCACCCGGATGAATTCCATGGCCTCGCCCTTCGCGACACCGGCTAGCACCGGGCCGAGGGGGCGAGGCGCCGCGCCGCGCAGGGCGGCGACCTTGGCCAGCAGCCCCTCCTTCCATTTCAGCCGGTGGAGCTGCCAGACGCCCAGGCCGATCAGGACGGCAAGGCCGACGGCGGCGGCGATGGTCAGGCCGATGGGAAAGGCCCGCCAGCCTCGCCGGCCGCCGCCGTCAGGCGTCACCACGCCGAGGCCAGGAACCCACCCAACCGGATATCCTCAATGGCCCCAGCCGGCGCCGAAGATCAGATAGAGGAAGGCGAACAGGAACAGCCACACCACATCGACGAACTGCCAGTACCAGGACGCCGCCTCAAAGCCGAAATGCTGGCGCGGCGTGAAGCCGCCGTTCATCAGCCGGATCAGGCAGACGATCAGGAAGATGGTGCCGATGATGACGTGAAAGCCGTGAAAGCCGGTGGCCATGAAGAAGGCCGATCCGTAGAGGCCGGCGTTGGCCGCCTCCGGCGAATAGAACAGGTGGTCGGTGAGGATGTGGTGGTATTCGTAGGCCTGGATGCCGGTGAAGAGGCAACCCAGGGCGATGGTCAGGATGAGGCCGATCTTGGCGCCCCGCCTGTCCCCCGTCTGCAGGGCGTGGTGGGCCCAGGTCACCGTGGTCCCCGAAAGAAGCAGGGTGATTGTGTTGACCAGGGGAAGCTGGAAGGGCGGCACCACCTCGATCCCCTTGGGCGGCCAGGTCGCCCAGGCGGCGCGCACGTCGTCGATGGGCGAGAGGGTGCGCACGTGGTGGAAAAGGGCCATCTCGAAGAAGATCCAGAACCAGGCGACGAAGAACATCACTTCGGAGACGATGAAGAGGATCATGCCGTAGCGCAGGCCGATGGAGACTACCGGCGTGTGGTCGCCGCGATTGGATTCCTTGACCACCTCGGTCCACCAGCCGGCCATGGTGAAAAGGACGCCCGCGATACCGACGCCCATCAGCCACCATTGGCCCTTGGGAACCCCGACCAGCCCCTTGAGGCCGGCCACCAGGCCGAGCGCCATGAGCACCGCGAAGATCGAGCCGATGAGCGGCCAGGCGCTGGGGTTCACCAGATGGTAGTCGTGCTTGACGCCTTCGTGAGTCATGTCGCCAGTCGTGCCCTCTAGCCCGGCCCGAGGCGACCAGGCTCCATGAGATGGATTTGATGGTGCTATAGCCCCGCGCGACGCTATGCGCCAAGGGCCGAGGGACGCGCGGCCGTGGAGGCTCGCGCCTGCTGGCCGACGCCCCGTCCGCTCACCGACGGAAAGAAGGTGTAGGAAAGGGTGATCTGTCCCGAGCTCGTCGCATCGGGGTCCTTGGCGTAGCGGGGATCGACGAAATAAACCACGGGAAACTCCACCGTTTGGCCAGGCGCGATCGTCTGGTTCTTGAAGCAGAAGCATTCCAGCGTCGAAAAATACGGGCCGGCCGATTCGGGCAGCACATTGTGGATCGCGCGACCGGTGATCGGGGTCGAGGCGAGGTTGGTGGCCCGGAAGAAGGCGAGCTTGCTTTCACCCAGCCTGACCGTCTGGTTCGTTTGCGCCGGCTCGAAGCGCCAGGCGATGTCGCGGACGTTGGCGTCGAAGCGGACGATCACCGTCCTGTCCGACACGCGCGCGGGCGCGGCGCCGGCGCGTCTGTCGGTGCCGTTGAAGCCGGTCGCCTGGCAGAAGGCGCGGTAGAAGGGCACGGCCGCGAAGGCCGCCCCGACCATGACCGCGAACACCGCGCCGCAGATCAGAGCGAGCCGGGCGTTGCGCGCGGCGGCTGGCGCGCGGCGGTCAGAACCCCCGTGGGCCATTGGCGCTCAACTTTACCAGGGTGACGATGAAGACGACCACCACGAAGGCGGCGAGCGCCACCGCCAGCAGGACATTGCGCCCTCGCCGCGCCCTGGCGGCCGGCTGGTCCTCGGAGTTCGGGTCGCTCATGGCCCCCACCTCAGCGGCGGCGCGCCCATCAGGTGTTCGCCGAGCAGGGCGGCGAACAGCAGGAAGAGGTAGAGGATGGAGAAGGCGAACAGATTGCGCGCCGGCGCGGAGGCGGCCTTGACCGCATAAAGATCGCCGCCCGCGGTTCTCTCGCCGGCCAGGTCGCCGGCGCGGCTCATAGCCAGTCGCGCGGCGAGAACGATGAACATCGCCCCTCCGGCGCTGGCCACGGCCAGATAGGCCGCGCCGCCCAGGCCGGTGAAGGCCGGCGCGATGCAGAGCGGGATCAGGACCATACTGTAGGCCAGAATCTGCCGGCGGGTGGAGGCCGCTCCACGGGCCACCGGCATCATCGGCACCCCGGCCTTGGCGTAGTCCTCGCGGGTGTAGAGCGACAGGGCCCAGAAATGCGGCGGGGTCCACAGGAAGATGATGGCGACCAGCAGCCAGGCGTTGAACGGCGCGGTTCCGCTGGCCGCCGCCCAGCCGACAAGGGGCGGCAGGGCCCCGGCCAGGCCGCCGATGACGATGTTCTGCGGTGTCCGGCGCTTGAGCCAGACGGTGTAGACGACGGCGTAGAAGGCGATAGTGGCGGCCAGCAGACTCGCCGCCAAAAGGTTGATCGCCAGACCCATCAAGGCCACCGAAAAAAGCGACAGGGCGACGCCGAGGGCCAGGGCGTCGGCCGCCCGCACCCGGCCGGCCGGCACCGGGCGCCCGCGGGTGCGGCGCATCACCGCGTCGATATCGCCGTCATAGGCCATGTTGAGGGCGGCCGAGCCGCCGGCTCCCACGGCGATGCACAGGATGGCCACCGCCGCCAGGATTGGGTTCATCGGCGCGCGGGCGCAGACAAGGCCGGTCACGGCGGTGAACACCACCAGGGACATCACCCGCGGCTTGAGGAGCGCCAGGTAGTCCCGCCATGTCGCGGCTCGGGCGACGGGCGCGGCGGCGTCGGTGAGAACGGGCGAAAGGGCGTGGTCAGTCATGCGGACACATGAACGCCCGTCAGTGGCTGTCGGCGCGGATCACCGGCAGTTCGTTGAACTGGTGGAACGGCGGCGGCGAAGGGAGGGTCCATTCCAGCGTGGTGGCGCCCACGCCCCAGGGGTTGGCCCTGGCCGGGCGGCGACGAACGGCCGCCTCGATGAGCACCACGAAGAAGACCAGCAGGCCCACAAAGGTTATGGCGTAGCCGATCGACGAGATGTGGTTCCAGTAGCTGAACGCCACCGGGTAGTCGACCGTGCGCCTCGGCATCCCCTGCAGGCCCAGGAAGTGCTGCGGGAAGAAGACGACGTTGACCCCGATGAAAGTGAGCCAGAAGTGCACGGTTCCGAGGAACTCGTTGTAGCGCACCCCCCACATCTTCTCGAACCAGTAGTAGAAGCCGCCGAAGATGGCGAAGACGGCGCCCAGGCTCAGCACATAGTGGAAATGCGCGATCACATAATAGGAATCGTGCAGGGCGTAGTCGATGCCGGCGTTGGCCAGCACCACCCCAGTCACCCCGCCCACGGTGAACAGGAAGATGAAGCCGATGGCCCACAGCATGGGCGTCTTGAAGTCGATGGAGCCGCCCCACATGGTGGCGATCCACGAGAACACCTTCACCCCGGTGGGCACCGCGATGACCATGGTGGCGGCGATGAAATAGGCCTGCAGGTTCACCGGCATGCCGACGGTGAACATGTGGTGGGCCCACACGATGAAGCCCAGGAAGCCGATGGCTACCATGGCGTAGGCCA
>JBPCMA010000092.1:0-4512 GCA_051002715.1 Caulobacteraceae bacterium
GGGCGGACCCTCGCCGGCCGCTACATCTGGAACCGACGCTCGGATTCCGGCTGGCTGCGGTTGGCCAGCTACCTGCTCGGCCAGGCCAAGATCACGTCGGACAAGGCCGGGACCGTGACGGTCTCCACCTTCCGCGGGGCCAACGGAGAGCCCAAGCATTGGCGCGAGGTCGGCCCGTTCGTCTACAACGAGGTCGGCGGCGAAAGCCGGATGGCGGCGGTCGTGCGCGGCGGCAAGGTGCTCTTCGTCGCCACCGACGATTTTCCGCCGGTGATGGCGCTTCAGCCGACCCCGGCGGCCATGTCGGCAGCCTGGAACCTGCCGCTCTTCATCGCCACCCTGGTCATTCTTGCCCTGACCGTGGTTCTGTGGCCGACGATCGCGGTGGTCCGCCGGCGCTATCGGCAGCCCTTCGCCCTCGCCGGACGAGCGGCGTGGCTCTACCGGGCGGTGCGGGTCGTCGCCCTGATCGACCTGGTGTTCCTGGTCTCCTGGTTCGTTCTGGCCGGGGCGGCCGAAACCAATCTGGCTTTCTTGAGCAGCGGCAACGATTGGCTGTTGCGGGTGATTCAGCTCATCGGCCTGGTCGGCGTCATCGGCGTCCTGGCCGCTCTGGCCAATGTCGTGGTCGTGGCCGGAGACAAGTCGCGAAGCTGGTGGGCGAAGACCTCCAGCGTGCTGATCGCCATCGCCTGCGTCGCCACCGTCTGGTTCGCCTTCAGCCTGCGCCTGATCACCCCGGGCCTCGCCTACTGAAGTTGCCGCGGCGCTATCGGCTCCGCCGGCGGCGGCCGAAATCGGCCTCGGGGGTCTCCTGGCCGGCCTCGATGACGCCGCGGCGGATTTCGCGGGTGCGGGTGAACAGGCTCTCCAACTTGTCGCCCTCGCCCCAGCGGATGGCCCGCGACAGGGCCTGCAGGTCCTCGGTGAAGCGGCCGAGGATTTCCAGCACCGCGTCCTTGTTGGCCAGGAATACGTCGCGCCACATCACGGGGTCGGAGGCGGCGATGCGGGTGAAGTCGCGAAAGCCGCCGGCCGAATATTTGATCACCTCCGAGCGGGTGACCGTCTCCAGGTCGGCGGCGGCGCCGACGATGGTGTAGGCGATGAGGTGCGGCAGATGCGAGGTCACCGCCAGAACGAGGTCGTGGTGGCGCTCGTCCATCAATTCCACCTGGGCGCCCAGGGCCACCCAGAAGGCGGTGAGGCGATCGACGGCGGCGAGGTAAGGCGCGTCCCGCCGGGCCTGGGGGGTGAGGATGGTCCAGCGGCCCTCGAACATGGCGGCGAAGCCGGCATCCGGCCCCGACTCCTCCGAGCCGGCGATGGGGTGGCCGGGGATGGCGAACACATCCGGCGGCAGGGCCTTGGCCAAGGCCTCGGCGACGGCGGCCTTGACCGAGCCCACGTCGGTGACCGTCGCTCGGCTCTTCAGGGTGGCGGCGATCTGGCCGGCCGCCTCGCCGATGGCGAGCGGCGGGGCGGCGAGGACCACCAGGTCGGCCCCCCGCGCCGCCTCGGCCGGATCGGCGGTGACGCGGTCGGCCAGCCCCAGAGCCACGACGCGCCCGCGCACCGCCGCGCTGGGGTCGGCCACGGCGATCTCGCCGACCACCCCGGCGGCGCGGGCGGCGCGGATCACCGACGAGCCGATCAGGCCGCAGCCGATCACGGCGAGCCTGGGGTAGAGGACGCTGGACGCGGGATCGGTCATGGCCGGCGGGTATGATGGGCCGGCCGAGAGGCTGTCAATAAACCTTGGGGGCGGGGCCGAGGTCGGCCGGGCCAGCCTCGTCCGCCCGGCGTTGAAATCGAGGGTCACGGCCGCTTCGGGCGCCGGCAAACCTTCCCGGCTCCCGGCCGGAGGAGAGCGCGGCGCCCGGCGCAGGGTGGCGGCCAGCGATCCGGCGAGGCGTCCCGCGTCGTCGACGGTCAGGGTCCCGGCGTGGGCGTCGATCACCGCCTCGCCGGCGGCCAGGCGCAAACGATGGACATCAAGCGCTCCGCCGGCCGCGCTCCAGGCGCGCACCGCGCCCGCCCAGTCGGCCCCGGTCAGCGCGGCGGCGTGGCTGTAGACGGCGTCGCCGGCGAGGCTCAGCGGCCCGCCGCCGGCGATCCGCGCCATCAGTCCCGACAGCCCCGCCGAAGCCCCGTCGAGTTCGACGAAGAGCGCGCCCTCGTCGCCCGGCCCGGCGCGAGTGTGGAGATGAAATTCATCCGCCGAGGTCAAAAAGAACGGATCGGCGCCCGGCGCGGGGCGGAAGGTCAGGCCGATCCCCTCCACCGAAAGGCGCGGCGGGTGGGCCCCCAGGTCCGAGAGGCTGGCTCTGAGCGCCTTGGCCCCGACGATCACCGCGCCGCCGGCCGGCCGGGTGAAGGTCGCCCCATCGGGCGCCACGAACACCCAGTGGGTGGGGGCGAAGACCAGGGCCTCGGCCGCCAAGCGGGGGGCGGCGAGCGCCCAACCGGAGGGCTCGCGCAGGCGCGGGTTGTCGAGAGTCACGTCGACGCGAAAGGGAAAGCCGGACACCTCCCGGCTCGTCCAGTCGAGCGTCCGGCCCGAGACGCTCGCCGGCCGCCGCGCCGCGTCCATCCGGCGCAAGATCTCGCCGCGCAGCGCGAGCCAGCCGGCGCTCCACGCCAGGGCGAAGGCCAGCAACACCACGAACGGCGCGTAGAGGCCCAGGCGGCGGGGAGGTAGCGGGGTGGAAAAGGACGCGGTCATCGCGGAGGGCCGGCAACGAACGAAGGCGTGGAATGGAAGCCGCCGGACGCCCCCTCCGTCCCGCGATGCGAGAGGGCATCGCGCGCCACCTCCCCCGTGAGGGGACGGGGGAGGAGTGAGAAGCGGCTGTCTTCCCAATCTCCTCCCCAGCGAAGCGGGGGAGGTGGCGCGGCGCTCTTTCTCGCGCCGTGACGGAGGGGGCGTCGGGCGGCGAGCAAGAGAGGTGAATCGCCTAGCCGTCGAGTTGGGGGAGGAAGCCGCTTCAAGTGATTGCCCCGAGCGCCATGCCGCCGCCTATTCGACGAGCAGCGCGGCGGACGCCGCCTCCAGCCGCGCCTCCAGGATGCGCATGAACTCGGCCCGGCGCAGGCCGGCCGGGATCGGTTCGAGAAACTCGTAGACGATGCGGCCCGGCCGGCGGATGAAGCCGTGGGCCGGCCAGTGGACGCCGGAGTTGGTGGCCATGGGGATGCAGGCGAGCCCCAGGTCGCGATAGAGGGCGGCGACGCCGGGCTTGTAGTCGCCCCTGGCCCCGGGCGCGGTGCGATGGCCTTCGGGAAAGATCACCACCTGGCGGCCGTCGGCGATGCGGTCGCGCGCGCCGGCGACCAGTTCGCGCAGCGCCTTGGCGTGGGCCTGGCGATCGACGACCAACATGCCGACCTTGCGGGCATACCAGCCGTAGACGGGAATGTTCAGAAGCTCCTTCTTCATCACATAGGCCGCGTCGGCGAATATCGAGAGGGGCGCCATGGTGTCGAACATGCATTGATGCTTGGCGCCGATCAGGGCGGCGCCGGCCGGCAGGTGCTCGCGGCCGCGAAACTCCACCCGCACGCCGCAGATCGCCCGCAGCAGGGCGATCACCGCCGACGCCCACAGGCTCATGGCCCTCGCCATCCACCGGCGCGGGGCCAGCAGGAAAGGCAGCAGGGCGATCGCCGCGGCCACCGACCACAGGTAAAAGAGGGCGGCGAACAGCAGGGAGCGGGCGGCGGTCATCGGGCGGCCCCGGGCGCCGTCGCCGGCGTGGCGGCGGGCCGCCTGGGGCCCAGGCCCAGCACCGCCTGACGGGCCAGGATGGCCAGGTATTTGCAATATTCCACGACCATTCGCCGGGCGCTCTCGTCGCTCGCGCGCCAGTCGCGGGCGTCGAGGGCCGGCGTCGCCACCGGATAGGCCGCGATCCTCGCCTCCGGCATGGCGGCCCGCAACTCCAGCATGGCGCGCGGCATGTGATAGTCGGCGGTGACCAGGATGAGGCTGCGGTAGCCCAGGGAGCGGGCCCATTCGGCGGTCTCGCGGGCGTTGCCCACGGTGTCGGCGGCGGTGAAGCCCAGGTCGACGCAACAGTCGAAGAGCGGCTTGGCCGCGCCGGTGACGCCCAGGAGATCCTGGCGGGTGGCGCGGCGGTTGACGCCGGAGACCAGCAGGCGGCGCCCCTTGCCGTCCTCGAGCAGGCGGCTGGCCGCCTCCAGCCGCAGGTCCGACCCCCCGGTCAGGGCGACGATGCCGTCGGCGGCCAGCGGGGCGGCGGCGGGGGTGAGGCGGGCGATGCGGTCGGCGAAGGCCAGCAGGCCGGCGACCCACATCGCCGCCACCACCAGGATCAGAACGAGGCCCTTCATGCGCCCCTCAAAGCCGCCCGCGCGGCGAGCCCGGCGGCGAGGGCGGCGACGAGCGGCCAGGGCGCGGCCGCCGCCAGATCGGCCCACGTCAGAGGGAGAGCGCCGTGCGCGCCGCCGCCGCCGCCGGCCAGGCGCCAAGCCGCCGCCAGAGCCGCGGCG
>JBPCMA010000093.1:0-14645 GCA_051002715.1 Caulobacteraceae bacterium
ACAAGATGGAACGACGGGGCGTCATCCTGGCCGGCGGAACCGGCGCGCGGCTTTATCCGCTCACCGCGGGGCTGAGCAAGCAGCTCATGCCGGTGTTCGACAAGCCGATGATCTACTATCCCCTGTCGGTGCTGATGCTGGCCGGCCTTCGCGACATCCTGATCATCACCACCCCTGGCGACCAGGCCGCGTTTCGCCGCCTGCTGGGCGACGGCTCGCAATGGGGCCTCTCCCTCGCCTACGCCGAGCAGGCAAGGCCGGGAGGAATCGCCGAAGCCTACCGCGTTGGCGCGGCCTTTCTCGAGGGGCGGCATTCGGCCTTGATCCTGGGCGACAATCTGTTCCACGGCGCCCGCCTGCGCGAACTGCTGGCGGCGGCGGACGCCCGGCCGGCGGGGGCGACGATCTTCGCCTACCGGGTGGACGATCCCTCCCGCTATGGAGTGGTGACCTTCGACAAGGCGGGCAGGGCGTCAGCCATCGACGAAAAGCCGGCCAAGCCTCGGTCGAGCCACGCCGTCACCGGCCTCTATTTCTATGACGAACGGGCGGTGGATTTCGCCGCCGGTCTCACGCCCTCGGCGCGCGGCGAGTTGGAGATCACCGACCTCAACCGCAAATACCTCGACGCCGGCGCCTTGCACGTGGAGGTGCTGGGCGGCGGCCACGCGTGGCTGGACACCGGAACCCACGGCGCCTTGCTCGACGCCGCCCTCTATGTGCGGATCATCGAGGAACGCCAGGGCGTGAAGATCTGCTGCCCCGAGGAGATCGCCTGGCGCCTGGGTTACATCGGCGACGGCGAACTGGCGGCCCTCGCCGCGCCGCTGCGCGCCAGCGGCTATGGGGAATATCTCCTGGCCCGGCTGGCGGAAGGGCGCGACCGGTGAAGGTCACCCCCACCGCCATCGAGGGCGTGCTGCTCCTCGATCCCGACATCTTCCGCGACGAGCGCGGCTTCTTCATGGAAGTCTGGCGGGACGGCGCCCTTGCCGCCGCGGGCCTCGACGCCGGCTTCGTGCAGGACAACCAGAGCCGGTCGCGGCGCGGCGTGTTGCGCGGGCTGCACTATCAGGCCGCCCGGCCGCAGGGAAAGCTCATCCGGGTGCTCGCCGGCGCGGTTTTCGACGTGGCGGTCGATCTTCGCCGCCGTTCGCCGACCTTCGGCCGCTGGTTCGGCGTCCGGCTGACGGGAGCGGGGCGGCGGATGCTGTGGGCGCCGCCCGGCACGGCGCACGGCTTTCTGACCCTCAGCCGGACCGCCGACGTGGCCTACAAGTGCACCGATTTTCATTTGCCGGGCGACGACCGGGCGATTGCCTGGAACGATCCGGATCTGGCCATCGCCTGGCCGCTCAAGACGGGCCAGCAACCGATCCTGTCGGCCCGCGACGCCGCGGCCGGCGCCTTCCGCGACGCCCGGTTCGCCGTTTAGATGAAGGCGCTGGTGACCGGGGCCGACGGCCAGTTGGCGCGGGCATGGGTCGCCCAGGCGAGGCCCGGATGGGCGGTGACGGCGCTCGGCCACGCGGCGCTCGACATCGGCGACGAGGCGGCCGTGCGCGCGGCGGTCGACCGCGCGGCGCCGGATCTCATCCTCAACGCCGCGGCCTTCACCGCCGTCGACCGCGCCGAGGAGGCGCGCGAGGCGGCCTTTGCGGTCAACCGCGACGGGGCGGCGAACCTCGCCCGGGCGGCGGCGGCAAGCGGTGCGCGCCTCGTCCATGTCTCGACCGACTATGTATTCGACGGCCGCTCCGGTCGGCCCCATCGGCCAGGCGACCCGGTCGCGCCGCTCGGCGTCTACGGCGCCTCGAAGCTGGCAGGCGAGCGGGCGGTGGCGGCGGCGGCGCCGGCCGCGCTCATCGTGCGCGCCGCCTGGGTCTATTCGCCGCGTCCGCTCAACTTCCTGACCACCATGCTGCAGCGGATGGGCGAGGGCGAGGAGGTTCGCGTGGTCGCCGATCAGATTGGCACGCCCACTTCGGCCGCCTCTTTGGCCGGCGCCGTGTGGGACCTCGCCGCCGCCGGCGCGAGCGGCGTCTGGCACTACACCGACGCGGGCGCAGCCTCGTGGTACGACTTCGCCCAGGCCATCGGCGAGGAGGCGCTCGCCGCCGGCCTGCTGACGAAGGCGCCGCGCGTCACCCCGATCGTCACCGCCGAGCGCCCCACCCCCGCCGCCCGTCCGGCCTTCAGTGTGCTGGACACATCGCTCACCTGGAAGCGCCTGGGCCGGATCGCGCCGCACTGGCGCGTGTCCTTGCGCGGCGTGCTGGCCGAGATGGCGGGCGCCCGGTGAGACCCCTGCTCATCACCGGCGGGGCCGGCTTCATTGGAGCTAATTTCGTACGCCAATGGCGCGAAAGCCACCCCGACGATCCGATCGTGGTGCTGGACGCCCTCACCTACGCCGGAAGCCGCGCCAGCCTGGATGGCGTGGCCGAGGTGAAATTCATCCTGGGCGACATCGGCGATCAGGCCCTGGTGGAGCGGCTGCTGGCCGATTTTCGCATCCACACCGTGGTTCATTTCGCCGCCGAGACCCATGTGGACCGCTCGATCCTCGACCCCGACGCCTTTCTCCAGGCCAATGTGCTGGGCACCCACATTTTGCTCAAAGCGGCCAAGGCGGTGTGGTTGGACGCCCAATCCGGCCAGCCGCACCGCTTCCACCACGTTTCCACCGACGAGGTCTACGGCAGCCTGGCCCCGGAAGACCCGCCGGCGGCGGAGACCGCGCCCTACGCCCCCAACTCACCCTACGCGGCGAGCAAGGCGGGCGCCGACCATCTGGTGCGCGCCTATGGCCGGACCTTCGGCCTCGAGACCACGATGTCGCACGCATCGAACAATTTCGGTCCCTTTCAGCATCCGGAAAAGCTCATTCCGCTGACCCTGGTGGGCGCTCTCGAAGGCCGCCCCCTGCCCATTTATGGCGATGGCCTCAACGTCCGCGACTGGCTGGGGGTCGCCGACCACTGTCGAGCTATTGAACTCATTCTCGAAGGGGCGAAACCGGGGGCGCGGTTCAACATCGGCGGCGGCTCGCCGCTGACCAACCTCGCCCTGGTGGAGCGGCTGTGCGCCGCTCTCGACCGCGCCTTCGCCGCCGATCCGGCTCTGGCGGCGCGCTTCCCGACCGCGCCGGCCGCGCGCGGCGCCAAGGCGTCGAGATTGATCCGGCACGTCGCCGACCGCCCCGGCCATGACCGCCGCTACGCCATCGACGACACGGCGATCCGCGCGCGGCTCGACTACGCGCCGACGGGCGATCTCGATTCGCTCTTGGCCGAGACGGTGGATTGGTATTTGAATAACGAGGCGTGGTGGCGCTCGATGCTGGCGAGAGGGCTAGGATCGGCGCCGCGCGCGGGGACGGGGATGGGCGGAAGTCTTTGAGGAGTTGGCGGCGCGGCGTAGATCGCGCCTGAAGTTCAGGGAGTATTCGAGCGTCGCGGTGGGCGCCGAAAAGCAAGTTTCGCGTGGGCAGCGACGGGGGGAGCCTGAATGCCACGAGAAGAAAACCGCGCCCGCGTGGCCGCATCGCCAAACGGCGCGGCCGGCCGCGTGGCCATCGAACACTTCAATCTGGACCATCTGCCGGAGGCGCTCCTCGCCCGCTATCGGCCGCGAAAACGCCTGCTGGACATCACGGTCGTGGTGGCGAGCCTGCCCCTCACCGTGCCGGCTCTCGCCCTGGCGAGCCTGGCGGTGGGGCTGACCATGGGCGGCCCGATCCTGTTCATCCAGCCGCGCGTCGGCCTGGACGGGCGCGTCTTTCCGATGCTGAAGCTGCGCACCATGCGGGCCGGTGGCGCGGGGGAAGCCGGCCTCACCACCGCCGAAGGCGACGCGCGGGTGACGCCGGTCGGCACGCCGCCACCACATCGACGAACTGCCGCAGCTGTGGAACGTGCTGGCCGGCGACATGAGCCTGGTCGGCCCTCGGCCCGAGCAGCCGGCCCTTGCCGCCGAGTATGGCGCCCAAGTGCCCGCCTTCGCCCATCGTCACCGGGTGCGCCCAGGCATCACCGGCTGGGCCCAGGTGCGGGCCGGCTACGCCGCCGATCTCGCCTCGACCCAGGTCAAGCTGGCCTTCGACCTCTTCTACCTGCAGAACGTCTCGCTCGCCCTCGACCTCAGCATTCTCGCCCGCACCGTGTGGATCCTGGCGCGGGACGCCGGCGCTCGATGAAGAAGAGCGAGCGCGTGATGGACGGGGCCGCCCCGAACGGCTAGGGGCGCGGGCGTGCCGTCCATCCTTTCCATCGCGGGCCTGACCAAGACCTACCCCTCGGGCCTCGAGGCGTTGCGGTCGGTCGACCTGGAGATTCGGCGAGGCGAGATCTTCGCCCTGCTCGGCCCCAACGGGGCGGGCAAGACGACCTTGATCAACATCGTCTGCGGCATCGTCAAGCCGACCGCCGGGCGGGTCCTGGCCGGCGGCCACGACATCATCGCCGACTATCGCGCGGCCCGCGCCATGATCGGCCTGGTGCCGCAGGAGCTCACCACCGACGCCTTCGAGACCGTCTGGGCCACCGTGAACTTCAGCCGCGGCCTGTTCGGCAAACCGCGGGACGCCGCCCGCATCGAGAAGATTCTCAAGGATCTTTCCCTGTGGGACCGGCGGTCGAGCAAGATCATGGCGCTTTCGGGCGGCATGAAGCGGCGGGTGATGATCGCCAAGGCCCTGTCGCACGAGCCGCGCATCCTTTTTCTGGACGAGCCGACGGCCGGCGTGGACGTGGAACTGCGGCGCGACATGTGGGCCATGGTCCGCGCGCTTCGGGACGGCGGGGTCACCATCATCCTGACCACCCACTACATCGAGGAAGCCGAGGAGATGGCCGACCGCATCGGGGTGATCAACGGCGGCCGATTGATCCTGGTCGAGGACAAGGCCGCCCTGATGCGCAAGCTCGGCCGCAAGCAGCTCACCTTGCACCTTCGCGCGCCGCTCACCGAGGTTCCGGCCGGCCTGGCCGACTATGCGCTGGAGCTGGCCGCCGACGGGCGCGAACTCACCTACACCTTCGACGCCAAGGGCGAGGCGACCGGCATCGCCGCCCTGATGCGCCGCCTGGGCGAAGCCGGCGTCGATTTCACCGACCTCCAGACCCGCGAAAGCTCCCTGGAGGACATCTTCGTCAGCCTGGTGAGCACGCGGTCATGAACCTTCACGCCGTCCACGCCATCTATCGCTTCGAGCTGTCGCGGTGGTTCCGCACCCTGGGGCAGAGTCTCCTGGCCCCGGTCATCTCGACCTCGCTCTATTTCGTGGTCTTCGGCTCGGCCATCGGCTCGCGGATGACGGCCATCGGCGGGGTGAGCTACGCCGCCTTCATCGTGCCGGGCCTGACCATGCTCTCCCTGCTTACCGAGAGCATCGCCAACGCCTCCTTCGGCATCCACATGCCCAAATGGTCGGGGACCATCTACGAACTGCTTTCCGCCCCGGTCTCCTGGGCCGAGGCGGTCATCGGCTATGTGGGGGCGGCGGCGACCAAGTCGGTGCTGCTCGGCCTCATCATCCTGGCCACCGCGCGGCTCTTCGTCCCCTACCACATCGCCCACCCGGCGGTGATGGCCGCCTTTCTGGTCCTCACGGCGGTGACCTTCAGCCTGTTCGGCTTCATCATCGGGGTGTGGGCCGACGGCTTCGAGAAGCTGCAGATCGTGCCGATCCTCATCGTCACCCCGCTGACCTTCCTGGGCGGCAGCTTCTATTCGATAAACATGCTGCCGCCCCTGTGGCGCCAGATCACCCTCTTTAACCCGGTGGTCTATCTGGTCAGCGGCTTCCGCTGGAGTTTCTACGGCGTCTCCGATGTCGGGGTGGCCGTCAGCCTCTCGATGACCCTAGCCTTTCTGGCCCTGTGCCTGGTCGCCGTGTGGTGGATATTCAAGACGGGCTACAAGCTCAAGACGTGATGGGCGAGGCCTTGGTATGAAACTGGAATTCGATTGGGACCCCGCCAAGGCCGCCTCGAACCGAGCCAGACACGGCGTATCGTTTGACGACGCCATGGCGGTGTTCGTCGATCCGTTGGCGCTCAGCCTTATCGATGTTAGTTATGGGGCGCGCGAGGGGCGATGGATCACTCTGGGAAGCGCGCCAAACGGGCGCCGTTATCTGGTTGTCCATACCTACATCGAATTGAACGAACGGAGTGTCGCCATCCGGATCATTTCCGCCCGCGAGCCCACGCGGCGAGAAATCCGGCAGTACGAGGAAGGATTTTCGGCATGAAGGACGAGTACGATTTCACCGGCGCCGAACGAGGAAAATTTTACGTCAAGGGCGCCGTCCTCGTCCCGCCGGTCCATCTGGAGCCGGATGTGCTGAGCTATCTGCTGACCCGCGCTAACGCTCGCGGGACTTCCCTGGACGAGTTGGTCAATCGACTCCTTAGGGCCGATATCGCAGTGATCGAGGCGGGTGGATAGGCTGGCGGCGCGGACATCGCGAACTCCTCCTACTCGGTGGATTCCGCGCCCACCTTGATATCGGAGGCGCCCGCCGACTCCAAAATTCCAAGCAATTGCCAGAAGGCGTCTGTTGGCGCGGTCCCAAAATCGACACTCGCGGTCGCCTCGTCGACCAGCAACGAGTGAATTTTTCCCGAGAGTTTTAGGCTTGGGTCATGTCGCCTCTCGTCGGGGTCAAACCAGTACTCAAACCAATCGGTCAAGGCATCCTCCGCAAGCCGGGGTAGATCATGGCGGATTGTGACGTCGTCCCACGCGAGCTGCTCGATGCGTACCTCGGCGCGACCGAAAAGGGGCCAAGATGGGATCGAACGAAAGAACGTATTCGGGTTGAAGGTCCACGATCACGGGTTTCGCGTCATTATTGACGAAATCTGCGCAATACATGTGACGGAATAATCGAGTCTTGTCGCTCATGACAAATTTTAATTCGGCGGCGCCTCGTGAACAGCCGGCGTTTTGGCGTTCAATAAACTTCTCGAACTGCGCCGTGTAATGATCTCTAAGCCGAGCAACCAACGCGCGGACTTCCATGGCTCGGCTCTGCTCAATCCACGATCGCCGCGTAGATCAGGCTCTTGAGCTGGCCGCGGAAGTTGAAGGTTCCCGACGGCATGAGCTGGGTCATGAACACCCAGGTGAGGTCTTCGATCGGATCGACGGCGAAGAGGGTCGAGGCCGCGCCGCCCCAGTAGTAGTCGCCCCCGCCCAGGCCGCCGGCCGCCACCTCGTCCAAGGTGGTGGCGAAGCCGAGGCCAAAACCCACGCCCTCGTCGATCGTCTCCGAGAAGCCGCGGACCGCCGTCTGAGCGAGATCCTGGCCGCCCTTCAGGTGGTTGCGATGCATGAGCCCCACGGTGCGCCGCCCCAGAATCCGCGCCCCTTCGAGTTCGCCCCCCCCCCGCAGCATCTCGCAGAATCTCAGATAGTCGTGGGTGGTCGAGGTCAGGCCGCCGCCGCCGGAAAAGAAGGTCGGTTCGCGCAGATACTCGCTGGCGCCGGGCGCCTCCAGAAGGCGCAGGGATTTGTCTGCGGCGCGGCGATAGTTGGCGCACAGGCGATCGGCCTTGTCTGGCCCCACGAAGAAGGCGGTGTCCTTCATGCCCAGGGGGTCGAAGATGGCGTCTTGGAGAAACCGGTCGAACCGCTCGCCGGTGATCGCCTCCACCAAGGCGCCGCAGACGTCGGTGGAGAGGGAATACATCCACCGCTCGCCCGGTTGATAGAGCAGGGGAACCTCGGCCAGCTTGGCCATGAAGTCGGTCAGGGTCCCGCCCCGGTCGCGGCGCACCCGCCGCTCCGCATAGACCTTGTCCACCGCCAGGCCGGTGCTGGGCGCGCCGAGGGCGGCCAGGGCGTCGCCATAGGTGAGGCCGCCGGTGTGACAGAGCATGTCGCGCATGGAGAGCGGCCGGGCGGTCGCCTCGGTCGCCATCGCCTCGCCCTCGCCCGACACCCACACCCGCTGGCCCTTCCAGGCGGGAAAGAAGCGGCTGACCGGATCGTTCAACTGGAAATGGCCGCGCTCATAAAGGGTCATCAGGGCGACGGCGGTGATCGGCTTGGTCATCGAATAGATGCGGAAGATGGCGTCGTCGGCCATGGCCCTGCCCGCCTCGCGGTCCATCTGGCCGAGCGAGCGGCGGTAGGCCACATGGCCATGGCGGGCGACGGCGACCTGGCAGCCGGCGATCTTGCCAGGCGCGATATAGCGGCGCTCCAGGTGCTCGCCGATGCGCTCCAGGCGGGCGGTGGAAAGGCCGGTCTTCCTGGGGGCGTGCTCCATGACGACTATTTCTCCGCCGCCGAGGGGGCGCCCGGCGCGACGATGTCCCACACCCCTTTCCACGCCCCGTCAGGCCGGGGCCGGAACACGGTGACGTAGCTTCCCGTCTGGGCAACCACCGCCTTGGTCTTCGCATCGGTGGCGGTCTGACGGTAGGTTCCCCGCGCCGCGGCCAGATCGCCGGAGGCGGCCACATAGACCCGGTCGCTGGCGAAGGTCAGGGTGAAGGCCGGATCGTTCATGAGTTGCTGGGCGACGGCCTTGATGGCGGCCGCTCCGACGGTCGGCGGCGCCCCGGCCACCATGATCGCGGCGTCGGGGGCGAAGAAGGCGGCGACCTTGTTCGGATCGCCGCTCTTCCAGTCGGCGTTGGCGCGCACCTCGGCGGTCTTGACGGCGTCGACGATCTTGGCCGTATCGACCGCCGGCCTGGCCCCGCCATGGGGGGCGCAGCCGCCGACGATGGTGATGGCGCAGAGCGCCGCGGCGATCGCCGGATGGTTCATGGTCGAGGGCCTTTCGAGCCGGGGCGCACTGCCGCGGCGACCATCGCCACCCCGCCGCCGCGCCGTCAAGGCCGACGCGGGGCGGCTCGGCCCAGATCCCGCAATATCTCCCGCGCCGCGTTGTGGCCGGGGGCGCCGGTGACGCCCCCGCCGGGGTGAGTTCCGGAGCCGCACATGTAGAGGCCGCGCACCGGGGCGCGGTAGTTGGCGTGGCCGAGGGCCGGGCGGGCGCTGTAGAGTTGGTCGAGGGTGAGGGCGCCGTGGAAGATGTCGCCGCCGGTGAGGGCGAGCTTTCGCTCCAGGTCCAGCGGCGAGAGGATCATCCGGCCGAGGATCGCCGCCTTGAAATTGGGGGCATGAGCGGTCATCGTCTCGACAACCACGTCGGCGGCGGCCTCGCGATGGTCGTCCCAGCCCGTCCCGTCGGGCAGGATCGGGGCGAACTGCTGGCAGAAGAGGCTGGCGACGTGGGCGCCGGGGGGAGCGAGGGAATCGTCGAGCACGCTGGGGATGTGCATCTCGATGGCCGGCGCCCGCGCCCAGCCGAACTGGCGGGCGTCCATGTAGGCCTGGTCGAGATAGGCGAGCGAGGGGGCGATGACGATGCTCGCGCCGTGGTGTTCGGCCGCGCCGGCGCTTGGCAGGCAGGTGAAGTTGGGCAATTCCGAGAGGGCGACGTTCATGCGGAAGGTCCCCGAGCCGCATTTCCACGCCTCCATTCGGGCCTGGAACGCGGGCGGCAGGTGCTCGGGCGCCACCAACTGGCCGAACAGCAGCTTGGGATTGAGGTTGGAAACCACGACTCGGGCCTCCAGGTCGGTCCCGTTCTCCAGCACCACGCCCCGCGCCCGGCCCGCCGCGATGGCGATCTCGCGCACCGGGGCGTCGGTGGAAATCTCGACCCCCGCTTCGACGCAGGCCGCCGCCATGGCCTCAGTGATCGAGCCCATGCCACCCATGGCGTGGCCCCAGGCGCCCTTAACCCCGTTCACCTCGCCGAACACATGGTGGGCCAGCACGTAGGCGCTGCCAGGCGTATAGGGGCTGGCGTAGTTGCCGATGACGGCGTCGAAGCCGAGCAGGCCCTTAAGAATATCGGTCTCAAACCAGGAATCGAGCAGGTCGCCGGCGCTCTTGCCGAACAGGTCGATGAGATCGCCCTGGCCCTGGAGACCCAGCTTTCGCACCTGGTTGGCCAGGCCCAGGGCGGTCATCAGGTCGCGCGGTGAAGCGCCGGCGTTGTAGGGCGCCCTCAGGAGGAGGCCACGCAGCAGATCGACGATCTTGTCCAGACGGGCATGGAAGGCCTCCAGGCGGTCGGCGTCCTTAGGTGACCAGCGCGCCACCTCGCGGTGGGAGCGGGCCGGGTCGCGGTCGAGGATCAGGTAGCGGCCGTCGCCCGCCGGGGCGAAATAGGAGAGGGGGCGGATGACGATCTTCAAGCCGTGCCGCGCCAGTTCCATGTCGGCGATGACCGTCGGATTGAGCAGGCTCACCGAATAGCTGGCCACGGAGTTGCGGAAGCCCGGATGGAATTCCTCGGTGATCGCCGCCCCGCCGACGATCCCACGCCGCTCCAGCACCCGCACCTTGTGGCCGGCCCGGGCCAGATAGAAGGCGCAGACCAAACCATTGTGGCCGCCGCCGACGATCAGAGCGTCGTAAGGCATGTCGGGGCGCCCAAAGCAGCCAGTTCGCTCAGATAGCGGGCGGTGTAGGCGGCTGTCCCCGGCTCCATGAGGGAATAGGGGCCTGGCTCGAAGAAGCGCGAGCGCACCCCGGCCTGGTTCATTTCGATGATCTTCTTGTCGGCGAGGCTGGTCACGTCCCACAGCCAGGTCAGGAGGCTCAGGTCGTAGTCGCGCCCTTCCACGGCGTCGTCCCTGACCAGCCAGATCACCTCCATTTCGGTCAGGAGGGTGGCCCGGGGAATGAAGCGATAGATCACCCCGTGGTCGGCATAGGCCAGGAAGGCGCTCAAGAAACCCGCTTCGGCGAACAGGCACTCGCCGGCCTCGCCGCCTTCCCGGTCCATGAGCGGCGCCATAAGCGCGCCGTCGGCGCTGCCCGTCCGGGCGCCGCGCATGAGGGCGGAGGCCATCATCCGCGCCACTTCCCGGCCGTCGGCGTCGGCGCCCCATACTTCGACATCCCCGTCCGAGCGTAAGGCGCGGCCCTTGGGGTTGGCCAGGGCGTGGTGGACCGAGAACTCCGGATGAGCGACGGCGCAGTGATAGCACTCGTGATAGTTTTCCATCGCCAGCTTCCAGTTCGCCGCCACCGCATAGGTCTTGCGATGGGCGATCCTCGCCTCCTCCCAGCCGTAGCGGGCGGTCATGGCTCCCAGCGCCGCCTCGATCGCGTCCAGGCGCGGCGGCGTGTCGGAGGAGCTGATCAGGATCAGGCCGCCGATCACCGCGATCGGCCAAGGTTTGAGGGCGTATTGGCCGGGATCGAACCCCTCCGGCATCTCCCTGGCCGCCCGCAGACGGCCGTCGAGCCGATAGCTCCAGGCATGATAGGGGCAGGTCAGAACCGCCGCGTGCCCGGCCCCCGGCGGTCGAATGCGCGAGCCGCGATGGCGGCAGACGTTGTTCAACGCCCGCAGCGCCCCGTCCTCGCCACGCACGACGATGGCCGACTCAAGGCCGAGCTCGACGACCAGATAGTCGCCCACCGCCGGAACCTCGCTCGCATGGCCCACGCAGGTCCAGCGGCCGAGCAGCAGGTCCATGTCGCGCTCGAAGACCTCATCGCACACATAGAATTCGCGCGCGAGCGCATAGCCTGGCCGGTGGCCGGCGATTAAGGCGGCGAGAGTCATGCGGGGTTCTTGCCGCGCCAAGCTCGCTTTCGCAACCCGCCGAACTCCGCCCCGCTTGCCGCTGCTTCGCGGGCTCAATGGCTAGAGGACAAGTCCCACGGCCGGCCGTCTCGGGAAGCGGGCGTTCGGGATCACGGAAGAGGGTGGAAAGCGAATGTCAGCGCCGCGTTATCCAGCTCAGGTTCGACCAAAACAGAAACGCGACTGCCGCCGCATAGACCGAAAGGAAGGCGGCATGCATCGCCGTGCGAGTCCAATATCGCACCGGCTGCTCATTGCGCCAGATCGGCTCCCGTTTCCATCCGGTCCATCGTCCGAGATGCAAGACCAACCTGATCCGAAACGCTTCCAGCACAGCGAAGTTTGCCATCGAAACGGCCAGAATAAAGATACCTGCTGCGGCTAAGCTCCGAACGTGGAAGAAGAGTGCGGGCAGGAAAGCGGCAGGCAACAACAACAGCACGGATGCGCTGATCAGGCCGCTGACCATCTGGACGCGCCAGAACGTCATGAGCGGACCGGTTGCCGGAATCCCGGCGGGAGTCCACAACCGTTTGAGCGCGCTTTGGCGATTCTCGGGCATTGTGCTCAAGGCGAAGCAGCGAAATTCTGGACACTCCCTAAAGCAGACTTGCCGGAGGTCCGCCATGGTCGCTTCCTGCCGTCAGACTTTCGCCAGAATGCGGACCCATCAGGTTGCGGCAAGGGTCTCCAGGAACCGCACCGGCTCGCCTAGGCCCGGCGCGGCCACCTCGCCGTCGCGCATGACCGGCCGTCCACGGATGAGGGTCGCCACTGGCCAGCCCTTGGCCTCGAAGCCGTCGAAGGGGGTCCAGGCGGCGCGGCTGGCCATGTCTTCGTGGCGGATCGTTCGGCGGGTGTTCAGGTCGACGAGGGTCAGGTCGGCATCATAGCCCTCGGCGATGCGCCCCTTGCCGGCGATGCCGAAGATGCGGCCTGGCCCGTGACTGGTCAGATCGACGAGGCGCTCCAAGGCGAGGCGGCCCTCGGCGACATGGGTCAGCATGAGGTGAAGGAGGGTCTGCACCCCCGGCATGCCCGACGGCGAGGCCGGATAGGGGCGCGCCTTTTCCTCGCGGGTGTGTGGCGCATGGTCGGAGCCCAGCACGTCGACCACCCCCATGGCGACGCCGCGCCACAGCGCCGCTTGGTGGGCCGCCTCGCGAATCGGCGGGTTCATCTGGGCGAAGCCTTTGAGGCGCTCATAGGCCTCCGGCGCCGCGAGGGTGAGGTGCTGGGGCGTCACCTCGACGCTGGCCATGTCCTTGTGGCCGGCCAGGAAGGCGATCTCCTCGGCGGTGCTGACGTGGAGAACGTGGATGCGCTTGCCGAGCTTGGTGGCCAGAGCGACCAGCCGCCGCGTCGACAGGATCGCCGCTTCCGCGTCGCGCACCTCCACATGGCTGGTCCAGTCGCCGGCGCGGGCCAGGGACCGGCGCTCGGCCAAGCGGTATTCGTCCTCCGAATGGAAGGCGGCCCGGCGATGGATGTGGGCGAGGATCGCCGCCACCCCCTCGTCGTCCGGCACCAGCAGGCTCCCGGTTGAGGCGCCCATGAACACCTTGACCCCGCAGCAGCCGGGCAGGCGCTCCAGCTCGCCCAGATGGGCCGCGTTCTCGCGCGTGCCGCCGAACCAGAAGGCGTGGTCGCAGTGCATCCGCCCCTTGGCGCGGGCGAGCTTGTCGGCCAGGGCGTCGGCGTCGGTGGTGGCCGGCTCGGTGTTGGGCATTTCGAAGACGGCGGTGACGCCGCCCAGCACCGCCGACCGGGAGCCGGTCTCCAGGTCTTCCTTCCATTCCAGGCCCGGTTCGCGGAAATGGACCTGGCTGTCGATGACGCCCGGCAGAACGGTCAGGCCCCGCGCGTCGATCGCCTCGCCAGCCGAGGCTCCTCCCAGGTCGCCGATGGCGGCGAACCGGCCGCCGCGAATCCCGATGTCGGCGAAACCCCGGCCGGCGTGGTTGACCACCTCGCCGCCGCGCACGATCAGGTCGAAGGTCTCAGGCATGGACGTCCTCCGCGGCGGTTTCGGCGATCAGCGCAACGGCCGCCGCCAGCACGGCTGGCGTCGACAGGTCCATCATATGGCACATAGCCTGGTTCAGGGTGGGATCGATCCGCCGGATGTCGGCGAAGCTCCGGGGGCCGCGCACCGTGCGCGCCAAGGGACCCCACGGCGCATAGAGGGTCTCGTCCGACGGGCCGAAGAGGGCGAGGGTCGGCGCCCCCGCCGCCGCCGCTAGATGGGTCAGGCCGGAATCGCCGCCGATGAACAGGCGCGCCCGCTTCAGGGCGGCGTAGGTGACGAGAAGATCCTCCCGGCCGACGAGGTCGATGCGGCCAGCGGGGTTCACGGCGGCCAGGAGAGGTGTGGCGGCGCCCTCGTCGCCCGGCCCGCCCACCACCATCAGACGCCCGCCGGCCAAGGGGCCGGCCGGCCCCAGCAGCCCTCGCGCCGCCAGGGCGAAGCGTTCGGCCGGCCAAGTCTTGCCGATCCAGTTGGCGGCCGGGGCGATGGCGAGGATCGGCCTCGCGCCCGCGGTGAGCGATTCGGCGCGGGCCTCGATCTCCGGACCGGTGAATAGGAAAGGCGCCGGAGGCGAGTCCTCCAGTTTCAGCAGCCGGGCGGCCTCGATCACCTTGTGGACGGGCGGACCACCCGCTTTGTGCACCGCGCGGCGGGTCGGGCGCAGGACACGGGCCATGGCTGAGCCGCGCAGGTCGACCACCAGACCCCAATGGCGGACGCGCGCCTGCCGCCAAAGGGCCAGCCAGTGACGGCCGAACGGCTGTTTTTCCATTACGATCGTCGCCTCCAGCCCGGGCGTCTGGGCGTAGAGCGGCGCGGTCAGGCCGCTGGCGACGACGGTGAAGCCGGCGCCGGGAACCTCATCGACCAGGGTCTTGACCAGGCCCGACGACAAGACCGCGTCGCCGATGCGGCTGGGGGCGATAAAGAGGATCGAAAAGCGCGGGGCCGCCATGTCAGCCATCCTATAGGCGGCGGCGCCCT
>JBPCMA010000094.1:0-2820 GCA_051002715.1 Caulobacteraceae bacterium
CGGGCGTGCCCATGGTCGCCACCTATCACGGCGCCCATGCGGCCGCCTCGCCGGTGAAGCGATGGTACAACGCGGCGATGACCCGCGGAGCCGTCACCATCGCCAATTCCAACTTCACCCGCGACCACGTCATGGCCGAGCATGGCCTGGCGGCGGAAAGGGTGGTGGTGATCCCCGAGGGGATCGACACGGTGCGCTTCGATCCGGCCGCCGTGTCGCGGGGCCGCGTCGAGGCGATGCGGGCCGCCTGGGGGCTGGCCCCGGGCGATCCGCGTGCCGTGATCCTCCTCGCCGCCCGCCTCACCGACTGGAAGGGCCAGCGGCTGGCGGTCGAGGCGCTCGGGCGCTTGGCGGGACGCGACGGAGTGGTGCTGATCCTGGCCGGGGCGGGGGAGGGGTCCGCCTACGCCGCCGCCGTCGAGGCCGCCGCCGCCGTGGCCGGCCTCGCCGACGGCGTCCGTCTGGTGGGCGCCTGCGACGACATGCCGGCCGCCTTCCTGGCCGCCGACCTGGCGATCGCGCCCTCGACCAAGGCCGAGTCGTTCGGCCGCGCCGCGATGGAGGCGGGCGCCATGGGCCGCCCGGTGCTGGCCGCCCGGCTGGGGGCACTGGCCGAGACGGTGGCGCACGGCCAGACCGGCTGGCTGGTCGCGCCCGGCGATCCGGACGCCTGGACGGCCGCCCTCGGCGCCGCCATGGCCGAGAGCGCCGAGACGCGCGCCGCCATGGGCGCGGCGGCCCGGGCGCGGGCGGAGCGGCTTTATTCCCTGACCGCCATGTGCGAGGCGACCTTCGCGGTGTATCGCCGCGTTCTGGATGGCCGCCGATGAAGCTGGTCGCCAAGGTGCTGGTCATCAAGCTCTCGGCCCTGGGCGATTTCGTGCTCGCCTTTCCGGCCTTCGAGCGCATCCGCGCCGCCCATCCGGCCGCCGCGATCACCCTGCTCACCACCTCCCCCTTCGAGGCCCTGGCCGCGTCGAGCCCTTTCTTCGACAAGGTGGAGACCGATGGACGGCCGAGCGGGCCGCTCGCTTGGCTGGCCCTGGTCCTGCGCCTGCGCCTGGCCGGCTACGACCGCGTCTACGACCTGCAGAACAACGATCGCACCCATCTCTATTTCCAGGCTCTGCGGCCCTTTCCGCCGACCTGGTCGGGGACAGCGGCCGGCTGCGCCCTGCCGCACCGCAACCGCGCGCGGATGGCCATGCACGCCCTGGAGCGCCAAGCCGAACAGCTCGAGGCGGCCGGCATTTGGCCGGACGCGCCGACCCGGCCTCTGGCCGCCGCGCCGCCCGATATCTCGTGGATCCTGGCCAAGGCGCCCAAGGCCCGCCCGGCCTCCATGCCACGCCCCCTGGTGCTGCTCATTCCCGGCAGTTCGGCGCACCGCCCCGAAAAGCGCTGGCCGATCGAGCATTACGGGCGGCTGGCCAAGGGCCTGCTGGCCGAGAATTTCGATGTCGCGGTGGTCGGCGGCCTGCAGGAAAGCGACCTGGCGCGCGCCATCCAGCGCATCGCGCCGCGCGCCCGCGATCTCACCGGCCGCACCGATTTCGCCCAGATAGCCGCCCTGGGGGCCAGAGCCGCCCTGGCGGTGGGTAACGACACCGGCCCAGCGCACCTCATCGCGGCGGCCGGGGCGCCGACCATCGCCCTCTTCTCCTCGGCCTCCGACCCGGCCCTCAATGGCCCACGCGGCCACGTCACCGTCTTTCAGGCCCCCGACCTGGCCGACGTCACGGTGGAGGCCGTCCTGGCCGCCGCCATTCCGCTGGCCGCCGCCGCGCCGATCCCGCCGCGAGCGTCTTCTTGATAGGGGAAGGCGCCTTGGTCATATACTGCTATGGGTTCGCCTGATGGCCTTCTCGAACCCACCGTCGCAACAACCCTAGGAGCACAGCCTATTCGCCGCCCCATGCCCGCGCCGCCGTCCAGGGACGGTCCGCGCATCAATGACGAGATCCGCGTCCCCCGCGTTCTGCTGATCGATCAGAACGGCGAAAAACAAGGGATCATGCCCACCTCCTCCGCCCTGGAAGCGGCCACCGAAGCGGGGCTGGATCTGGTCGAGGTCTCTCCCACCGCCGATCCGCCGGTGTGCAAGATCCTCGATTTCGGCAAGTTCAAGTTCCAGGAACAGAAAAAGAAGAACGAGGCGCGCAAGCGCCAGAAGCTGGTCGAGGTCAAGGAGATCAAGCTTCGGCCCAACATCGACGTCCACGACTATGAGGTGAAGGCGCGGGCCATGCACCGCTTCTTCGAGGAGGGCGACAAGGTGAAGGTCACCCTGCGCTTCCGGGGCGGCGAGATGCGCCACCCGGAACTGGGCATGAAACTCCTCGATCAGGTCCGATCCGACTTCGACCCGGTGGCCAAGGTGGAATACGAGCCACGCATGGAAGGCCGCCAGATGATCATGATCCTCGCGCCGCGATAGGGCGCGAAGGGGGCGGGCCGCGGAAAAGCCATCCGCGCGCCGGCGGCGCGCGGATGGGTCGTCCGTTACTAACTGCCGCTGGTGCGGATCGCGCCGTTCACGCCGAAGGGGAAGAACCCGCCGCTCGTGACGTTGCCGGGATTGAGATAGACGATGTTGAGCACCTGACCAGTCGTGCGGCTAAACGCGATGCCGTTCTTATCGAGCGGCGTGATATTCGCCTGACCTTGCAGGAGCAGACCTTGATCGAGATCGGTCGGGCCATCCAGCGAATCCCTTGCGTTCGAGATGGCGTTGGCCGCCGATATGGCGTTGGGGGTCACCTGCCCCTTGGCGTAGAGAACGGTGCGGATCAGCGAAGCGTGGTAGGCTTCGGCCGCCAA
>JBPCMA010000095.1:0-10263 GCA_051002715.1 Caulobacteraceae bacterium
CGTCGATCCTCCGGCGCGCGGGCGCGACCCGGACAGGCTGGCGGACGAGGCGGCGACTCTGCTGGACGTGCTTACCGACGCGGTGACCGGTGTCAGCGCCGGCGGCGCGATCCATGAACGGCTGGGCCGCGCCTGGGGGTGCGGGACGCGTGGCCGCGACCTCGTTCGCCGGGCCCTGGTGCTGCTCGCCGACCACGAGCTGAACGCCTCGACCTTCGCCGCGCGGGTGACCGCCTCCACCGGCGCCTCGCTGGCCGCGGCGGCGCTGGCCGGCCTGGCGGCGCTTTCAGGCCCCCTGCACGGCGGTGTCGCCGACCGGGTGAAAGCCCTGGCCCTCCAGGCCCGAAGGCTCGGCGCGCGCGAAGCGGTCGCCGCCCGCCTCGCCCATTGGCCTTCGTCGCCCCGATTTGGGGCGCCGGGTTTCGGCCATCCCCTCTATCCGGACGGCGATCCCCGCGCCCGCGCCCTGCTGGATGGGTTCGCGCCTTCGCCGTCCCTGGATCTGCTCGGCCTGACCGTCGAAGCCGCCACCGGCGAGCGGGCCACCGTCGATTTCGCCCTGGCCGCCCTGGCCGAGGCCCTCGCCTTGCCCGAGGACGCCCCCTTCGCCCTGTTCGCCGTCGCCCGCTGCGCCGGCTGGACCGCCCACGCCTTGGAACAGGTCGCCACCGGCGCCCTCATCCGCCCCCGGGCGCGCTATGTGGGGAAGGCACCGGAGGCCTGATGGCGAGACACGGGCGCGGCGATCAGACGCCCTCGCCCGTGGCCAGCCAATGCGCGCCGTCGGGACCGAGCTTTTCCACCGCCACGCGCTCGTAGGCGGCGCTGTCTTCCGGCGAGAGGACATCGCGCCAGCGGCCGTTGTTCCCTTTGTTAATGAAGGCGGACGCGCCGCCGTCGAAAATGGCCCCGCCCAATGGGGCGACCGCGCCGGCGTGCGCCTTCATGTATTCGAATGAGCAATGCTCGACGAGCGTCGGCCATCGCGCCTCGGCGATGCCTATGTCGAGGAAGGCCGCGATGCGCCGCATCTCCCCCGCCAAATCGGCCTTCAGGACGTTGAAATGGAGGAGCAGGACATTGGGGAGGTGGCGGGCGCCCCACCAACCCCCGATATTTTCCCAAAACGACCAGATCGGGAACCCGTCTCGGTCGAGCCATGCGCTGAAATAGCGCCTGATGTCCCGATCAGGTGGGCCGATCGGCGGCCCGACGCGGCCGGGCGTCTCGTTCAGAAGCTCGTACCACAGAGCGTTCGCCGCCGCGTGATGATGATAAAAGCTCATGAGGGCATCACGGCCGTCGCGGCCGACAAAGATGTATTTGGCCTTGGGCGAGAAGACCAGGGCATCGAGAGGCAGGTGGGTCTTGACCATCCTGCGGTGCGTCTGGGCCCCCAGCGCCGCGAGCTTGATCTCCTTGGGCGGGACCCTCAGGTCCACCCAGGGCGAGATTTCGCCGACCGGCACGTCCGGATCGCCGTCGAACACCAGCTGGCCGACGATTTGCTGCAGCCAGGTCGTTCCCGATTTGGCGTAGGTGGCGATGACGATGTCGTCGGCGCGGAACTTGAAATCGTTCCACACGGTCGAATCCATGTGGTGGTTCATTAGCTCGCGCGTCTTGCGCGGCCACGCAACAGATGTATTCGCCATGTCGTCTCTCCTCCCGCCGGGAGACTTTACGCGGGCGGCGTCCTCTTCTTCAAGGCGACGTCGGCGCGCCGCGGGCCGAAACCGCGCGAGTGTCCGCCGCGCGGTGATCCCTGGCCCAAAGCCGATCGATCGTCGCCTGGGGGTCGCCCTTCAGCCCGCGCCGGATCAGCGAAATCCCCTGCAGGGTTATTTCCCGGCCCCGCAGGAACCGCGACCGCCAAGCGTAGCCGATGGCGTATTGCGCGCGATCGACGCGGGTTTCGCCGCCCTCGGCATAGGTGGTCACGACGGCGACCGGCAGGCGCCCTTCCCCGTCGCCCTTGGCGTGCGCCCCGTCCAGGGCGCACCCCAGCCCTGAAGCGACCCAATCGGCCTGGATTCTGGGCCGCGCCGCGACGATGTCCACGGGATGATCGAGGATATCGGCCGGGAAGACGAAATGCTGGGACTGGATGGCTTGATCGGACCGCAAGGGGCGCAGGGCGATCTCGCGGCCCTTGGCGTCGGCCGTTCCCACCATGACGAACGCGGCCTGTGCCCGCGCCTCCGCCGCGCTCTGGCTGTCGGCCACGGCGTGTTCGCGGTGAGCGTCCCAGTAGCTTAAGGCGGCGATCACAACCGCGACCACCCCGGCCGCCTCGCCGATGCTCAGCCAGGACAGGCGCCTTTTGGCGGGCGACGGCGTGGCCTCACCCACGGCGCGCGACGGCGGCGGCGCTGTCGGCGTACTGGCCGCCCCTGCGATAGCGGTAGAGGTAGGTGGCGACGATGGGCTCCAGGGCGCTCGCCGCCACGCCAAGCTCGGCGAGGCCCGGCGCCTCCGGCGAGACGACATTGTCGGTGCTCAGCATTTCCACCTGATCGCTGGTGATCGGCGGCGCGAAGGGCGTCGCCGCCGCCAGCATGTCGCCGGCCAAGCCGAGCAGCCGCGCGGCAGCGAACGGGATGGGGACGAGCGCCCGCGATCGGCGAATCTCCTTCAACAGCAGCTCCGTCAGGTCGCGGAAGCTGTAGACCGTCGGGCCGCCCAGTTCGTAGCTTCGCCCTGCGGCCAGCGGGTCCTCCAGCGCCTGGCCGACCGCCGCCGCCACGTCGCCCACGAACACCGGCTGGAACAGCGTCTGGCCGCCGCCGATCAGGGGCAGGGCCGGCGAGACCTGGGCCATGGCCGCGAAACGGTTGAAGAAGTGGTCGCCGGGGCCGAACACCACCGAAGGGCGCAGGATCACCGCCTCGGCGATGGCCTCGCGCGCCGCCATCTCGCCGGCCGCCTTGGAGCGGGCGTAGCTTGCGGCGGACCGCGGATCGGCGCCCAAGGCCGAGAGGTGGACGAAACGGCGCACGCCCCGCGCCTTGGCGGCCAAGGCCACCCGCCGCGCTCCCTCCACGTGCAGGTTGGCGAAGTTCTGGCGGCCGGATTCGTAAAGCACGCCGACGGCGTTGACACACCCTTCGGCCCCCGCCATGGCCCGGGACACCGAGGCCTCGTCACGGATATTGGCCTGGACGATCTCGATCTGCCCCACGTCGCCCAACATGGGCAGGCGATAGCCCCGGCCCGGCCGGCGCACCGCCACGCGAAGGCGAAAGCCGCGCCTGGCCAGGGCGCGCACGATCTGGCTCCCGACAAAGCCAGAGCCGCCGAACACCGTCACCAAGCCTTTCATCGATATCCCTTCGCCGCGCCGCCGGCCGACCATCGGATAGACGAGGCGTCTCCCCCACGCAAACTTGGGCGCGACCGGGCCGCCAGGGCTCCATTGACCATGAGCGGGGGGCGCCCTATGCGTCGCCGCCTCGCGCGCTCTTAAGGTGGAAGCGCCGGCGGGCCCAGGTGGCGGAATTGGTAGACGCGCTGGCTTCAGGTGCCAGTGGCTTAACGGCCGTGAAGGTTCGAGTCCTTTCCTGGGCACCAGGCATTCATGGCGCCAGATACTTATCCTGGGCGGCCGGCTTGTTCCGGGCCGCGCGAAGACCTAAATCCGCGCTCACACGACCCGAGGTTAAGAGCCCGGGGCGCACCTGAGGCGCCGCGTTCGCCCCGCCGCTGTATCGCCGGAGTTTTCGACTTCCCTTGGCCAATCATCTGCATCACGGCGACTTGCCCGACGGGCTATTTGCCGACGCCGCGTCGGTGGCGATCGATTCGGAGACCATGGGACTGCGCCTCGGCCGGGATCCACTGTGCGTGGTGCAACTCTCCGCCGGTGACGGCGAGGCGCATATCGTCCAGCTCCGCCGCCCCGCCTATGACGCGCCCAACTTGAAAAAGCTTCTGGGCAATCCCGGCGTCCTCAAGATCTTTCACTTCGCGCGCTTTGACGTGGGCATGTTCCAGCGTTGCCTGGGCGCCTTCACCGCCCCGGTCTACTGCACCAAGATCGCCTCGCGGCTGGCCCGCACCTACACCGATCGCCACGGCCTCAAAGACGTCGTCCGCGAGTTGCTCGGCATCGACCTTTCCAAGGCGCAACAGAGTTCGGATTGGGGCGCCGCCCAACTTTCGCCCGAACAACTGGCCTATGCGGCGTCCGACGTTCTCAGCCTGCACGCGCTGAAAGCCCGCCTCGACGACATGTTGATACGCGAAGGACGCATGACCTTGGCCAAGGCCTGTTTCGATTTCCTTCCCCAGCGCGCCGCCCTCGATGTCGCCGGCTGGGAGGAGGTTGACATTTTCGCCCATGGCTAGCCTGACCCCGCCCTTCGACGTCGGCGCCCGCCAAGCGTCCGACGCCCCGCGACCGCCGCGCGGCAAGGCCCGCGTTCACAGCGGGCTGGTGCATGTTCTGCGCTGGCTTCTGCCGGCGATCATGGTGGCGGTGGTGGCGGCCCTGGTGGCGCTGGTTGCGGCCCACGCCATCAAGCGCCGGGCGGCGGCCCACAAGGACGCGGCGACGCCCATCCGGATGGTCAATCCGCACTTCTTCGGCCGCGACAACAAGGGCCGCGCCTTCACCCTGGAGGCTCGGCAGGCGGCCCGCGACGAGCAGTCGTTCCAGGTGGTCCTGCTGGCTTATCCGTCGGTGACCATGGACGTCGACGGCCCCCACCCCTCGACGCTCACCGCCGACACCGGCGTCTACCAGGAAGACACTCGCATCCTTTATCTCAAAGGTCATGTCCGGGCCGACAATTCAAAGGCCTCCACCTTCGCCACCGACCAAGCCGTGGTTAACACCCGAACCGGGGTGGTGAAAGGAACGAGCGTGCTTACCAGCCAGACGCCGGTGGGCGACGTGAAGTCGGGAAGTTTCGATGTCTACGACAAGGGCGATCGGGTGATTTTCAAGGGCGGCGTTCACGCCCGCCTCAATCAGCACTAGAGTTTGCTTTAGGTGAAGGGCGCGAGGAGAGGTTGGGCGGATGATCGGAGGGTTCGCGGCGGGCGCGGGACGGGCGTGGCTGGCGGCGGCGCTGGTGGCGGGCGGCGCGGCTTGCGCGTCGGCGCAGGTGGACACCCGCTCCAAGGCGCCCATCGACATCACCGCCAACCAGGCCGAGGTTATCGCCTCCAAGTGCGTGGCCGTCTGGCGCGGCGCCGCCGAGGCTCTGCAAGGCCAGTCCCGCCTGCGAGCCGACACCATCAGCGTCTACTCCACCCCCAAGGGCGCGGGGGCCAACGGCGAGCCGGCCTGCGGCGGGGCCGACCGTATCGTCGCCGATGGCCACGTCTATTACGTCACCCCGCAGCAGAACGCCCGCGGCGATCACGCCGTCTATTCGGCGGCGGCCGATCAGATCGTGTTGACCGGCGATGTCGTCGTCGTCCAGGGCAAGGATGTGGCGCGCGGCGATAAGCTGACCCTCAAGGTCGCCGCCCGCGAGGCCAAGCTGGAGTCCAACGTGGTCGGGGCGGGCAAGCTGGGCCGCGTCCGCGCCGTCTACTTCCCCAATCCGACCGCCCCCGCCGCCCCGGGCCAAGCCGCCGAATCGGCCAGACCGTGAGCGTTCGGGCATGAACGAGGCCGCGGCGCCGCCAGCCCTGGACCTCGGCGTCGCCGCGATGCCGACCATCGCGCCGGCTGGCCTGATCGTCGATCGGATCGGCAAGTCCTTTCGCCGCCGCCCGGTGGTCAAGGGGGTCAGCCTGCGCCTGGCCCGCGGCGAGGTGGCCGGCCTGCTCGGCCCCAATGGGGCGGGCAAGACCACCTGCTTCTATATGATCACCGGCCTCATCGCCGCCGACTATGGGACCATCTATCTCGACGGGGAGGACATCACCAATCAGCCGATGTATCAGCGCGCCCGCCTGGGCCTGGGCTACCTGCCGCAGGAGACCTCGATCTTCCGCGGCATGACGGTGGAGCAGAACGTCATGGCGGTGGTCGAAATGCGCGAGCCCAGCCGCGACAAGGTGCGCGCCATCACGGCGCAGCTGCTTGAGGAACTGCACATCGATCATCTGCGCGCCTCCCCGGCCGTGTCCCTCTCGGGGGGGGAGCGGCGACGCGTGGAGATCGCCCGCGCCCTGGCCAGCGAGCCCGCCTTCATGCTGCTCGACGAGCCGTTCGCCGGCATCGACCCCCTGGCCATCGCCGACATCCGCGACGTGATCGGCTATCTGCGCGGGCGGGGCATCGGCATCCTGATTACCGACCACAACGTCCGCGAGACCCTCGACATCATCGACCGCGCCTCGATCATCCACGCCGGCGAGGTTCTCTTCGAGGGCTCGCCCGCAGAAATGCTGGCCAATCCCGAAGTGCGGCGGGTTTACTTGGGCGACCGGTTCAGCTGAGGCCGGCCGGCGGCGGTCGCGCAGGTGTGACCGCGTCCGGTCCACCGGCGCTTGACACCTTCTGGGCCTCGGCGCGTTGGTAAGGCATGCAAGTTCAGGTTTCCGGCAAACACGTCGATGTCGGCGAAGCCCTGCGCATGCGGGTCGGCGACGAACTCAAGTCGAGCATCGGAAAGTATTTCGAACGCGGCGGCGACGCCGAGGTGGTGGTCAGCCGCGACGGGCATGGCTTCCGGGTCGACTGCGAGGTGACCCTCGCCTCGGGCCAGTCGCTGCAAAGTCACGGCCTTGGGGGCGACGCCCACGCCGCCTTCGGGGCCGCCCTGGCTAAGGTCGAGACGCGCATCCGACGCTACAAGCGCCGCCTCAAGAGCCACGCGGTGGCGGCGGGCGCGAAGGCGGCGGAAACGGCGGCGCTCTATGTCTTGCGCGCCCCCACCGGTGAGGCGGACGATGACTCGTGGATGGGGGAAGGCGATCACGCCCCGCCGGCCGCCATGATCATCGCCGAAACGGTGGCCGCCCTAAAGACCATGACCGTCTCCATGGCGGTGCTTGATCTGGATTTGACCGATTCTCAAACGATCGTGTTCAGGAACGTCGCGCACGGCGGCCTGTCGGTGGTATATCGGCGGCCCGATGGCAATGTCGGCTGGATCGACCCGGAGCGGACCAAGGCCGTCAACGGTCGCGGCTCGCTGGAAGGGTGAGGAAGCCCTTTGGCGCGCCGCCGGGGGTGAACGTCGAATTTCAAGGCTGGGATTTGTTCGCATGAACGGTCTGTCTCGCCGATGATCATCGGGGATTTGCTGGACGGCGGGTCCATCGCCCCGCGCGCCTGCGCGGGCAGCAAGCGCCAAGCTCTGTCGATCGTCGCCGAGACAGCCGCCCGCGCCTTCGCCCTGAGCGCGCCTCGGGTGTTCGACGCTCTCATGGAGCGCGAAGCGGCCGAGACCACCGGGGTCGGGCACGGGGTGGCCATTCCGCACGCCCATGTCGCCGGCCTGGACCGGATGCGCGCGGTTTTCGTGCGCCTGGAGGCGCCTGTGGAATTCGGGGCGGTGGACGACGAGCCGGTGGACCTGCTGTTCGCCCTGCTGACCCCCGAGGGCGCGGGCCCCGAGTCTCTGCTGGCTCTGGCCCGTGTGTCGCGCGCCCTGCGTCAGCCGAGCCTGCGCGACCAACTGCGCGGCGCGCGCGGCGGCGACGCCATCCGCGCCCTGCTTACCCAGGAGCCGCGGGCGGCGGCGGCCTAGCGGGACTTAGTGCACCGAAACCGGAGCCAGTTCATGCGCCAGGGCGGCGGCCATCGCCGAATCCTTGTCGCCCATCACCGCTAGGCGCGCGCCATCGGCGCGGTGGACGGCGTAGAGAGTCTGATGGGGCTGAAGATCGAAGCCGCGGATCGCATCCACCGGGGTGTCGGCGATGATCTCCGCCGCCTTGACCGGCCGGACATAGACCAAGTCGGGCGCGCCCAGGGCCGCGAAATCTTCAGGCGACAGAACAGCTGTAAACACGACCATCTCCTGAAATGGCTCAGCGTCTGGGCCGACCGCGTGGTTCAGCGGCCTTTGGTCCGCCCCGAACGCTCCTGGTGGGCGTCTTTTCCCAAGGGACCGCTCAAGCGGTCTCGTGAGCTTCGAAACATAGGTGGCGATCGCCGCGCGGCGGTGCAAGTGGCTCACTCGCCCGGCCCCTTTCGACGCGCCGTATTGGAAAAGGCCGCCCGACTTCCCGGGCGGCCTTTGTTGGTGGAGCTAAGCGGAGTCGAACCGCTGACCTCTTGTCAGCTCTTCGCCGTGTCATGGGCTTTCTCTGACCGCCCCAGGTTTTCCAAAAGATCATTATATATCAATGATTTGCCAGAATTTTTCTGCTCTGGCGCTTCCCCTCGTGTCACTGCCTTTCCTAGATTTTCCTTGCTTCCCTGCTTCCCCACTGCTACCCCAGCGCAAATCGAACATCTGACCACGGGGAAGCAGCATGGCGACGCGCAAGCTCACTGACGGATTTGTCGAAGGGTTGAAGGTCGATGGTCGCGACCAGACAATCTGGGATGAAGCCCTCGCTCGGTTCGGCCTTCGGGTCACGCCCGCCGGCCGCAAGCTCTATGTGGTGCAGTATCGCGCCAAGCCCGCGCCGGGCGTCCCCTCGACCAGTCGCAAAGTGACCATCGGGGAGCATGATGGGGCCCTGTGGAACCTCACCAAGGCGCGCGCTGCTGCCCGGAAGTTGCTGGGCGCGGTGGATGCGGGCAGCGATCCGGTCGCCGAGCGTCACGCGAAGGCCGAAGCGCACAAGATGGAAAAGGCCGCCACCGCCGACGCCAAGGCGAAGGCCGCCGCCGAGTCGGAAGCCCGCGAGCGGGAATGTTTCGAGGCGGTGGCCGAACACTATATCGCCAAGGCGCTCACCAAGAAGCGGAGCGGCGCAGAAGCGGCGCGGCTGCTTCGCCAAGGACCCATCGCGGCCTGGGGCGGGCGTCATGTCGCCTCGATCCGCCGCGCCGAGGTGGCGGACTTGCTCGACGCCATCGGCCAACGCTCGCCCGCCACCGCTCGGCTGACCTATGCGGCCCTTCGCGGCCTGTTTGGATGGTGCATCGAGCGGGAGCTTGTGGCCGTTTCCCCTTGCGATCACGTCAAGGCACCGCCCAGGCCGGCGGCCCGCGACCGGGTTCTCTCGGATGCGGAGTTGGCTGCGATTTGGCAAGGTGCGACCGCGCTCGGCTTTCCCTTCGGCCCGGTGATCAAGCTCTTGATGCTGACCGGCCAGCGGGAGGGCGAGGTCGCGGGCATGGCGTGGAGCGAAATCGACCTCCAAGCCGCTACGTGGATCATCCCAAAGGAGCGGACGAAGAACGGCCGGGAACACGCCATCGACCTCTCGCCGAAAGCCCTGGCGGTGATCGGGGCGGTTCCCCGCAACGGCGACCTACTTTTCCCCGCCCGGCGCGCGCCCGCCCGGAAACACACTCGCGCTGCAGGCGAAGCTCTGGCGCGGCCTGTCGTCGGCTTCGCGGCAGCCAAGCGCCTTTTAGACGGCGACGTGAAGCGGAAAACCAAGGCCGCGTTCCCGACCCATGATCTCACACCCTGGCGCTTCCACGATCTCCGGCGGACAGCGGCTACCGGCATGGCCGGAATGAGCTTCCCCCCTCACGTGGTCGAGCGCGTGCTCAATCACGCCTCGGGCGTGACGGGCGGCCTCGTCGGCGTCTATCAGCGGCACGAATACCGGCCGGAACGGAACGCCGCACTCGCGGCCTGGAGCTCCCGCGTGGAGGCGATCATTTCCGGCGAAACGCCGGCGTCGAACGTGCGTCGGTTGCGGGCGTAGACGATCGCCGGGGCGACTCCGGCGACCGCCAACGACCTCTCACGGAAGTTGGACCGGAGGACGTGATTCGACCGGCGATGACTCTCCTCAGACATCAGGAATGTCCGCTTGCGGCCCAGGTCAGCCAGCGACTGAACGTTCAGCGCCACGCCCGACAATTAGGCGACGAGTGTCGCGTTCAGAACCGATGTTAAGGTCACCTTCTGGCGAAGATGGCCTGCAGGAGGCATTGTCTGACCAAACGATGCTACTAGGCCGAGCAGGCCCAGAGTGCTCGCTCGTCCGCCGCACACCTCGGAGCGATAACGCCGCGAGCCCGGAAGCACCATCCAGTAGGTGAGCTAGGACACACTGTTTGAACATTCTTGCCAAATTGCTGAGCTTATTTCTCGGCCAAAAGCCGCGCCCACCTTTCCACGGGCAAACTGGCTCTGTCGCGTTGGATGAGCGTCCTTGTGAGCCGCCTACGGAGGAAGCAACGGGGAGCAGGGCGACAATGTCCGATCAAGAAGTACACGCCGGGGC
>JBPCMA010000096.1:0-17623 GCA_051002715.1 Caulobacteraceae bacterium
GGCCTTTACAGCGGCCGCTTTCCAGTGGCCGTGACCGAAGCGGGGAACGACAACTTCACCGGCTGCCTGGTTCTGACCGACAATGGCCAGGGCGGCTTCCCACACAGCGGCCCGGCGGTGCTGGACGCCAGCCAGACCTTCGGCCAATTCCAAGTTATCGGCCGCTTCTTGCTGGTGACCATCGGACACGCAAGCGATAACGCCGAGCTTACCTACGTGGAGTTCGCCGCCCCCGCCAAGTCCGGCATTTTCGGCGTCGGCGTCTACGACAACAACGGCATCTTCACCAACACGGGCTTCGAGGTGGGCAAGGCGACGTTTGGCAACAGGGGCGGCTGCTGACATCGCCACCGCGTTAGCCGCCAGGCTCAAGGTCGCGATATGCCAGGTGGCGCCGGGCGATCTCGGCACAAGGGAGACGAGGCGAACCTTCGCAATAAGGTCAGCCGAGGCGGATTCTCGGCGGGGTTTTTCGTCCAGTGCCTGACCGCCATAGGGGCGCATACGGTGCGGCTTCACGAGGCGGACTAACGACGCTCGCGCGCCTTTTCAGCCTTAAGCCCTTGGTTTTCTTCAATGAGATCGCCAACTATAATCAATAGTTGATTCTTTGTTACATGCGATTCATCATTGTTTGTTACGCTTTTAAGCAGTTTTGCGCTCTCTCTAATGCGCCTAATGATCACGAACACCATAAATATTGAAAAAATTAATATAATAATTGTGTTTACCGTATCAACTAAGGTCGGAAATTTGGCAAATAGACCAATTCGCATCAAATGGTGCCCTGAAAGATACGAGTAAACTCTGAGTAATATGTTTAATACCGGGACAAGCAGATATATTACAAAGCTATGAATTGCCCACGCGGGCGGCTCCGAAGACAACAATAAGAAGTAGCAGGTCAGCCCAGCGTTTGCCAAAGCGCTTTTCGAGCATCTCAATAAGTTTGTGAAGGCCGTCCATGATGCCCCCGAGAAGCACGTCGGCGAGTTCTCGAACGGCGTGCCACGCACGCGCTGGCTCCGCAACAGATTCTATCGCCAATCACTGAACTCCCTTCGTTCAACGGCGCTAGGTGTGTTTGCTACCTAATGCCGGCCCTTACCGCGAATTAACTGGCGCGGCTGTCCGGCCTTTGCGAGCTAACGGCCTTCGCTTGGAGGCGCGCTTATGGGTGTCGGTTTGGCTGCGGTGGTCGCCTTGGCGGCCTTGCAGCCCGCCGCCGCCGCGCCATCCGCCCCCGCGCCGGCGCCCTCGGCAGTGAACAGCTACCCGGCCGCCTTCTTCGCCGCCGCCCAGCCGACCACCGCCCTGGACATGGTCTCCCTCCTGCCGGGATTCGTCTTCGACAAGGGCGATACGGTGCGGGGCTTTGGCGGGGCGGCGGGCAATGTGCTGATCGACGGGACGCGGCCGGCCTCCAAGGACGACGCCTTGGATCAGGTGCTGGGCCGCATTCCGGCCCGCTCGGTGCTGCGGATCGACGTGATCCGGGGCGGCGCGCCGGGCATCGACATGCAGGGCAAGACCGTGCTGGCCAATATCATCCGCCGCACCGACGCGGGGGCGAAACTGACCCTCGCCGCCTCGGGAACGCGCGCCTCGGACGGCCGCCTCGCTGGCGCCCTGAAGGCGGAAGGCTCGAAACGCGCGGGCCAGACTTCCTGGGAAGGATCGCTGCTGATCGCCCGTTATTTCGACGACGGGGCCGGAACGGGTCCCCGAAACCGCGCCGACGGGGCCGGAAACCTCATTTTCATGGCCGACGAAGTGCAGAAGGGGGCACAGGATAATTACAAGGCGACCGGAGCGGTGGAGACGCCGGCCCTGGGTGGCCAGCTGCGGATCAACGGGTCGGTCCTGCTGCAGCCCTACGACTCCATCCAGACCGACCTTTTCACCCCGCCGCCCGGCGCCGAGTTGGACCACTATCGGGAGAACAAGGACACCGCCGAGCTGGGGGCCCGCTACGAGCGCGCCTTGAGCCCGAGCGCCAATCTGGAGGTTTTCCTTCTCCAGCAGGTCGGCCGCGACCCGGTCAACGACGATTTCACCGCCGACGCGGCGGCGGCGGCCATCGCCGGCGACGACCGGAGCGCCAATTTCGCCCTGAGCCGGACCACCGGCGAAAGCATCGCGCGGGCCAGCGTCAAGGTCGATCGCAGCCCCACCTTCTCTCTCCAGGTTGGCGGCGAGGGCGACTACAACTGGCTCACCAGCCGCACCACCTTCATCGAGAACGGCGCGCCGGTCGCCCTGCCGGCGGCCAATGTGCAGGTGAGCGAAGCGCGGGGCGAGGCCTTCGGCAGGGCCACCTGGCGGGTCCGGCCCACCCTGACCCTCGAGGCGGGGCTGCGGGTAGAGGCGTCACGGATCGCCGCGACCGGCGATGTCATCACCGCCCGCGATCTCGTCTTTCCCAAGCCCCGCGCCGTCGTCACCTGGTCGCCCGATCCCTCCGACCAGTTGCGCCTGCGGATCGAGCGCGAGGTCGGCCAGCTCAATTTCGACGATTTCACCGCCCAGACGGCCGGCCTGAACACCGGCACCGTCCACGCCGGAAACCCGAGCCTCATTCCCGAGCAGGACTGGGTGGTCGAGGCGGCCTGGGAGCGCCATTTCTGGGGCGCGGCCGACGCCACGGTCACCACACGCCACTACCGGCTCACCGACGTGATCGACCGCGTCCCCCTCCAGGATTCGACCGGCGCCTTCTTCGATGCGCCCGGCAATATCGGGCCTGGAACCAAGGACGAGATCGCCGTCGCCTTGACCCTCCCCACCGACAAGCTGGGCCTCAAGCACGGCTTACTGACCGGCCAAGCCACATTGCGCCGCTCCAGTGTCATCGACCCCACCACCCATTTGGCGCGTCCCATCTCCGGCCTGCATTCCAACGACTGGGAGCTTCATTTTACCCAAGGCGTGCCGCGCTGGAAGTCCACCTGGGGCTTCGACATGTATGGGCAGTGGCGGGAAACCTATTACCGGTTCGACGAAATCGACACCGACAAGCTCAAGACCTACGTGGTGATCTACGCCGAGTACAAGCCGCGGCCCGACCTGGCCTTTCGCGCCGAATTGCGCAACGCCGGCGCACGCGGCTTCGAACACGCTCGCGAGGTCTATTTCGGCCCGCGCAATGTGGACGGGCTAGACTACGTCGACGTTCGCGACCTCCACATCGGGCGGTTCATCTATTTCCGGGTGTTGAAGACGTTCGGTTGAGGGTCGTAGGATTCATCGCCGCGCCGCGAATACCACGTGCAGGCGCAACGGGTGGCCCTCGGCGAGGGCCGGGTGGTCGAAGTCCAGATCGGGGCGCGGGGCGAGGCCGATGCGGCGCATGACCGCCTGGGAGCGCAGATTGGTCGAGGCGGTGAAGGACAGGATTTCCTCGAGGCCGAGATGTTCGAAGCCACAGGCGAGAAGGGCTCGGCCCGCTTCGCTGGCGTAGCCGAAACCCCAGGCATGGCGCGCCAGGCGCCAACCGACCTCTACCCCTTGCGGAACCGGCTGGGGATGGTCGATCGACCTCAGAGCCGCGAAGCCCAAAAAGGCGCCGTCCGCTTTGCGCTCCAGGGCGAAGAAGCCGTAACCGAGCCGGGCGAGCTGCGCATCGTAACGGTCGACCTCGGCGTCGCTCCGCGCCCGGGTTCGCGTCCCACCCAGCCAATACATCACTTCTGGATCAGCGCTCATGGCGCCATTGGGGTCGCGGTCGGCGTCCCGCCAGCGGCGCAGGATGAGACGTTCGGTTTCGATCATGCCGGGCGCGGCGCGACGAGGGCGCCGTAGAGGTCGGGGCGGCGGTCGCGGAAGAAGCCCCAGGCGGCGCGATGACGGGCCAGAAAATCCAGGTCGAAGGCGGCCAGGGCGAACCCCTCCGCCTCGCGCCCGAGCTCGGCGACGAGATCGCCGCGATGGTCGCAGAGGAAACTCGACCCGTAGAAGGTCTGGCCGCCGTCCGGATAGGCGGCCCACGGTTCGAAGCCGACGCGATTGGCGCCCACCACCGGGATGACGTTGCAGACCGCGTGGCCCTGCATGGCCCGCCGCCAGGGCGCCGCGGTGTCGAGGGTCGGGTCGTGCGGCTCGCTGCCGATGGCGGTGGGATAGAGCAGGGCCTCGGCCCCCATCAAGGTCATGGCGCGGGCCGCTTCCGGATACCACTGGTCCCAGCAGATGCCGACGCCGAGGCGCCCGAAGCGGGTCTCCCACACCCGAAAGCCGGTGTCGCCGGGGCGGAAATAATATTTTTCCTGATAGCCCGGCCCGTCGGGGATGTGGCTCTTGCGGTAGACGCCGAGCGGGGCGCCGTCGGCGTCGATCACCACCACGCTGTTGAAATAGTGCGGCCCTTCGCGCTCGAAGATGGAGATGGGGAGAACCACACCCAGTTCGGCCGCCAGGGGGGCGAGGGCGGCCACGCACGGATGCTCGCGCCAGGGATGGGCGGCGGCGAACCAGCGCTCCTCCTGGGCCACGCAGAAATAGGGCCCCTGGAAAAGCTCCGGCGGCAGGATCACCTGGGCGTCGGCGGCTGCGGCGGCTCGGACCAAGTTGGCGACGCGAACGATGTTGGCGGCCAGATCCTCCCCGAAAGGGGCCTGCAGGACGGCGAGGCGAAGCATCCGGGCCATCAGACCGGCTGCTGCTGGGCGATGCAGTGGAACGCGCCGCCGCCGGTCAGAAGGGCGCGTGAGGGAAGGCCGATCACGGCGCGGCCGGGAAACAGCATTTCCAGAGCTTCCACCGCCAGGGCGCCGGCGCGATCTTCGTAGAGCGGCACGATCACCGCATTGTTGGCGATCAGGAAGTTCATGTGCGAGGCGGGCAGGGTGTGATGCTCGTCGTCTCTGACCCGGCCGGGCGAGGGAATGCGCACCACCCGCAAAGGCCCCCCGTCCGCGTCGGTGTAGCCGGACAGGGCGCGGGCGGCTGCGTCGTAGGCGGCGGCGTTGGGGTCGTCCCTCCCATAGGCCATCGGGCAGGCGACGGCGCTGGGAGCGACGAAGCGGGCGAGGTTGTCCACATGGCCGTCGGTATGGTCGTTCATCAGCCCGTCGCCCAGCCACAGCACCTTGCGTGCGCCCAGCGCCCCGGCCAGCGCCGTCTCGGCGTCGGCTTCCCGCCAGCGGTGGTTGCGGTTGGGATTGAGCAGGCACTGGCGGGTGGTCAGAACCGTCCCGACACCGTCGTGATCCAGGGCGCCGCCTTCCAACACGAATTCGTGGCGCGTGAGGCGACCCCCCGCCGCGTCGGCGATCAGAGCCGCCACCGCTTCGTCGCCGGCCAAATTATATTTGCCGCCCCAGCCGTTGAAGGCGAACCCCGCCGCCTCCCCCGCGCTGGTGAAGATCGGGCCGGTGTCGCGCAGCCAGACATCGCCAAACGACGCCGCCACGATGTCGATCCCCTCCATGCCCGCCAGTCGCTCGGCCGCCGCGTCCACCGCCTCCCGCCCGCACGCCAGCAGCTTCACGCGCTCGCCGCCCGGCCCGGCGAGGGCCCGCGCCAGCGCCGCCACCTCGTCCCGCGCCGGTTCGAGATCGCTCTCCCAGAGTTCGGGGTGGCTGGGAAACCCTAGCCACATCGCGCGATGCGGCGACCATTCGGCGGGAACGGGCCCGGTCATGCCATCGCGCTCATGACATCGCGAGCGCGAACTCCGCCTCGCTCTTGGCCCGCACCTCATCCACGCCCACCCCCGGCGCGAGTTCCGTCAGCCTCACCCCGCCGCCCTTGCGGTCGATGTCGAAGACGCCGAGGTCGGTGATCAAGAGATCGACCACCCCGGCCCCGGTGAGCGGCAAGGTGCAGCGCTTGAGGAGCTTGGGCGCGCCGGACTTCTCCACATGGTCCATGACCACCACCACCCGGCGCACCCCGGCCACCAGGTCCATGGCCCCGCCCATGCCCTTGACCATCTTGCCGGGCACCATCCAGTTGGCCAGGTCGCCGCCTTGGCTCACCTGCATACCGCCCAGGATGGAAAGGGCGATGTGGCCGCCGCGGATCATGGCGAAGGAATCGGCGCTGGAGAAATAGGAGGAGCTGGCGAGCTCGGTGATGGTCTGCTTGCCGGCGTTGATCAGGTCCGGATCCGCCTCGCCCTCGTAGGGGAACGGCCCCATGCCCAGCATGCCGTTCTCGCTCTGCAGGGTCACCGACATGCCGGCGGGGATATAGTTGGCGACCAGGGTCGGGATGCCGATGCCGAGATTGACGTAGTAGCCGTCGCGCAGTTCGCGGGCGGCGCGGGCGGCCATATCTTCACGTGTCCAGGCCATCAGACGACCTCCGCTTCCGCGCGGGGCCGGGTGGTGACGCGCTCGATGCGCTTTTCGAAATGGGCGCCCTGAAAGATGCGATCGACAAAGATCCCCGGGGTGTGGATGGCGTCCTTGTCCAGAGAACCGACCGGCACGAGTTCCTCGACCTCCGCCACCGTGACCTTGCCGGCCGTGGCCATCATCGGATTGAAATTGCGCGCCGTCTTTCGATAGACGAGGTTGCCCTCGGCGTCGCCTTTCCACGCCTTGACGATGGAAAGATCTGCGGTCAGCCCGCGCTCCATGACGTAAGGATCGCCGTCGAACTCGCGTACCTCCTTGCCCTCGGCGACCAGGGTGCCGACGCCCGTTCTGGTGAAGAAGGCCGGAATCCCCGCCCCGCCGGCCCGGATGCGCTCGGCCAGGGTCCCTTGCGGATTGAACTCCAGCTCCAGCCTGCCCGACAGATAGAGCTGCTCGAACAGCTTGTTCTCGCCGACATACGACGACACCATCTTGTCGATCTGCCCCCCCTCCAGTAGCAACCCCAGCCCGAACCCGTCGATCCCGCAGTTGTTGGAAATGACGGTAAGATGCTTGGTCCCCGCCGCGCGGATGGCGGCTATCAGGTTCTCCGGTATGCCGCATAGCCCGAATCCCCCGGACATGATCGTCATGCCGTCGAACAGCAGCCCGGCCAGGGCCTCGTCGGCGGTGTCGCGAACCTTATGGGTCATGGGGGTCTCTCGGGCGAAAGGGGAGGGCGTCCTTACGCTGGAAGGACGGGGCGATTCAATCGGTGACAGGTTTCCGTCTGAAGATCCGATGCTACTTTGTGACGATTCTTGAGGTCTTGTGAAAACCCTTTTCGGGCTGCCCGTCCGCAGTTAAGATTATTTCGAATTGAAGCGGATCGGCCCCCGTGTTTTGACCACCCTGTTTCTCCACCACCGCTACAAGGTTGAGAATTGCTTGATCTGCTGGTGATGCCAAGGTTTCCAATCATCGCCGTCAGCAATGAGACCGATCGCCTTTGCAAATTCGCCGTAGCGCATGGTCTTATCGGTGATCTGGAGAGCGCGTAGCACCGCGACGGCGGCGCGCGCACATTCCAACCGGGCTTGGACGTCGATCGTCTTCAATTTTCCGCTCCCTATGCTGGCACTCGAACGCCAACTTGCGATACCATCGGAAAGTAGCTCGCGGCTGTGGAGGCGCAAGAATGACGGCGAGTCACGCCGCACTGGACGCGCGGGGCCGTCCCCCCAGCCGGCCGTTCGCCCTGGAGGCGCTAGCTCTAACCACGGCGCGCTTCATGACGGTCGAGCCGAGTTGATCGGCCAGCAGTTGCGGGACGGAAATATCCGCGTCCAGGGCCTCGACGTGCAAGCCGTAACCCTCTCCCTCCACCGCGATATGGCGTAGATCGTTCGGTGTGGCTCGCTCCAGGCCGGGCAGCACCGATAAGGGAAACCCGACCACCGCCCCATTGTTCAGGGCGATCATCACCCGCTCGCCGCGCCGATCGTATCGCGCCGACACCGCGAGAAGTTGGCGCTTCATCCGCTCGGCGGTTCGCCGGGTGATCGCCGCGAATTCTTCCGGCGTGGGGATTTCAAACTCCACCATGAATTCTTCTCCAGTGGGCGCAGATCGCGCTGAGCTCCGCCGCGACGGCTGAGCCGATCGCCGCGATTTCCGCCCCGCGAAACCTGGCCTGCTCGACAAGGAGCACGGGGCCGCCTGAATAGTTCAATTCAAACTTCGCCCGTCCTCCGCCTGGACGGATCGCGTGGACATGCGGCGGCGGATGGTCGTTGGCGTAAATCGCCACGCGAATGTTTCCGATCCTCAGGACGGTTGGCATGGTTCAGAATATCATATCCTAAGCGGTAGTCTAGGTTTTCCCATGAACGCGCTGGCGTGGGCGAATCACCCCTCACCCCAGTACGCACGCCGCCAAGCCGCCGCGTCGCACCGTGCCGGAGCGGGCGTCGATGCGCGCGGTTCGGCGGCGGACGTAGGGGCCGGGGTCGGCGGCTTTCCACTTGAGGGGGCTGGGCAGGATGGCGGCCAGGCGCGAGGCCTGGGCGGGCGTCAGGTTCCGCGCGTCGGTATGAAAGTAGCGCTCGGCCGCCGCCTCGACACCATAGAGGCCGGGGCCCATCTCCACCGTGTTGAGATAGACCTCCATGATCCGCCGCTTGCCCCACAGGGCCTCGATGAGCACGGTGAACCAGGCTTCCAGGCCCTTTCTGACATAGGAGCGATCCGGCCACAGGAAGACGTTCTTGGCCGTCTGCTGGCTGATCGTCGAGCCGCCGCGGATACGGCCGGGGCGGGTCTCGTTGTGTTGCAGGGCCTTGTCGATGGCGTTGAAGTCGAAGCCGTGGTGGGCGCAGAACCGCGAATCCTCCGAAGCGATCACGGCTCGGGTCATGGCCGGCGAGATCCGCGAGATCGGCGTCCAGCGGCGGTCCAAGCCCCTTCCCTGCGCCGAGCGCTCGATCATCAGGGCGGTGATCGGCGGTGGAGCGACGCGGTAGATCGCCACCCATAGCGGCGGGACGATGAGCAGCGCCAACAGGAGGAAAACCAGCAGATCGCGGAGCAGACGGGCTAGGCCGCCAGGGCGGCGCGGGGGTGGGTTCGCCATCGCCGCTTTCTAGCGCCTCGCGGCGGGCGGGTGCTAGGGAGGTCGCGCCGCCGACCCTTGCGCGGCGCTGAAAAACCAGGTGGCGCGCGGTGAATGTCAGCCAAGCCATGGAGCGGCGGATTTCCGTGCGCGCTTTCAGGCCCGACCCGGTGGAGGAGCGGGTGGTGCGGGAGATTCTCGAAGCCGCGGGCCGCGCGCCGTCTGGCGGCAATCTGCAGCCTTGGCGGGTTTACGCCCTGACCGGCGAGCCGCTGGCCAGGTTCAAGGCCATGGCCGCCGCCTCGCCCTTGGAAGAGGCGGAATACGCGGTCTATCCGCCCAAACTGTGGGAACCGTTCCGCACCCGCCGCTATCAGTGCGGCGAGGATCTCTACGGCTCCATCGGCATCGGCCGCGAGGATCGGCCGGCCCGCTTCGCGCAACTAGCCAGGAACCTCGACTTCTTCGGCGCGCCGGTGGGCCTGTTCTTCTGCCTCGACCGCAAGCTGGGGCCGCCGCAATGGGCCGATCTGGGCATGTATATGCAGAGCGTCATGCTGCTGGCCGTCGAGCGCGGCTTGGCCACCTGCCCGCAGGAGTTCTGGGCCCGCTATCCGCGCCTGGTCGCCGCCTTCGTCGGCCTTCCCGACGACCACATGGTCTTCTCCGGCATGGCGCTGGGCTGGCGCGACGAAAGCGCGCCCATCAACGCCTGGCGCACCCGCCGCGACCCGTTCGATGTGTGGTGTCGCATGGAGGGCTTTGACGCCTAGAGTTGCGGCCACCCGTCACGGCGCAAACATGGCCTTTGACATCGACGATCATCCGCGCCATGGGTGTTTTTCGGCTCGAAACGGACCGGCGGGACGGCTCCGGCCCTAGGGAGTGTTGCATGGCGGCGAAGCTTTCCGGTGGCGGGGGCGGCAAGTTCGACCTCGGGCAGAACAGCGACATGAACGTCACGCCCTTCGTGGACGTGATGCTGGTGCTCCTCATCATCTTCATGGTCGTCGCGCCCCTGGCGACGGTGTCCATTCGTCTCGACCTGCCGCCGGCCAAACCGCCGCCGCCCAGCCAGCACGAAAAGCCGCCGACCTTCATCTCCATCCAGGACAGCGGCCAGATTTTCGTGTCGTTCGGCAAGTCCGACATCCGTCCCTCGTCCATGGCCGGCCTGGCCACCGACCTGCCGGCCTCGCTCGGCGTCGCCAATCCAACCAATGAGCGGATCTTCATCCGGGCCGACCGCCATGTGCGCTATCGCCAGTTCATGGATGTGATCAACCAGCTCCAACTCGACGGCTACTACAAGATCGGCCTCATCGCCGAGGACCTGGGCGGCGGCTAAAGAGACGGGGGTTGCGTTGACTTGGCCGGGGGGGCCGGTATAAGCCTGCCCGCCTCGCCCGCGAGCCGCTCTCGCGGGCGCCGTCGTTTCGCCCGTCCGCTTCTCAACCTTTGTTTCTAAAGTCCAAGGCGCCAACCGATGTACGCTGTGATCAAAACCGGCGGCAAACAGTACCGGGTCCAGGCCGGCGATCTGCTGGTGGTCGAGAAGCTCGACGGCGCGCCGGGCGCTGAACTGGCCTTCGACAAGGTACTGATGATCGGCGAAGGCGCGGCGGTGACGCTTGGCGCGCCCACCATTGCCGGGGCCAGCGTGAGCGCTACTCTGGTCGAGACCCGAAAGGGCGAGAAGATCAAGGTGTTCAAGAAGATCCGCCGCCAGGGCTATCGGCGCACCGGCGGCCATCGCCAGCTTCAGTCGGTGCTGCGAGTCACTGGCATCGCCGGGGCCGGCAAGAGCGAAACCTGGGACGGCGAGGTGGATCTGACCCCGCTCGCCACCCTCAACGCCCGCGCCCGCAACTTGGCGCGCGGCATGGAGGCGGCGGAGCTCAAGCGTTCGGCCGACAAGGTCTCCAAAGCGCCGCCCGCCTCCAAAGGCAATTCCGCGAAGTCCGCCAAGCCGGCGCAGAAGAAGGCGGTCGCCAAAGCCGACACTCCCAAGGCCGAGGCCGCGGTGACCAAGAAGACCGCCCCTCCCTCCAAGGCCCCGGCCAAAACGACGGCGGCGAAGAACAAGGTGGCCGATACGCCCAAAACCCCCGCGCCCGCCAAAGCCAAGGCTGCTCCATCCGCCAAGGCCAAGGCGGCGCCGGCGGAAAAGGCGACCAAGGCCGCCGCGCCGAAGAAGGCGCCGGCGAAGGCGCCTGCCCTGGCCAAGGCCGCTACTCCAGCGAAGGCGGCGCCGAAGAAGGCCGCCGTCAAGAAGCCCGCCGCCAAGGCGGCCACGCCCGCTCCCAGGAAAGGCTAGAGACATGGCCCACAAGAAATCCGGCGGCTCCTCGCGCAACGGGCGCGACTCGGCCGGCCAGCGCCTTGGCGTCAAGAAGTTCGGCGGCGAGGCGGTTCTGGCCGGCAACATCCTCATCCGCCAGCGCGGCACCAAGTTCTGGCCCGGCGACAACGTCGGCATGGGCAAGGACCACACCCTATTCGCCAAAGAGGCCGGGGCGGTGAGGTTCGTCACCCGCAAGGCCGACCGGACCTATGTGACCGTGGTTCCGGCCCCGGCGGCGACGGCCAAATAACCGATCCGAAACTTCTCGTCCGGATCGCCTGAACAGACAGCGATCCGGGCCGGCGAAAGCGAGCGGGAGGCCCGGAGCGGCCATCCCGCTCTTTTTTTTGCCCGAAGGAGGGCGTGGATCATGGGCGACCTCGCTCCCTGGCCCAGTGTAAAAACCCGGCGGTTGACTCTTCGCGCCCCGCGCGCCGAGGACGCGCCGCGCATGGCCCGGCTCGCCGACGATTTCGAGATCGCCCGGATGACCACCCGCATTCCCCACCCCTTCACGGTGGAACAGGCGGAGGACTTCATCGCCCGCACGGAGCGGCGCGACCGGTCCCGCGAGGCGGTGTTCGTCATCGAAAGCGAGCAAGACGGCCTCATCGGCGTCCTCGGCCTCGATCCCGGACCCGCCGGAACCGAGATCGGCTACTGGCTCGGCCGGCCGTTCTGGGGCGCCGGCTACGCCACCGAGGCGGCCCGCGCCGCCCTCGCCTGGGCGCGCGCCGACTGGGGCCGACGCTTCGTCGTCGCCGGCCATTTCACCGACAACCCCGCCTCCGGCGCCGTGCTGGTCAAGGCCGGCTTCCTCTACACCGGCGAGGTGGCGATCCGCCATTCCATGGCCAGGGGCGAAGACGCGGCGACGCGGATGATGGTGTGGCTGGCGTGAGCGGGCTGGCTATCGCCGGGCCACGCCGATCAGGAACGGCTTGGCGATCTCGACAGCGGCGGTTTTGCCATCCGGCCCCGGGCGAATAATAATCTCGCCCCCAAAGGTCGGGAGATGGGCGGCGCCAGTCGCGTCCCGCGGCACGCGCTGATGGGCGAGAGTCTGGTCGCCGGGCGCGGGCTGCCCGCTGAACGGTTTGTGCGGCGGTTGGCGCACGATAACACGCAAATCGGCCAAGTCGCCCTTCAACCCGGTGAACTGGATGACTAGCGTGAGAGGCGGGGACAGTTCGACCCGCTGTTCCTGGATGTCGGGGGGCGCCGACTGGTCCAGGTAGTGGTAGGCGAACGAGGCCGGAAAAATGTCCTGTCCCACTGGAGCAAAGGCCACCGCCTTCTCGGCCGGGATGACAGGCGGCCGATGGACGATGGACAGCCAAGGTCCCCTTACCTCGCCGCGCAAAACACCGGTGACGGCGTAGGTCACCGGAACGGTGAGCAGGTCGCCGCCCCTGGCGACGCTCGTGACGACGGCCGGCGTTCCGTGGTTCTGAGAGACCCGAACAAGATCGCATAGGGCGCGGCGCTCGCCGGGGCGGAAGGGGTCGGCGGCGATTGCGCCAAGCTCCATGCCGCGGGATTAGGAACGCGGTCGCCAGAGCGCGCCCCAAGACTCTCGCCGCGACAGTCGCACGCATCATCTTCCTCCCACAATCCCGTTAGGTCTTGATACCTTGCCCGGGCGGCCTACGAAAATGATCCTTGCCACCGGTGCGCTGAAAGCCGGAATGAGGCGGCGGCGATCCAGATATGATGGACTGGCGCAAGGGAAAATAGTGGCTTGCCGCTCTGCTCGATTGAGACTATTTATCGTCTCAGATGAGGAGGTCCCCATGGTGAGAATGGCGAACGCCCTTTCGGAATCACCTGCGACCTGGTTGGCGGAAACCATGGCTCTGCTCGATGAGGTGAGCCGAGGCCTGCCGGTGGGCGCGGTGGACGAACTGGCGACGCGGATCGCGCCCGGCGAGCGGACGTTCAAGTTCCACCTGGTCAGCAAGGCCAGCTACGCGCGGCGGCTGGGAAGCGGCGGCGCGCCTGGGGCGGCCACCCTCTCCAAGGCCGAGAGCGAACGGGTGGCCCGCCTTTCGCGACTGTGGGCGTTCGCGGTCGAGGTATGGGGCGATGCCGAGGGCGCGCGGCGGTTCCTGCGCAAACCCCACATGTTTCTGGGCGGCAAGTCCCCGCTGGACGTCGCCCTTTCCAGCGAACTGGGCGCCCGCATGGTGGAAGATATTTTGGGTCGGCTCGCCTACGGCTCGGCGGCGTGACGGCGCAAAGCCTGGATCGGACCCTGACCGCCTACCGCATCGGCGATCCGGCCGGCGCCTATTCCATCTTCGACGCCGCCGGGTCCAGACTCTATCCCGGGCGATGGAACACCCGCGCCTCGCCGATGATCTACGCTTCGCGGCATTATTCCACCGCCATGCTGGAGAAGCTCGCCGCCGGATCGGGCGACCTGCCGGCAAACCAGCACTTCGTGGAAATCGTCGTCGATGCGGGCATTTCCTATGAGGTCTTTTCCGAGGCCCATCACCCGGGTTGGGATTCCCCGGGGGCTTCGGTGGCCAAGGCGCTCGGCGAGGCGTGGCGACTGTCCGGACGATCCGCCATCCTCCTCGTCCCCAGCTATGTCGCGCGCATGGAACAGAATGTCCTGATCAACCCGGCTCATCCCGATTTCCCACGCATTCGACCGGGCTTGGCGACGCCGGTCTGGTGGGACGAGCGGCTGTTCGCGTAAACACAGGCCGAGGCCCAAAAAAAGGCCTGCGAAAAAGGCTGACAACCCGCCTCGTCCGTCCTATATGAAGTGCCACATCGTCCGTTGGCGCTGGATGGCGTCTTCGAGCGGCGGCCCCTGAAAAGGCCAGCCGCTTTTTGTTTGTCTCGAAGGAGACTTTCGTGCGCGGCAAGACCGCCGAGGACCAGAAGTTGCTCGAACTGCTCGACCCAATGGCGGGGGCGGCGGGCTACGGCATCGTGCGCCTGCGGCTGATGGGCGGCGATCGGGTGCGGCGGCTGCAGATCATGGCCGAGCGGAGCGACGGGACCATGCGGGTGGAGGATTGCGCCGCTCTGGCGCGGGCGCTCTCCCAGGTCATGGACGCCGCCGATCCGATCGCCGGGGAATATCTGCTGGAAGTTTCCAGTCCGGGCATCGACCGGCCCCTGACCCGCCTGGAGGATTTCGAAACCTGGCAAGGCTGCGAAGCGCGGATCGAGATCGACCGGCTGGCCGAGGGCCGCAAGCGCTTCAAGGGCGTTCTGGCCGGCGTCGAAGGCGATCGCGTGGGCGTCGATCTGGAGGGCGAGGCCGAACCCGCCCTGCTGCCCTTCACCTGGATCGTGGATGCCCGCCTCGTCATCACCGACGGCCTGATGGCGCGCGGCGCCGCGGCCCGGGCGGCCCGCCTCGCCCACGAAAATTCAACTTCGACCGACCAAGAGGACATCACCCCATGACCGTGACCGGCATTTCCGCCAATCGCCTCGAACTCCTGCAGATCGCCGACGCCGTGGCGCGCGAGAAATCGATCGAAAAGGAGATCGTCATCGAGGCGATCGAGGAGGCGATCCAGAAGGCCGCCCGCACCCGCTACGGGGCCGAGCACGACATTCGCGTCCATATCGACACCAAGACCGGCGAGACCACCATCACCCGCGTGGTCACCGTCATCCCCGACGAGCCGCAACTTAAGCTCAAGGCTGAAACCGAGGCCGAGGACGCGGTCGAGGGCGGCGGTTCGGGCGAGGGAGAAGGCGATGAGTTCGAGGCGGTCAACGAATACGCCCAGAAGCGGCTTTCGGACGCGCTGATGGATGACAAGGACGCGGTGGTCGGCAAGACCTATGAGGAGGTTCTGCCGCCCTTCGAATTTGGCCGGGTGCAGACCCAGATGGCCCGCCAGGTGGTGACCGGCAAGGTCCGCGAGGCCGAACGCGAGCGCCAGTACGAGGAGTTCAAGGACCGCGTCGGCGAAATCGTCAACGGCGTCGCCAAACGGGTGGAATACGGCAATGTCATCGTCGATCTGGGCCGCGGCGAAGGAATCATGCGCCGCGACCAGTCCATCCCGCGCGAGACCTTCATGGTCGGCGACCGGGTGCGCGCCTACATCTACGATGTCCGCCAGGAGACCAAGGGGCCGCAGATCATGCTGTCGCGCGCTCACGGCGGCTTCATGGCCAAGCTGTTCGCCCAGGAGGTGCCGGAGGTCTATGACGGGGTGATCGAAATCCGCGCCGTGGCCCGCGATCCCGGCAGCCGGGCCAAGATGGCGGTGGTCTCCAACGATTCGTCCATAGATCCGGTCGGCGCCTGCGTGGGGATGCGCGGCTCGCGCGTCCAGGCGGTGGTCGCCGAACTGCAGGGCGAGAAGATCGACATCATCCAATGGAATTCCGACGAGGCGACCTTTCTGGTCAACGCCCTCGCGCCGGCCGAGGTCACCAAGGTGGTGATGGACGAGGAAGAGGAGCGGGTCGAGGTGGTGGTGCCCGACGAACAGCTTTCGCTGGCCATCGGCCGGCGCGGCCAGAACGTCCGCCTGGCCAGCCAGCTCACCGGCTGGCAGATCGACATCATGACCGAGAGCCAGGAGAGCGAGCGGCGCCAGCGCGAGTTCGCGGAGCGCACCGCGCTCTTCCAGGAAGCCCTGGATGTCGATGAGGTGATCGCCCAGCTCCTGGTCACCGAGGGCTTCGCCACCGTGGAGGACGTGGCCTATGTCGAGCCCGAGGAGATCGCCGCCATCGAGGGCTTCGACGAGGACACCGCAGAGGAACTGCAGGCCAGGGCCCGCGATTTCCTCGACAAGGAAGCGGCCGAATACGACGCCAGGCGGCGCGAACTGGGCGTCGAGGACGGTGTGCTGGAGGTCGAAGGAGTCACCCTGCCCATGGCGGTGGCTCTGGGCGAGGGCGAGATCAAGACCCTGGAGGACTTGGCCGGCTTGGTGCCCGACGACATCCGCGGCTGGTATGAGAACAAGAACGGCGAGCGGGTGCGCGAGCCCGGCGTTCTGGACACCTTCGCCCTCAGTCCCGAGGACGCCGAGGGCCTGATCATGCGCGCCCGTGTGGCGGCCGGCTGGATCGAGCCCGAGGCGCTGGCCGAGGCGGCGATGGAGGAGGAGATGCCCAACGGCCAGATGTCGCCGCGGGATGAGGCCCGCGCGGTGTTCGGCGACGCGTCGGCGGCGCGCGGAGACTGAGGCGGCGCGCCATGGCCCGGACCCTGGCGGGCGCCGCCCGCGAGCGGCGGGACATCGTCTCGGGCGAGGTGATGGACGAGGCGCGCCTGGTCCGCTTCGTGGCCGGGCCGGGTGGCCTGGTCGCGCCGGATCTGGCCCGCAGACTCCCGGGCCGCGGCCTATGGGTAGCCGCGAACCGCGCCTCGGTGGACCGGGCGGCCAGGAAGAGCCTGTTCGCGCGCGCCGCCAAGGCCAGCCTCGCCGCCGCCCCCGACCTCGCGGACCAGGTGGAGGCGCTGCTGATGCGGCGGCTTCTTTCCGCCCTGGGCCTTGCGCGCCAGGCCGGCGCGCTTACTTTCGGGTTCGAAAAAGTGCTGGCTACGCTGGCCGCCGGCAAGGTGGCTTTCCTTGTCGAAGCCGTCGACGGGGCGGCGGACGGGCGCCGCAAGATGTCGTCCGCCGCGCGCCGAAGTCCGCGCCCGCCGCCCCTGCTGGGCCTGTTTTCCGGGGCTGAATTGAGTTTGGCCTTAGGCGCGGAGAATGTGATACACACCGCCTTCCTTGCCGGGCGAGGCGCCGATCGCTGGACAATCGACGTCCAGAGACTTTCGGGCTTTCGCCCGCTCTTTCCCGAGGGTTGGCGCGAGGAGCCTTGAAGGCGGGACGGGGCGATGAGCCGCCCCGCCCCTCTTTTGTGTATGTTAATGGCGCCCAGGCGGGATTTTCGCCCGGGCGCGGGACAAGTCAAGCGAGCGCATGACGGACGAGAACGACAACGGCCGACAGTCTTCTTCCCCCGGAGCCGCCGCCGCTTCGGGCGCGCGGCCCACACTGGGCTTGAAAGCGCGTTCCGGCGTGGCGGTCAGCGCCGGCATGGTGAAACAGAGCTTCAGCCACGGGCGCACCAAGACCGTGGTGGTCGAGACCAAGCGCCGCCGCGTGGAGGGCGCCGGCGCGGCCCCGCCGCCCATGGCCGAGCGCCGCGCCGCCTTTGACGTACGGGGCCCGACGCCGCCCCGGCCGGCCGTCGCCGCCGATGTCGCCCCCCCCGGCGGCCTTTCCGAGGACGAGCGCCGCAAGCGCCAGCGGGTCATCGAGGCGGCGCGCCATCAGCAGGAGCGCCGCGCCGCCGAGCGAGTCGCGCCGACACCGGCCGAACCGGCCGCCGCTTCCGAAGTCACCATCGCCGAGCCGGCGGCGGAAACAC
>JBPCMA010000097.1:0-4394 GCA_051002715.1 Caulobacteraceae bacterium
GCGCCGGCTGCGCGGTCGGCCCGCCAGCGGCGGCGGCGGCCAACGCGGCCTCCCTCGGCGCGCTCGCCCGGGCGCCGTTCGGCCGCCCGGAGATCGGCTGGCGCGCCTATGAGCCCTTGACCGCCAGGGAGATCGGCGCGGCCTGCCCGGCCGACTCTCCCGCCTTCGCCGCCGCCCTGGCGGCCTGGCAGAGGGCGCACGGCTTAGCCGGCCGCGGCGTGATGGACGCGCCGACCTTCGCGCGGATGAAGGCCCTCTGGCAGGCGCGCCGGCCCTTCGTCGCGGCGAGCCGGCTCGGCTGTGACGTCCCGCCGGCGGCGGCGACCCTGGCCCAGGCCACGCCGGCCGAAAGCTACGGCGGCAAGCTCATCTTCCTGCGCCCGCGCGCCCTTATCGCCTATCGGGCGATGGTCGCCGCCGCTCGCCGCGCCGCCCCGCCCATCGCCGCCGACCGGCGCCTGCTCACCATATTTTCGGCCTTTCGCGATCCGGCCTCGGACGACGCCCGCTGCGCCCTGGAGCGGAATTGCCAGGGAATCGTCCGCGCCGCCTGTTCGGCCCACCGCACCGGCCTGGCGCTCGATCTCTATCTGGGCGGCGCGCCGGGCTTTGGCCCCGACTCGTCGGCCGACGCCAACCGCCTCTTTCTCTCGCGCACGCCGGCCTATCGCTGGCTGGTCGCCAATGCCGGCCGCTTCGGTTTCGTCAACTATCCCTTCGAGCCCTGGCATTGGGAATGGACCGGCGAGCCGCTGGGACCGGTCATCCCCTTCGCGGCCGCGACATCCCCGCCCGCGCCTCCGCCATCGTGACCGCGCGCGCCGGCAAGGGCGCCTCGCCGTCGGCGGGGGCCGGCGCGCGGTCGTCTCGCGCCCCGCCGAAGGTCTCTTCCGCCCGCTTCTGACGCGCCCGGTCCGGCGCCGTCCACGACCGGCCCTCCACCGTCACCTGATGGGGATAGGCGAAAGTGAGACCCTCCGCCTCGAACCGCGCCTTCACCGCCTTGATGAGGTCGAACCGGGTGTCGACATAGGTCGCCGGGTCGGTCCAGGCGCGCAAGGTGACGGTGACCGTGCTGTCGCCCAGCGCCGTCAGCTTGGCCCACGGCGCGGGATCGGCGGCGATCCGCGCGTTCTCGCGGGCGCATTGGAGAAGCAGGTCCAGGGCCAGATCGACGTCGTCGTCATAGTCGATGCCGAAGTCCATCACGATGCGGATGGTTTCGTGCATGGAGAAATTCACGATGATCTCGCCGAACGCCTTGCTGTTGGGTATGAACACCAGGCGATTGTCGAGGTCGGTCAGGCGGGTGACGAAGAGGTCGAGGCCGCGCACCCGGCCCACCCGGCCGGTGATCTCCACCCGATCGCCGATGCGGTAGGGCCGCAGGATCAGGATCATCACCCCGGCCGCCACGTTGCTGAGGCCGCCCTGCAGGGCCAGGCCCACGGCCAGGGAAGCCGCGCCCAGCACCGCGATCACCGAGGTGGTCCGACCCCCCAGCTGCTGGAGCACCGCGATGACGCCCACGATCATCACCCCGTAGCGGACCACCGAGCCGATGAAGGTCTGCAAGGTGGCGTCGGGCGCGTGCCGGCGGGTCATCCGCGCCGCCGCCTCGACCGCCAGACGCGAGGCCCACCTGGCCGCCCACAGGGTGAAGACGAAGATCGCCGCGGCGAGCAGCAGGTTCGCCGCCAGATGGACGGCCCCGTCCACAAGGTGCTGCCAGGCCGGCGCGCCGCCGAACGCCAGGCCGTGCAGGCTGTCGGTCAGCGACGGCGCGGCCTTGCCGGGCGGCCCCGGCGGAGGGGGCGGAGGCAAGAAGGCAGGGGTTGGCATGACGCGAACCTCTCTGCCGCCCGGTTAAGGCGCTCTCAAGGCGGCCTCCCAAACGGTGGAGGAGGCTCCGGGCGCGATCGTGGCCGCCGCGCCCCGTGAGGCGAGGGAGCCTTTGGAAAAAAAGAGCGTTCATTGACCGTCACACAAGGAGCACCTGTCATGCCCGCCAAATCCGCCGCCCAACAGAAAGCCGCCGGCGCCGCCCTTTCGGCGAAACGCGGCGACACGCCAAAACGCGAACTCAAGGGCGCCTCCAAATCGATGATGTCGATGAGCGAAAAGCAGCTGGAGGATTTCGCTCACACCAAACGCAAAGGAAAGCCCGAACACGCCTCGAAGTGACGGCGCCGCGCGGATCCGATTACTAATAAAATGAAATGCCGCTTGCCCGGAGGCGGATGAAGACAAATCACGATCAGGCTTTATTTCCGGCATAAGCGCGCTTTTATTTGGCGTAAGTCGGAAAAGGGACATAATTAAACCTCCCGGGGAGGTAGTGATCCCGGCGGCTCGGCCCGATCGCCCTCTTCCTGGCGGACCCGCTCCGCCCGAGGAGCCAGTCGTTGCCTTATGCCCAGAACCAGCTGCTCGCCGGCCTCGGCCGGGCGGATTTCAGCCTGCTCGAACCCCACCTCTCTCTCGACCCCTGCCGCTGGGAAAGGTTCTCTGCGACGCGGAGGAGGAGATAAGCCACATCTATTTTCCGTTCAGCGGCGTCGTCTCGATGCTGAATGTCCTGGAAGACGGCTCGGAAGTGGAATGCTGCACCATGGGCAACGAGACCGCCTTCGGTCTCATGGCCGCGCAGGAGCCGACCCGATCGTTCACCCGCGACGTCCTCCAGATCGCCGGCGCCGGGGCCAAAATGGACGCCCGCGCCTTCAGGGGAGCCTACGCGCAAAGCGTCTCCCTGGCGGCGGTGGCGCACCGCCATATCAGGGTCGTCTGGGGTTTCATGGCGCAATGCGCGGCCTGCAACGCGCGCCACAAAGTGGAGGCGCGCCTGTGCCGATGGCTGCTGACGTGCGCCGACTATGTCGAGGGCGACTATCTGCCTCTCACCCAGGAATTCATCGCCGCCATGCTGGGCGTCCAGCGCACCAGCGTGACCGACGCCGCCGCCGGGCTGCAGGAACAGGGCCTCATCCGGGTGGTGCGCGGCAAGGTCACCGTGCTGGACCTGGCCGGCTTGAAACAGCGTTCCTGCGAATGCTACGCGGCCACCCGCTCGCGCATCGACGGCGCCTTGGGGCCTCCGGTGAGGCACCGGGCGCTAAACGGGGAAATGTTGGCGGCCGCGGGCGGCGGCTAGATTACCCTCGCCTTGCGCCCGACGGCTCAATCCCGATGGAAGGCCACTCTAAGCGGCAAAGGCGGATGGAAGGGGGGCGATCGACGATGAGGTCGAGGCGCGCGAAGCGGCGACCGGCTCGGGGCGCTGGACGGTGGTCATCGCCCGCAACATGCCCGCCACGGCGTTGGCGTCATAAGGCTTGGCGATGAACTGGCCGCCGGAAACGCATTCCTCGCTAAATCCGGCGTCCGGCAATCCGGAGGTGTAGAGAACGGCGATTTCGGGAAATCGCCGGCGCGCCGCGCGGGCCACCTCGAAGCTCGTGGCGCCGTCCTTGAGATGGATGTCGAGGAATAGAGCCGACACCGGCTCGTTGAGATCGTCGAGCACCCGTATCGCATCGACCGGCGTGCCCGCCGTGATCACGGCGAAACCCTTGTCCTCCAAAAGCTCACCGGTGACGGTGGCGATCAGGAACTCGTCATCCAACAGCAGCACCAGCGGTTCTTGAGCCATGGCCACCTCCCGACAGCAGGCTATCGCCCTCGTGGCGAGCGTTCCGCCGGAATCCCGACTTTGGCTTAAATTTTGTTGGCGCGAAAACCGCGCGCCCGCCTAACGCTTCGCGGCTGGCCGGCCGAAGGCGGCGCGCAGTTCATCCTTGGCCGCTTCCAGCGTCCGGCGCTCATCGGCCGAGAGGTTGTCGCCCGCCCGGTTGATGTAGAAGGTCAGCATCGACATGGCCGAGGCGAAGGGTTTGGCCTTGCGCCGGTGGCTCTCTTCGGCCGAACGCTTCAGCGACCGGGCGATTTCCTTGGGATCGCGCGATTTGAACACATCCTTATCGAGATCGAGAGCGTCGCTGTGCTCGGTGACGTCGGCCGACCATTTTCGGCGAGGGTGAGCGGTCTTGGCCACGCGCGGAATTCCTCCTCGCCGTTCGTCTAGACAATACCCTCGCCGCCGGTGACGCCCCATACCTCGCCGGTGACGAAGCTGGCTTCCTGCGACGCCAGAAGCACGTAGACCGGCGCGATCTCCACCGGTTGACCCGGACGGCCCATGGGAGCGCTCCCGCCAAAATGCTGGACCTTCTCCTGCGTCTGGCCCCCGCTGGGCTGCAGCGCCGTCCAGAACGGGCCGGGCGCGACCGCGTTCACCCGCACGCCCTTGTCGATCATCTGTTTCGACAGCGCCTTAGTGAAGGCGACGATGCCGGCCTTGGTGGTGGCGTAGTCGAGCAGCGCCTGGGAGGGCT
>JBPCMA010000098.1:0-9817 GCA_051002715.1 Caulobacteraceae bacterium
CCGCTGTTCCCCGCCCCCACGCCTTTGCAAATGGGTTGACGGTGATTTGCGATTCTGCGCTCGGTTTGGAAACCCTTTCCCCCGGCGTGGGGGCCGGGCGCGGCGCGCGCCATGAGGACGAGGCCCGCGCCGGCTGGTCGCATCTTCTGGAGCACATGGTGTTCAAGGGGGGCGGCGCCCGCTCGGCCCGCGACGTCGTCGAGGTTATCGAGGCGGCCGGCGGCCAGATCAACGCCGCCACCGGCTGCGAGCGCACCAGCTTCCAGGTCCGCGCCCTGGCCGACGGCCTGCCCCTGGCCATGGCGGTGACCGCCGACCTCGTCCAGCGCCCCACCCTGGCGGCCGACGACCTCATTCGCGAAAAGCAGGTAATCGGCCAGGAGATCGCCGAGGCGGCCGACCAGCCCGACGACCAGGTGTTCGAACTGGCCCAGGCGGCGGCGTTCGCCGGCCAACCGCTGGGCCGGCCGATCCTCGGCACGGCGGCCAGCCTCGAGGCGGCGGACCCCGCGCGCCTGGAAGCCTGGCGGGCGGGCCTCTACGCACCCGATCGCCTGGTGATCAGCGCCGCCGGGGCGGTGGACGAGGACGGCCTGCTCGCCCTGGCCGAACGGGGATTTGGCGCGGCGACCGCGCCGCCGGGCCAGGCGCCCGCGCCGGTCGTGTTCACCGGCGGGGCGGCCCGCGAGCGCCGGCGGCTGGAGCAGGCCCACCTGGTCGTGCTGCTCCCCGCGCCGGGCGTTCTGGACCCCGACCACTGGGCGGCGCGCCTCTTCGCCGAGGTGCTGGGCGGCGGCATGTCCTCGCGCCTCTTCCAGGAGGCGCGCTAGAAGCTGGGCTTGGCCTACGCCATCGACGCCTATGCCGAGGCTTACGCCGACGTGGGCGTGCTGGGAATCTACGCCGGCTGCGCGGGGGCCGACGCGGCGCGCCTGGCGCGGGTAATCGCGGGCGAAGTCAAGGCGCTGGCCGGCCGCGTCGAGGCCGCCGAGCTTTCCCGCGCCAAGGCCCAGCTCAAGGCCTCGCTCTTCATGGGTCGAGAATCGCTGGCGGCCCGCGCCGAACAGGCCGCCGCCCAGCACCTGGCCTTCGGCCGCCTCCTCGCCCCCGCCGAGATCGCCGCCGCCATCGGTGCGGTTGAGCCCGAGGACCTGGCGAGGTTCGGGAACCGCCTCCTCGCCCCGCGCCTCGCGACGGTGAGCGTTCTCGGCCCCAAGAACGCCGTGGACGCGCCCCGCGCCTTTGAGGACGCCTTGTTCGGGTAGCAATCCCACCCCTTGGCGACCGCCGCCAATCGGGGCAAGATCGCGGTATGGCCCTGCTGGACTGGATCGCCACCGACCATGACCTGCGGCTGGCGGGTGAGGGGGTGCGGCTGCGGCCGCACCGGGCGGCCGACTATGCCGAGTGGGCGGCCCTGCGCTCTGGCTCGCGCGCCTTCCTGCAACCGTGGGAGCCGACCTGGCCGCTGGACGACCTGACCCGCGCCGCCTTTCGCCGCCGCCTGACCGCCTACGCTCAGGACATCGAGCGGTGCGTCGCCTATCCCTTCCTGGTCCTGCGCCAGAGCGACGGCGCCATGGTCGGCGGGGTTACGGTGTCCAACGTCCGCCGCGGCGTCGCCCAGATAGCCTCGCTGGGCTACTGGATCGGCGAATCGTTCGCCCGCCAGGGCCACACCGCCGCGGCGGTGGGCGCGGTGACCCGCTTCTGCTTCGAGCGCCTGGGCCTGCACCGGCTGGAGGCCGCCTGCATCCCCGCCAACGCTGCTTCGCGCGGGGTGCTGCTCAAGTGCGGGTTCCGCCAGGAGGGCATGGCCCGTGCCTATCTGAGGATCAACGGGGCGTGGCGCGATCACCTGCTGTTTGGCCTGCTCAGGTCGGGATAGGCCGAGGCCGGCCTTAAGTTCAGGCGCGCCCCGCCTGGGCCGACAGGTTCTCGGCGGAAACGCCGATCTTGGCCAGGGATCTCGTCCACTTGTGCTCATGGTCGTCGTCGAACAGCAGGCCCTCGTCGGGCTCGCAGGTCAGCCACACGTTCTCTCGGATCTCCCGCTCGAGCTGGCCCGGCTGCCAGCCGGCGTAGCCCAGGGCCATGACCGCGCGGCGCGGATGGCCGTCGCCCCCGGCCATGGCTTCAAGCACCTCGCGGGTGGCGGTGAGCGCCACGCCGCCCGCGATGGCGAGGCTGGAAGGCTCACAGGCGTAGTCGTCCGTATGCAGAACAAATCCCCGCTCCGGCTCGACTGGGCCGCCCATGAGGACGAGGTCGTCCAGCGGTTTGGCGGGCGATTTCACTCCCAACCGGCCGAGCAGCTTGGCGATGGTCAGGCCTTCCACCGGCCGGTTGACGGTCAGGCCCATGGCGTGTTCGGCGTCGTGAACGCAAAGGAACACCACCGCCCGCTCGAAGCGAGGATCCTCGATCCCCGGCATGGCCACCAGAAGCCGGCCGCCGAGGTATGGGTTGAAGGCGCGCGCCATGGCTTGATGATCGGCGGTGACGAGGCGCGATTCAAGCCCTTCCCCTCGCCGCCCCCTTGGCGACGCGCCGACCCCTCAAGCCAGGGCGGTTCGCGGTCCCGTCAACATGGGTTGAGGCGCCCGCAACGGCTCGCCGTGGACGTGAACCGGGCCGGCGCCGGCCGCGCCCAGCGCCGCCATGGCGGCGATGAACGGTTGGGGGGAGGGAAGGGTGGCCGCCTTGGCCGGGTCGTGGACGAGCGTCCCGCCGTGGCCGTCGCTGGCCACGACGAAGGTCGAGCCGGTGTAGTCGCCCTTCAGCTTGATGTGGGCGGTGTGGGTACCGTCGGTGACGGTGAGGGTCCCCGACTTGGTGTTGCCGGCGTAGGCGGCGGTGGTCGTGCCGCCAAAGGCGATATCCACCAGATCGAGTTGGTTGGCCCCGGTCTTGGAAAAGCCGGTGACGGTTCCGGCATAGGTCTGCGACTTGGCTAGTTCCAGGACGCCCGTCCCGGTAAAGGTGACGTTTTGGTTGAAGGTCGAGGTGAAATCGAGCACGCCGCCGTCGACGACGGCCTGGCCGGCGCCGGTGACCGCCCCCTTCACCGTCAGGGTTCCACCCAGAGTCTCGAGGGTTCCGGCGTTGGCGACGGCGGCCTTGGCCGCGCCCAGGGCCAGGGAACCGGCGTCGATGATCGTCTGGCCGGCGGCCACGGTCACCGCCCCTGAGGCGGCGAAGGTCGCCCCCGCCCCGATCTCCACGATGTTGAAGCTGCTGAACGCCGTCGCCGCCATGCTCCCCGACACGGTGACCGCGCCGCCCGCCAGATTGCCGGTCAGGGTCCCCGTCCCGCTAGCCAGATCGAGCGTCCCCCCGCCCCCAAGCACCGCGCCGACGAAGGCCGAGCCGGCCTCCACCACCAGGGTGTCGGAGGACGAACCAAACGTCACCGCCGTCCCGCCCGCTCCGTCGATCGTCCCGAAGTTGGTGATTGTGGTCATGGCGGTGGCGTAGAGGCCCGTGTAACCCGTAATGAGCGCGTCGGTGTGAGTGGCCGCGCCGTTGGTCAGCCCGCCGCTACCGTCCAGCTCCGCGCCGAAGCCGCTGCCGTCGCCCTGGCCGAAGATGGTTCCGAAATTGGAGACCGCGAAGGCCCCCTGCAGGCCGATCCCGCTGTCGTCGCCCTCGATCAGGGCCGTGGCGTTGTTGGCCGAGCCGTTGGCGAGCGTTCCGCCGGCCAGCATATGGACTCCATACCCGCTGTAGCCGTAGCCAGCGCCCGTGACCGTCCCGAAATTCCTCACCGTGGCCACACCGAAGGCCTGCACGCCGGTGGTGGCGCCCTCGATCAGGGCCGAACGATCCGCGCCGCCGCCGTTGGTGACGGTCCCGGCGCCCTGGAGCCGAACCCCTGTGCTGCTTTGGCCGGTAATAGTGGCGTAGTTGGTCACTGTATCGACGCTCGCCCCCGCCGCGCCGATCGACACCCCCGAAGCGCCGACGATGAGGGCGGACTTGTCGCCGGCGGCGCCGTTGGTCACCGTGCTTCCGTAGCCCTGCAAATAGACGGTCGCCTCGACGCCGGCGTAACTCTGGACGGTGCCGAAGTTGGCCACGCTCACCGCGGCGTTGCGGCCGAGGACGCCGAAGTCGCCCTCGATCGTCGCTACCGTGTCGGTCGCGGCTCCATTGACGATCCGGCCGCCATGAGCCAAGTATGCGCCGCCGTCGGGTCCCATGATCGTCCCGTAGTTCAAAACCGTCGCGGCCTGCGCCGCATTGATGCCCCTCGACCCCTCGATCAACGCGCCCTTGTCGTTGACCGCGCCGTTCTTCACCACCCCGCCATAGAGCGCCACGCCGGCGGCATTGAAGTAGGCGGTGGCCCGGATCGTTCCGTAGTTGAGCACCGTCCCCGCCGCCGCCTTCATGTCCACCCCGCCGTAACCGGCGATCGTCGCGCCGCGCGCGTTGGCTAGGCGTCCGCCGTCGGTGAACACCACCCCATAGGCGCCGGCGACCGGGCCGGCGCCCTGGATGGTCCCGAAGTTGGTGACCGTGCCGGCGTTCGTCGCGGTGGCGCCGCCGTAGCCTTCGATGAGGGCGGTCTGATCGGCGCCGCTCCCGTTGGTCAGAAGGCCGCCGGCCAGATAGACGCCCACCTGGTGCGCCCCGCCCGTGCCTTCGATGGTCCCGTAGTTGGCGATGGTGGACGTCGCGCCCACCGTGAAGACGCCGGTCTCTCCCTTGACCAGGGCGAAGCGGTCGGTGGCCGAGCCGTTGGTCAGGCGCGCGCCGGCGGCGAGGAAGACGCCCGAGAAATAGCCATCGACGGTGGCGAGATTGTTCACCGTGGCCGCCGTGGCGTAGATTCCCACGTCACCCTCGATGAGCGCGGTCGATCCGCCGAAGCCGCCATTGCGGAGATAGCCGCCGTCTTTCAGGAACACGCCCTGGTCGCCGCCGGTTATCGCCCCGAAATTGCTGACCGTTGCCGCCCCGCCGGTCGTGTAGACGCCTCTATATCCACCGGTGATGAAGCCGTTATTGGCGACTGTTCCGCCCTCGTCCAGTTGGACGCCGTCGTGGTCTCCCTGGATGTAGCCGTAGGTGTTGACCGTCCCTCTCGCGGGAACGCCGGCGGAGGACTTGATGCCGTTGTAGCCGGAAATATGCGCCGTTTCGAAAATGCCGCCGTTTTGCACCGAGCCGCCGAAATTCAAGTAGATTCCAGCATCGGCGCCAGCCGTCGCGGCGATATTGCCATAGTTGGTCACCGACGCTTGCGCGGTCACGAAGACGCCAGTCCCACCGACGGTGGCGGTCGAGGCCAAGTATAGTCCGCTGTAATTGCTCTTCAGCGTGAAGCCGCTCGGATAGGCGCCGGTGATGGTCTTGGTGGTCATGGTCGCTCCCCTTGTCGCCATCGATCGGCCGCGCAAGGCCGCTCGCCGACGGATCGATCAGCCTTTGGGCGAAGCTTGGGCGTGCGCGAAGATGCAGCGGCAGGTTGTCGACGTGCATGGCGATGCATTTCGGCGCGCTCGCGGATCGCGGGCCGGGCGGCTAGACGACCGGCATGCCGCCCGACATCGAGCGCGCCAGGGGCAGGCGCAGCAGCCAGTCGCCGCCCATGGCCAGGGACGCGGCCCCGACATCGCGGATCAGATGGCGCGCGATCGCCTCCGGGACCGAGCCTTCTGGAGCCAGGGCTTCCGACTTGGCCATTTCGGTGAAGCGCAGATCGTCGGCCGCGTCGTCGTCGGTGAGGTCGCCGACCCGCTCGAAGATGGCGGCGCAGGCGGTCGGGGTTCGGCCGATGTCGAGGGCGCAGTTGAGGAGCAGGCCATCGACCGCGCCCGCCCGCAGGGTGTTGACGCCGTTCAGAATGCCGAACACGAACGAATCGCTGGTCAATTCGGCGCCGATGACGAAAAGCTGGTCGCGCAGCGGCAGGAGCCAGCCCACCGTCGATACGCCGGCGGTCGACATCTCGAAACGCAGAAGACCGCATTCATGCCGGCGAATCATCATTTGGTCGTGCAGAAACCTACCCGGCGCCTGAGCGTAGGGCCGGGTGGAGCGAAAAAACCCCTCGTAGGCGTTGGCGCGTTTGGCCGTGGTGGCCATCACTTGGTCGAGCAGCAGCAGCTTGAGGCCCTCGCCGGCCCCAAAAGCGGCGACGCCCGGCATGTTGGCCTCGACGCCCAGAACGGACGCCAGATTGTCGAGATCGCGGTCCCAGTCCAGGATGGTGAAGCCGCCGACCCGTTCGGCCACCAAGGCGGTCAGCTTCGACAGATTGTGGGCCGAGGGCTTCACCGCGCCGGTGACCCAACGCCCGACGATGGACTTGTCGACCCGCAGGCTGGCCGCCAGTTGCCCACGGGTCATGGACAGGGCCTTGAGGACGAATTCGAGCTTGACCGCGAATGTCAGTGGCATCGAAACGAATCGCTCCGCCGGCGGACCGCCCCAACCGCGTGCATAATGGTGGATCCTGGAGCGCGGCGATGCAACCTGGGCGTGGAAAACAAGATAAGGAGCCTCGTGGTGGCCGAACGAACGGCCGGCGCGCCACACGGCCCTTGGCGCGGGCCGCCTGTGTGTCTATCTGCGACCCCCACCTAAACCCGGAGATTTAAAAGCATGGCCATCGAAGTCGGCGACAAGGCGCCCGCCGCCACCCTCACCATTTTCGGGCCGGACGGCCCGGCGCCGTTCACCACCGACGATCTGTTCACGGGCAAGACGGTCGTTCTGTTCGCCGTGCCGGGCGCCTTCACCCCCACCTGTTCGGTCAAACACCTGCCCGGCTTCAAAGCTTACGCCGCCGAGCTGAAAGCCAAGGGCATCGACACCATCGCCTGTGTGTCGGTGAACGATGTCTTCGTGATGAAGGCCTGGGGGGACAGCCAGGACGTGGTCGACGACATTCTGATGTTGGCCGATGGCAACGGCGAGTTCACCCGCGCCATGGGGCTGGAGCTGGACGCCAGCCGTTTTGGCATGGGCCCGCGCTCGCAGCGATATTCAGTCCTGGTCGATGACGGCATGGTCAAGGAAATCAACGTCGAACAGGGCGGCGAATTCAAGGTTTCGTCCGCCGAATACATGCTGGCGCGGCTTTAAGGCGCTCACGCGGCTCCTCCCTTCGTGCGCAACGATTTTTTCCTTGCGCGTTGCCGCCATGTGGTGCCTTGGTTCCACGGACAACGGAGGAGGCTTCGATCATGGTCAATACGCGTCGTTCCCTGGTGGCCGCCCTCACCGGCTTGGCCATGACCGCCACGCTCGGGCTCGCGCCGCTGGCGGCCCACGCTTCGGCCCAGTCGCTGAGCGCGGACGGGCGGCGGGCTCTTGACAGGCTCTACGCCAGCGATCCCGACGCACGGCGGGTTGGCGCCCATGCGCATGCGATCCTGGTATTTCCCAGCATCATCAAGGGAGCGTTGGTGTTCGGTGGCGAGACCGGTAACGGCGTGTTGCTGGTGCGCGGACGCGCCGAGCGATTTTATAATATCAGCGCCGCCTCGTGGGGCCTGCAGATCGGCGGCAAGTCATTCAGTTACGCCCTGTTCTTCATGAACGACCGCGCGCTGAACTATCTGCGCAAGAGCGCCGGATTTTCGATAGGCGCGGATCCCAACATCGTGGTCGTCGATGTGGGCGCGGCGGCGAACGTCAACACAACAACCCTTAGTCAAGACGTTTACGCCTTTCCGTTTGCCGCTAAAGGGCTGATGGCGGGCATCAGCATTCAGGGATCGAAGATCACCCCCATCCATCCGAGTTAGGTCGCTCCCGGCTATCGTGTGGCCGATTCGTTTCTCGGCTACTGGCAGACTTAAGGTGCAAATTTCTAGGCGCCCAAGCTTTCCGGCGAGGCGCGGAAGAGGTCCACCGCCCCTTGCGTCACTGCCTGGGTAAGGCCGGGGCTTTGGCTGAGGATCTGTTCGGAATAGACGCGGGCTAGGCCGATGCGGGTGCGCCAGTAGTCTTCCGGGCCCTCGCCGGCGGCGAGGTGGGCGGCGGCGGCCAGGGCCTCCTTGCCCAGCATCCAGCCGCCGACCACGTCGCCCAGCAGCTTCAGATAGGGGGTCGCGCCGGCCAGGGCGTCAGGCTGAGCGTGGCCGCGGCGCTCGATCAGCCAGCCGGTGGCCGACTGCACGGCAGCCAGGCCCGCCTCCAGGCGCGCGCCGATGGTGTGCAGCCAGGCGTCGTCGGCGCTCTTGAGCGCCGCGGCGGTGGGGAAGATGTCGGCCACCAGTTCCCGCACCGCCTGTCCCTTGCCGAGCGCCAGCTTGCGGCCCATCAGGTCGATGGCCTGGATGCCGTTGGTCCCCTCGTAGATCGGCAGGATGCGGGCGTCGCGGTAGTATTGGGCCGCGCCGGTCTCCTCGATGAAGCCCATGCCGCCGTGCACCTGCAGGCCCATGGAGGCGACCTCGACGGCCATGTCGGTGGACCACGCCTTGGCGATGGGGGTCAGGAGGTCCTCGCGGAAGCGCGCCGCGTCGCGATCGACCGGATTGGCCGATAGCCGCGCCACGTCCGCCGCCACGGCGGTGGAGAGGCACAGCCCCCGCGCCGCCTCGATCCTGGCCTTCATCAGCATCAGGGTGCGTCGCACATCGGGATGATCGAAAATGCGCGAAGGCAGGGTCCCGGTCCAGGCCGAGCGGCCTTGCTTACGCTCCAGCGAGAAGGCCAGGGCGCTGTGATAGGCGCGCTCGGCCACCCCAACCCCTTGGACGCCGACCTGCAGGCGGGCGGCGTTCATCATCACGAACATCGCCGCCAGCCCCTGGTTCGGCGCCCCGACCAGTTCGGCCTTGGCGCCTTCATAGAGCATGACGCAGGTGGGCGAGGCGTGGGCGCCCAGCTTGTGTTCGATGCTGGCCGGGCGGAGGGCGTTGGCCGCGCCCAGGGCGCCGTCTTCGCCGACCAGGCGCTTGGCGGTGAGAAAGAGGGAAAGGCCGCGCGATCCCGGAGGGGTGTCGGGAAGGCGCGCCAGCACCATGTGAATTATGTTGTCGGCGACATCGTGGTCGCCCCAGGTGATGAAGATCTTCTCACCGGTGAGCCTGTAGCCGGCAGCCCCGTCCGGTTCGGCGCGGGTGGCGATCGCCCCCAGGTCCGAGCCCGCCTGTGGCTCGGTGAGGTTCATCGTCCCGGTCCATTCGCCGGAAATCAGGCGGGGCAAGTAGAGGGCCTTCTGACGCTCCGTGCCGTGATGGGTCAGCGCCTCGATGGCCGCCAGAGTGAGCATGGGGCAAAGGCCGAAGGCCATGTTGGCGCCCTGCACCATCTCGAAGACGGCGATCTCCACCGCCTTGGGCAGGCCCTGGCCGCCATGTTCCGGATCGGCGGAGAGGCCGTTCCAGCCGCCGGCCGCGAACTGGCGGTAGGCGTCGGCGAACCCCGGCGCGGCGCGCACATGCCCGTTCTCGAAGCGTGCGCCGACCAGGTCGCCGGGCCGATTGAGCGGGGCCAGCACGGCGGCGGCGAGGGCGCCCGCCCCCTCCAGCACAGCCTCGACCGTGGCCGTGTCAGCGCTCGGAAACAGGCTCGCCAGCCGCCCGAAATCCGCCGCCGCCTCGAGGGCGAACATCAGGTCGCGAACCGGGGCTTTGTAGGTCATGGCGGGATCCTTCGGCGGCGGCGGTCCTTTTCTAGAGCAAATTCCGAGGAGGTCGAATCGGCGCGACGGCCAGCCAGCCTGTGCCTGTCGATAGCGAATCAAGTTGGCCGGTTTATGTAGCGCATCAATTGTCCGCTCGGTTCTGGTTGGTTCGGGGGCATGCCCCCGAAAAAGTCGCGTCGAGCGGGTTCACGCGGCTTTTTGGGTTTC
>JBPCMA010000099.1:0-3050 GCA_051002715.1 Caulobacteraceae bacterium
AGAATCGTGGCTGGGCGGCCCACGCCGGACGAAAGGTCGCCGCCTCCTCCTGCGGTGGCGCCCGGCGCCGCACCCAGGGCTAGTCGCCGGCCAGCAGAAAGATCGCGAAGGCCGGAGTCGGGCTCACCCATCGGCGCGCCACCCGCCAGCCGGCCCGGGCGGCCAGGTCGGCGAAGCCCTCCTCGGTGTATTTGTAGGAATTTTCGGTGTGGATGGTCTCGCCGCGCACGAAGGAGAAGGCGTGGCCGGCGGCGTGGGCCTGGTGGGTCTTCAGGGCCTCCAGATGCATTTCCATCCGCCCTTCCGCCCGGTTCCACACCGCCCGGTGAGCGAAGGCGGCAAGGTCGAGGTCGCCCGCCAGCTCGCGATTGATGCGGGTCAGCAGATTGAGGTCGAAGGCGGCGGTGACGCCTTGCGCGTCGTCATAGGCGGCGGCGAGGATGGTCGCCTCCTTGACCAGGTCGACTCCGACGATCAGCACGGCGCCGGGTCCCAGAAGCCCCTGGATGCGCCTCATCAAGGCCACGGCCGAGTCGGGCGCGAAGTTGCCGATGGTCGATCCGGGAAAAAACCCGACCTGCGGCGCATCGTCGCCGAGACCCTCGTCGGACCGGCTGGCGGGCGACCGGCCGGCGGTGAAATCTCCCAGCCTGGGCGTGACGATCAGCTTGGGATAATCCTTCGAGATGGCGGCCGCCGCGCCGGCGAGCGCCGTCTCGCTGATATCGACCGGCGCGTAGATGGCGATCTGCGGCGCGGCGTCCAGGATGAGGCGGGTCTTGAGGCTGGCCCCACTGCCGAACTCCACCAGGGTCGCGCCGGCGGGAATGTGGGCGGCGATTTCCGGGGCGACCCGCTTTAGCAGGGCCGTCTCCTGGCGGGTCGGGTAATACTCGGGCAAATCGCAGATGGCCTCGAAAAGTTCCGAGCCCCGCGCGTCGTAGAACCACTTGGACGGCAGCGACTTGCGGGCGCCCGAAAGGCCGGCGATCACGTCGGCGCGGAAGGCGCCTTTCGGCTCGGGCTCGGCCAGGTCCCTGGCCAACCGGACGCCGGCGAACATCCAGCGCTGATGGGGATAGTAGAAGTTGCGGTAGGACGGGCGGGCGTGGCCGGCCGGGGTGACGCAGGCGCCGCCCTTCAGGACCATCTGGCCGACCATGAACTTGGCGTTGTATTCGCCCACCGCCCCGGCCGCCGGCGCGAAGCCGGGGTGCGGCGCGTAGGCGCTGGCCGTCCATTGCCATGCCGCGCCGGACATCTGTTCGAGTTCATCCCCCGCCGCGGCGGCCGCGTGTTCCCATTCGGCCTCGGTGGGCAGGCGCCCCCCCGCCCAGGCGGCGAAAGCGGTCGCTTCATAAAAGCTGACATGAACCACCGGCGCGGCGGGGTCGATGGGGCGCGGGCCGCGCAGGGTGAGCGATCGCCACCCCTCGCCGTCCCGCTCCCAGTAGAGCGGCGCCTCCCAGCCCTCGGCGGCGACCCTCGCCCAGCCGTCGGCCAGCCAGAATTCGTGGCGCGTGTAGCCGCCGTCGGCCATGAAGGCGAGCCATTCGCCGTTGGTGACCAAGCGGCTGGCCAGGGCGAAGGGGGCGAGCAGCGCCTCGTGGCGCGGCGCTTCGTTGTCGAAGGCGAATCCGTCCCCGCGCCGGCCGATCGTCACCTTGCCGCCGGCGACCTCGACGTGAGAGAGCGGACGCCCGGCGGCGGGAGGCAGCGGCCCGCCTGGGGCGTAGGCGGGGCCGAGCGGCGAGGCGGCGAACAGGTTCAGAATGTCCATCAGGATCAACTCCTGATGCTGCTCCTCGTGGGCCAAGCCCAGAACCACAAGGTCGGCGACCGGCGTGGCGAGCGGCCCGGCCAGCAGCCGGCCCATGGCTTCGTCCACATGGGCGCGGTAGGCCACCACCTCGGCCGCCGAGGGCCGGGTCAGCAGGCCGCGGGCCGGCCGGGGATGCCGCGCGCCCATGACTTCGTAGTAGGAATTGAACAGGTAACCGAAGGCCGGGTCGAAGGGCCGGTAGCCGGCCATGTGCGGGATCAGAACGAAGGTCTCGAAGAACCAGGCGGTGTGGGCCAGATGCCATTTGGCCGGGCTGGCGTCGGGCATGGACTGGGCGGCTTGATCCTCGGCCGACAACGGCGCGGCGAGGGCCAGGGTCGCGCCGCGCACCCGGCGGTAGCGCGCGGCCAGCGCGCCTGTCGGCTTCGCCTCGGCGGGTGAAAACGGGGCGAGGGCCGGGACATCGTCGGCGGGCGACATGCTCGAGCTCCGGAAGGCGGCGAGGCGCGATGGCAAATCGGCCCGGGCGCAAACTGGGCCAAGCCCCGAAACGCCGCAAGCGCCGTTCGGTTGCCCCCGCCCCTCTTTAAGGAATCAGCAGGACGCGGCCCACCGCCCGGCGGCTTTCGATATAGGCGTGGGCGGCGGCCGCCTCGGCCAGCGGAAAGGCGCGGTCGACGATCACCTTCAGTTCGCCGCGCGCCGCCTCCTCGATCAGGCGCTGGATGTTGGCGCGCACCCGCGGCGTGCCGATCTCCGCCCCCAGAAAGACGCCGCGCAGGGTGCGGTTGCCGCCCATCAGGTTGGACACGTCAACCCGCATGGGCTCGCGCCCGGCCGCCCCGACCATGACGGCCCGCCCGCCATAGGCCAGGGCGCGCAACGAGGCCTGCAGGGTCGCGCCGCCCACCGGATCGACCGCCAGGTCGACGCCCTGGCCGCCGGTCACCCGCATGACCCAGTCGGCCACATCCTCGCGGGCGGAGTTGCCGCCGTCGTCCATGCCCAGGGCCTTAAGCCGTTCGAGCCGCTCGTCGCTGGAGGCGGTGGCCAACACCCTCGCCCCGGCCCGCTTGGCGAGCTGGATGGCCGCCACCCCGACCCCGCCGGCCCCGGCCTGGACGAGCACGGTCTGGCCGGCGCTCAGAGTCCGTTTGGAAAATCACGGATGAGCGTTTCGGCGTAGCAGATTGCCGCCCATGGCGACGAGGATCATGGCCTCGGAGACGTCGAGGCGGGCCTCGTAGTCGCGGACGAGGCGCCGCCA
>JBPCMA010000100.1:0-18343 GCA_051002715.1 Caulobacteraceae bacterium
TTGCGCTGGGAGTCGGAGGCGCCGGCGTTGGTGGTCATGATCAGGATGACGTTCCTGAAGTCCACCTTCTTGCCGTTGGCGTCGGTGAGCACCCCGTGGTCCATGACCTGCAGCAGGATGTTGAAGACGTCCTGGTGGGCCTTCTCGATCTCGTCGAGCAGGACCACCGCATGGGGATGCTGGTCTACCGCGTCGGTCAGAAGGCCCCCCTGGTCGAAGCCCACATAGCCCGGCGGCGCGCCGATCAGGCGGCTGACGGTATGGCGCTCCATGTATTCGCTCATGTCGAAGCGCAGCAGCTCGATGCCAAGGGTCAAGGCGAGTTGGCGGGCGGTCTCTGTCTTGCCGGTGCCGGTGGGGCCGCTGAACAGGTAGCAGCCGATCGGCTTGTCGGCCTCGCGCAGGCCGGCCCGGGCCATCTTCATCGCCGAAGAGAGCTGCTTGATCGCCTCGCCCTGGCCGAACACCGCGCCGGTGAGGTCAGTCTCGAGCTGCTTGAGCGCCTCGGTGTCCGACTTGGAGACCGACTTGGGCGGGATGCGGGCGATCTTGGCGACCACCGCCTCAACCTCCTTGAGCCCGATGATCTTCTTGCGACGGCCTTCGGGGAGCAGCATCTGCGAAGCCCCCGCCTCGTCGATCACGTCGATCGCCTTGTCGGGCAGCTTGCGGTCGGTGATGTATTTGGCAGACAGCTCCACCGCGGCCCGCAGGGCTTCGGCGGTATATTTCAACTTGTGAAATTCCTCGTAGTAGGTCTTGAGTCCCTTGAGGATTTTGACCGTATCCTCCACCGAGGGCTCGTTGATGTCGATCTTCTGGAACCGGCGCACCAGGGCGCGGTCCTTCTCGAAATGCTGGCGGAATTCCTTGTAGGTGGTCGAACCCATGCAGCGCAGGTTGCCCGAGGCCAGAGCGGGCTTGAGCAGATTGGAGGCGTCCATCGCCCCGCCGCTGGTGGCCCCGGCCCCGATCACCGTGTGGATCTCGTCGATGAAGAGGATGGCGCCGGCGTGGTGCTCCAGCTCCTTGATCACCTGCTTGACCCGCTCCTCGAAGTCGCCGCGGTAGCGGGTGCCGGCCAGCAGCGATCCCATGTCCAGGCTGAAGATGGTCGCCTTAGCCAGAACGTCGGGCACCTGATGGCCGACGATCTTGCGGGCCAGGCCCTCGGCGATGGCGGTCTTGCCGACGCCGGGATCGCCGACCAGAAGGGGATTGTTCTTGTTGCGTCGGCAGAGAATCTGGATGCAGCGCTCCACCTCGCTCGCCCGCCCGATCAGCGGGTCGACCTTGCCCTGGCGCGCCTTGTCGTTGAGGTTGACGCAATAGGCCTCCAGCGCCTCGCCGCCGGTCTTCACCGGCGGTTTCTCTTCGTCTTCCGCCGCGCCCTTGACCGGCCGGGCTTCCGAGGCGCCCGCCTTTTTGGCGATGCCATGGGCGATGAAGTTCACCGCGTCGTAGCGGGTCATCTCCTGCTGTTGCAAAAAGTAGGCGGCGTGGCTTTCGCGCTCGGAAAAGATGGCCACCAGCACATTGGCCCCGGTCACGTCGTCGCGGCCGGAGGACTGGACATGGATGACTGCCCGCTGGATCACCCGCTGGAAGCCGGCGGTCGGCTTGGCGTCCTCGCCGTCGTCGACCACCAGCGACTTCAGTTCGCTGTCCACATAGTGCAGGAGGCCCTTCTTCAGGGCGGCCAGATCCACCTCGCAGGCGCGCATGACGCCGGCCGCGTCCTTGTCGTCGATCAGGGAGAGCAGAAGGTGCTCCAAGGTCGCATATTCGTGCTTGCGCTGGTTGGCGTAGGCGACGGCGCGGTGGAGCGATTCTTCCAGGTTACGCGAAAACGATGGCAATGAAGGCCTCTCAGTCCTTTTCCATGGTGCACTGCAACGGATGCTGGTGGCGGCGGGCGGTTTCGATCACCTGGGCGACCTTGGTTTCGGCGACTTCGTAGGTAAAGACGCCGCATACGCCGACGCCGTTCTGGTGGACGTGTAGCATGATCCTCAGCGCGCTCTCGCGGGATTTGTTGAAAAACCGCTCCAGCACATAGGTGACGAACTCCATGGGCGTGTAGTCGTCGTTGAGGATCAGAACCCGGTACATGGCCGGCTTCTGGGTCTTGGTCTTGGTCTGGGTCACCACGCCGGCGCCCGTCCCGATCACCTGACCTCCCTGCTGCTTGTCCGCCAAGATGGCTCTCCGACCCGAAGAGGCGATGGCCCCTCCTGGCCGATTAGATATGGAAACTTCGCCGCATTGGAAGGCCTTTTCTAAGGCCGCTTCTAAGGCCGCGGGGTTTGCGCGCGACTCCTGAGGCCGCGCCCGCTGACCACCGCGCCGGCCCCGAACCGCGCCCTCAGGGCGTCCATCGCCTTCTCGCCATGAAGTGACCGCGTCTCGCCGGCAGCGAAGAAATCGCCGGCGCCGCCCTCCGCCTGGGCGAAGTCGCTCATCCCCACTCCGATCAGCCGGTACGAATCGCCCCGCGCTTCGCCGCGCAGCATCTCCCGCGCCGTGGCGAAGACGGTCTTGGCCGTCTGGGTGGGGGAGGCCAGGGTGCGGCGGCGGGTGACGATGCGAAAGGCGGCGGTGCGCAGCTTCAAGGTGACGACGCGCGCCGCCTTGCCTTCGGCGCGGGCGTGGCGGGCGATCCGCTCGCACAGCGGCCACAGCTGGTCTTCCAGGTCGGCGAAAAGGGCGAGGTTCTGGTTGAATGTGGTCTCGGCGCTGATCGACTTGCGCGCCTCGTGGGCGTCCACCGGCCGCGCGTCGCGTCCCCGGGCCAGGGCGGCGAGGCGCGCGCCGTGCGCGCCGAAGCGGTCGGCCAGCATCTTGGGGTCGGCGCGGGCCAGGTCGCCCACCGTGCCCAGCCCCGCCGCCGCCAGCGCCTTCGCGAAGACCGGCCCGACGCCGGGCAGGATGGCCGCCGGCCGGGGGGCGAGGAACGCCTCGGCTTCCGCCGCGCCGATCACCGCGAAGCCGCGCGGTTTGTCGAGGTCCGAGGCGATCTTGGCCAGGAATTTATTGGCCGCCAGGCCGATGGAGACGCCAAGGCCGATGTCGCGCTCGATCTCGCCCTGCAGGCGGGCCAGGACCTGGGCGGGGGCGGCGCGGTGCAGGCGCTGCGTGCCCGAAAGGTCGAGCCAGGCCTCGTCCAGGGAAAGGGGCTGGACCAGCGGCGTCAAGGCGCGCAGTTTCTCAAGGATGCGCTGGCTCTCGGCGCGGTATTTGGCGAAATCGGGCGGCAGGATCACCGCCTCCGGGCACAGGGCGCGCGCCTGGAACATCGGCATGGCCGACTTCACCCCAGAGCGGCGGGCGATGTAGCAGGCGGTGGTCACCACCCCGCGCCGGCCGCCGCCGACGATCACCGGCTGGTCCGCCAATTCGGGCCGGTCGCGCTTTTCCACCGAGGCGTAGAAGGCGTCGCAGTCGAGGTGGGCGATGGCGAGGCTCGCCAGTTCCGGGTGGGCGATCACGCGGGGCGAACCGCAGGCCGGGCAGGGCGCCCCCACCGCCTCGTCCAGCCTCAGGCAGTCGCGGCAGAGCATGCTCATGGGGCCGGCCACAGCCAGGCCGCCCCGCGCACCCCCGAGGAATCGCCATGCCTGGCCGGCAGGACTGGAGTCGTGAACATGTCGGAGAAGACATGGCGCTCGATAGCGGCGGGAATCCGCCGGTAGATCTCGGCCACGTTCGACATGCCGCCGCCACACACGATGACGTCCGGGTCGAGGATGTCGCAGATCACCGTCAGGGCTCGGCCGAGCCGGTCGACATAGCGGTTCAGGGCCTCGCCGGCCGCCGCGTCGCCGGCCCGGGCCGCCGCCACGATCGCTTCGCCGGCGAGCGAACGCCCGGTCGCCTCGGCATAATCCGCCGCGAAGGCCGAACCGGAAATCCACGTCTCCAGGCAGTCGGCGCGCCCGCACCAGCAGCGATGGGCGCCACGCTCGCCCGCCGACGGCCAGGGCAGGGGGCTATGGCCCCACTCGCCGCCGATCCGGTTGCGGCCCTCCACCGTGCGGCCGCCGACCACCACTCCGCCGCCGCAGCCGGTGCCGAGGATCGCCCCGAACACCACGCGCGCGCCTTGTCCCGCCCCGTCCGTCGCCTCCGACAGGGCGAAGCAGTTGGCGTCGTTCTCCACCCGCACCGGACGGCCCAGGGCGGCCGCCACATCCTGGTCGAAGGCCGTGCCATTGAGCCACACGCTGTTGGAATTGCGCACCCGCCCGGTCGCGGGCGAAATCGAGCCGGGCATGCCGATCCCCACCGGCGCCCCGGCCACGCCCGCCTCCCGCTCGGCCTCGTCCACCACGGCGCGCACCGCGGCGATGGCGGCGGCGTAGTCGCCCGGATTGGCGGCGCGCACCCGCGAGACGAAGGCGCCGCTTTCGTCGACGGCCGCCGCCTCGATCTTGGTGCCGCCGAAATCGACCCCGATGCGGATCATCGGGCCCCCTCTTTGAGATGGCGGGCTGGCGCGGGGCGAGGCGGCTGGGTCAAGGGGAATAACCGGCGCTTAAGGACTCTGGGCGTGATTGGGCGCCGACAAACCGCGGGCTGCGCGAATCGCCGCTCGGGCATGGCGGACTTCAAGGCGACTCATGGCGAAAACCATCCTCATCGTCGAGGATAACGAGCTGAACATGGAACTCTTTCATGATCTGCTCGAGGCGCAAGGCTACCGCACCCTGTGCACCGGCGAGGGGCTGGAGGCCCTCGCCCTGGCCCGCGAGCACAAGCCCGCCCTCATCGTCATGGACATCCAGCTCCCCGCCATTTCCGGCCTGGAGGTCACCCGCTGGCTCAAGGAAGACCCGGCCCTCGCCCACATCCCCGTGGTGGCGGTCACCGCCTTCGCCATGAAAGGCGACGAGCAGCGCATCCTCGACGGCGGCTGCGAGGCCTATCTCGCCAAGCCCATCTCGGTGGCGCGTTTCCTGGAAACGATCGAACGCTTTCTCGACCGCGCCCTCACGGCATCGAATCCGCTAGCCAAATAGTGAGAAAAATCAGACGCTTTATGGCTGTTTTTTATTTAGCGCCTTCGATCGACCGCCCGCGGGCGCCTTGTCCTTCAATTTTGTCCGGTTGTAATCAACGGCGGCGCGGACGAGCTCTTTGAGAGCCCGCTCATCGATCCTGTCGTCCTCGAAGAAATCGATGGCGCGCCACACCTTGCCGCCGAAGCCATTGTTGAAGAGTTTGTCTGGATCCGGGAGGCTGGCCCCGTGGGAAAAGGTGAGCTTCACCTTGTCTTTATGGGCGTTGCCGACCGCGATGATTCCGTCGCGGGACCACACCGGGCTTCCCGTCCACTTCCATTCCTCGATGATCTCGCGGTCGGCCGCGAGGATGGCCTTGCGCGCGCCGGCGAGCGTTTCGCCGCGCCAGTCGGTGAGTTTCGCGATCAGCTGATCAATCTGTTCCGATGGGTTCATGGGGCTTGGCTTGGTCGCCCTAGCGGCGCGCCAGCTGGGTGATTTGAACGAGGTTGCCGCAGGTGTCGTTCACCTGCGCGATGGTCGCGCCGGTCACCTCGGTCGGCGGTTTGGCGAACACGCCGCCGCGCGCCTCGATGCGCTCGACGTCGCCCTTGACATCGTCGGATTGGAACATGACCGCCGGCTGGCCCTGCTGGAAAATGGCGCTCTGATAGGCCCTGGCCGCCGGGTTGTCGTTGAGCGCCAGCTGCAGTTCTGTTCCGTCCGGCTCGTCGGACGAGACCACGGTCAGCCAGCGATAGGGCCCGTTGCTGAAATCGGCCTTTTTGGTTAGGCCGAGCACCTGAGTGTAGAAGCGCAGCGCCTTTTCCTGGTCGTCCACGTAGACGCTGGTCAACCTGAGCTTCATCGAGCGTTTCCTCGGTCTGTCACGGTCGCGGTCCGCCGCCGGACCGGCGGGCGGGACCCCCGCTCCCGGATGCTACTTGATCTTGCCTTCGCGGAATTCGACGTGCTTGCGCGCCACCGGGTCGTATTTCTTGACCACCATCTTCTCGGTCATGGTCCGCGCGTTCTTCTTGGTGACATAGAAAAAGCCGGTGTCCGCCGTCGAATTGAGGCGGATCTTGATGGATGCCGGTTTGGCCATGGCGGCGAAATATCCTCACGCGGGCGCGGCGCTGTGGCCGGGGATTTTAGGAAGCGGCGGACAATACGAACGGCCCGCCATAAGTCAACGGCGCGGCTCTCCTAAAGATGCCGCAGCTGCTGGCGCCCGCGCAGGAACTTCAGCGAGGGAACTGGGCGGGCCGGATCGGCCAGGCGGGGCGGGATTTCGCGCAGGACGAACCGGGTCACCGTCGGCAGGTCGAGGTCGAGCGCCTCGCCCAGGCCGAACCAGGCGATTTCGTCCAGTTCGCCACAGTCGCCCTGGCGATCGAGGCTGATCAGCCGGTCGGCCTCGGCCATGAAGAAGCGGGCGTCGAAGCGTTTGGGCAGCATCGGCGGGGTCACCGCGCGGGCGACGAAGTCGAGGGCGCCCAGATCGGGCAGGGCGCCCTGGGCCAGGAACTCCCGCCACGGGCCGCCGGCCGGCCGGCTGGGCGCGGGGCAGGCGAGCAGCAGGCCGGCCTCCTCGAAGGTCTCGCGGATGGCGGCCAGCGCCAGAGCGCGGGCGCGGGCCGGCGAGCAGGTCTTTTCCAGGCGCGCGGCGACTTCGGGGCGCAGATCGCCGGCGCAAGGGACGCGAAAGTCGGCGCGGTCGACCCGGCCGCCGGGAAACACCCATTTGCCCGGCATGAAATCATGGCCGCCGTGGCGGCGCCCCATGAGCACCCTGGGCTCGCCGCCGCCGCGCCGGATGAGGATCAGGGTCGCCGCGTCGCGGGCGCGGACGGGCTTGGCGCGGCGGACCCGTTCGCCGGGCGCCGGAAGGCCGAGATCGTCGAAGGCGCTTGATTTCATCGCTCGACCTTAGGCCGCGCCGCCGCCGCCGCCAAAGGCCGCCGCGTCACCGGGCGTGCCGCTTTCCGGCCTTTGCGCACCCGGCCGCACACGTATAATGGCGCTTTCCAAGGACCGCCGCGGAAAGGACTGGTCATGGCCGACGGGACGCGATTGCTGGTAGGCACGCGCAAGGGGGCGTGGATATTTCACGGCGACGCCGAGCGCCGCTCGTGGGCGGCCGAAGGGCCGATCCATCTGGGCGAGATCGTCAATCACCTGGTTCTCGATCCGCGCGACGGCGTCACTCTGCTGATGGCGGCCAAGACCGGTCATCTGGGGCCCACGATCTTCCGCTCCGTCGACGACGGGAAGACCTGGACAGAAGTCGAGCGCCCACCCGCCTTCCCCAAAACCGATGGCGCGAAGGATGCGCGGGCGGTGGATCACACCTTCTGGCTCGAGCCCGGCCATGCCAGCGAGCCGAACGTGTGGTGGGCGGGAACCTCGCCGCCCGGCCTCTTCGTGAGCGAGGACGGCGGCGTTTCGTGGGAGAGCGTGGCGGGATTCAACGACCATCCCATGTACTGGAAGTGGGCGCCGCCCGAGTCGGGCACCCCGGACGGCGCCCTGCTCAACCAGGTGGCCGTCGATCCGCGCGACGCCGCCCACATGTATATCGCCACCTCGACCGGCGGGGTGTTCGAGAGCCGCGACCGGGCCGCCTCATGGGCGCCCCTGAACAAGGGCGTCGAGGCGAACTTCCTGCCCGACCCCTATCCCGAATACGGTCAGGACGCCCATTTCATCGCCGTCCATCCGGCCAATCCGGATCGGATCTACCAACAGAACCACTGCGGCATTTATCGGCTCGACCGGCCGGGCGACACCTGGGAGCGCATCGGCAGGGCCATGCCCGAGGAGATCGGCGACATCGGCTTCACCATCGTGCCACATCCGGCCGACGCCGACACCGCCTGGGTCTTTCCCATGGACGGCACCAGCGTGTGGCCGCGCACCAGCCCGGGCGGCCGGCCGGCCGTCTATCGCACCCGCGACGCCGGGGCGAGCTGGGAGCGGCAGGACGCCGGCTTTCCGACCGAGCAGGGCTGGTTCACCGTCAAGCGCCAGGCCTTCTGCGCCGACGGCGCCTCGCCGTTGGGCCTCTATCTCGGCGCCACCAATGGCGAACTGTGGATGAGCGACGACGAGGGCGAAGGCTGGCGGCGGATCGCCGCCCACTTGCCGGAGATCTACTCCGTCGTCGCCGCGCCTCCGCCGTGATCGCGGTCTCCATACCCACCCAGCTCCAGGCCTATTGCGGCGGGGCGACGCGGGTCGAGGCGGCGGGCGCGACGATCGACCAGATTCTGCGCGATCTGGACCGCCGTTTTCCCGGCGTCCGCTTCCGGGTGATTGACGAACAGGATCGCATCCGCCGCCACATGCGCATCTTCGTCGGCGCCGAGCCGGCGAGCGCGGTCGATACGCGTCTGCGCGACGGGGACGAGGTGCTGATCTTCGGCGCGCTGAGCGGCGGATAGGAGCCTTATCGCCGTCGGCCGCCGCGCCCCGGCGCTGGTCGATCGCCGCGCCCGCGAACGCCGAGTCTTGGCTTCAGCGCCTTGGGACCGCGGCTTCCGGCTCGCTCAGCATCTCCAGCAGCAGACCGCCGGTGATCGGGGTCGCCTCGCGCAGGCGCACTTCCACTGGACGGCCCAGCCGCCAGCGGGCGCCGGTGCGCTCGCCGACCAGGGCGTGGGCCCCCTCGTCGTGGATGAAATATTCGCCGCCCAGGCTGGAGATGGGAATCAGGCCGTCCGCCCCGGTCTCGGCCAGGCGCACGAAGAGGCCAAAGCGCGTCACCCCGGTGATCCGGCCATCGAATTCGGCGCCCACCCGATCCTCCAGGAAGGCGGCCACATAGCGATCGACGGCGTCGCGCTCGGCGGCCATGGCGCGGCGCTCGGCCAGGGTGATCGTCTCGGCGGTGTCCTTCAGGCGGGCGATGTCCTCCCTCGACAAGCCATCGTCGCCCAGGTTCAGGGCGGCGATCAGGGCGCGATGGACGATCAGGTCGGCGTAGCGGCGGATCGGCGAGGTGAAGTGGGCGTAGCGGTCCAGGTTGAGGCCGAAATGGCCGATGTTGTCCGGCGAATAGACCGCCTGCATCTGGCTGCGCAGCACCACCTCGTTGACGATTTCGGCGTGAGGGCCGCCACGGCTTTGGGCGAGCAGCCGGTTGAAGCGGTCGGATCGCGGCGCCTCGCCCTTGCTCCATGGGATGCCGAGGGTGGCCAGGAAGTCGGCCAGGGCCTGCATCTTCTCGTCGCTCGGCGTCTCGTGGACCCGGTAGATCAGAGGCGAGCGCCGCTGCTCGAGGGTCTGGGCGGCGGCGACGTTCGCCTCGACCATGAACAGCTCGATCAGCTTGTGCGTCTCCAGGGCCGGGCGCGGCCGGATGGAAGCCACCTTGCCATCGGCGCCGAGCACGATCGCCCGCTCGGCGGACTCGATGGCGATCGGCGAGCGGGCGTCCCGCGCCATCTTCAGCGCGCCATAGGCCGCCCACAAGGGCCTCAGGACGCCCTCCATCAGGGGGCCGGTCACCTCGTCCGGCGCGCCGTCGATGGCCGTCTGCGCCTGCTCATACGAGAGCTTGGCCGCCGAGCGCATCAGGCCGCGCTCGAAGCGGTGCGAGCGCTTGGCGCCGTGCGCATCGAACACCATCCGCAGGGCCAGGCAGGCGCGGTCTTCGCCCTCGATCAGCGAGCACAGGCCGGCCGACAGATGCTCGGGCAGCATCGGTTCGACCCGGTCGGGGAAATGGACGCTGTTGCCCTTCTCCCGCGCCGCGCGGTCCAGGGCCGAACCGGAACGCACGAAGGCGGCCACGTCGGCGATGGCCACCCAGACGATCCAGCCGCCGCGGTTCTTTGGATCCTCGTCGGCCTGGGCGAACACCGCGTCGTCGTGGTCGCGGGCGTCGGGCGGATCGATGGTGACGAGGGGCAGGGCGCGCAGATCGACGCGGCCGGTCAGGGTTGAGGGCCCCGCCGCCCGCGCCTCGGCCATCGCGTCGTCGTCGAAGCCCGTCGGGATGCCGTGAGTGTGGATGGCGATCAGCGAGGCGGCGCGCGGGTCGTCCTCGCGGCCGACCACCTCCAGAACCGAGCCGCGCCTGGGCCCGTGCGGCCGATCGGCCCCGCCCACCCGCGCCAGCACCAGATCGCCGTCGCTTAAGGACCGCGCCTCGGCTTCGGCGATGAGCAGGGTTTCCCGCGAGCGCCGGTCCACCGGCTCGACGCGTGTCTCGCGGCGCGCCTTGCGCACCACGCCCAGAACCTGGTGGGCGCTCTGGCCCAGCCGCTTGATAAGCCGCGCCTCGCGCTCGCCGGCATCGCCGACTTCGAAACGCACCAGCAGCCGGTCGCCCACCCCCGGCGCGCCCGCCGCCACCTCGCCGCGGCCCGGGGCCAGACGAATGAGCGGCGCGTCCTCGCCCGCCTTGACCAGCCGCACGAAGAGATCCCCGTCCCCGTCCCGCTCCACCACCTCCGCCACGCCGACGGGGGGCAGGGGGGTGGGCCTGGGTTTGCGGGGGTTAGCCATCAACTCTCCGGGGATGAAGTTGGTCGCGCCTTTTTCTTCGCGGTCTTCTTCGCGGTGGGTTTTTTGGCCGGAGCCTTTTTCCCGGTGGCGGCCTTGCGGGCGGCGGGGCGTTTCGCATTGCCCGGCGCCTTCCCCTCCCGCGCCGCCAGCAGAGCCACCGCCTCCTCCATCGTCAGCGCCGCCGGGTCGGCGCCCTTGGGGACGTTGGCATTGGTCGCCTCGTGCTTGACATAGGGCCCATAGCGGCCGGTGAGGACGCGCACCGGCTTACCGGTGGCGGGATGGGGGCCCAGTTCCTTCAGGGCCGTCGCCGCGCCGCGTTCGCTGCGGCCACCGGCGCGCTTTTCAGCCAGGGCGGCCACGGCGCGGTTCAGTCCGACCTCGAACACTTCGTCGGCGCCGGTCAGATTGGCGTAGGTCCCGTTGTGCTGCACGTAAGGGCCGTAGCGGCCGATGCCGGCCACGATCATCGCCCCGTCCTCGGGGTGAGCGCCGACCTGGCGGGGCAGGCGGAGCAGCCGCAGGGCCTTGTCGAGATCGATGGACGGCGCCGGCCAGTCCTTGGGCAGGCTGGCGCGTTTGGGCGTCGCCGCGGCCTCCTCCACATAGGGCCCGAACCGCCCGGTCTTCAGCCAGATCGCATGGCTGGTGGCCGGATCGACGCCCAGGTCGCGGTCGCCGGTCTCGCCCGCGTCCTCGCCTTGCGAGCCGGCGATCGGGCGGGTGAAGCGGCACTCGGGATAGTTCGAACATCCGATGAAGGCGCCGTAGCGGCCGGCCTTCAGGGAAAGGCGCCCCGCGCCGCAGGCCGGGCAGCCGCGCGGGTCGGTCCCGTCCGCCTTTGGCGGGAAGATGTGCGGGGCGAGCGCCTCGTCGAGGGCTTCCAGCACCGCGCTCATGCGGACCTCGCCGATCTCGCCCACGGCGGCGTGGAAGTCCTTCCAGAAGGCGCGCAGCAGGCTCTTCCAGTCGAGGTCGCCGGCCGACACCAGGTCGAGCTTCTCCTCCAGCTCGGCGGTGAAGTCGTATTCCACGTAGCGGCCGAAGAACCGTTCGAGAAAGGCGGTGACCAGGCGCCCGGCGTCCTCGGGGACGAAGCGGTTCTTCTCCATCCGCACATAGGCGCGGTCGCGCAGCACGGTGAGGATGGAGGCGTAGGTCGAGGGCCGGCCGATGCCCAGCTCCTCCATCTTCTTGACCAGCGAGGCCTCCGAATAGCGCGGCGGCGGCTCGGTGAAATGCTGGTCGGCGCGGGCCGCGATGACCCTGGCCGCCGCGCCCTCCTTCACCTGCGGCAGGCGCCCGCCGTCCTCGTCGGCTTCATCGTCCCGGCCTTCCTCATAGACCGCCAGATAGCCGGGAAAGAGGATCACCTGGCCGCTTGCCCGCAGGCCGGTCCGCCCGTCGGCGCTGTCCAGGTCGATGGTGGTGCGTTCGATGCGCGCCGATTCCATCTGCGAGGCGATCATCCGCTTCCAGATCAGTTCGTAGAGCCGGCCCATGTCGCTCTCCAGCCGCAGGCGGCCTGGATTACGCTCGGCGCTGGTCGGCCGGATCGCCTCGTGCGCCTCCTGGGCGTTCTTGGCCTTGACCTTGTAGTGGCGGGGACTGTCGGGGACGTAGTCCTTTCCATAGAGGCTGGCGATCACCGCCCGCGCCTCCGCCAGCGCTTCGGGGGCCGACTGCACCCCGTCGGTGCGCATGTAGGTGATGAGGCCCACCGTCTCGCCGCCGATATCGACCCCCTCGTAGAGCCTCTGGGCCGCCTTCATGGTGCGGTCGGCCGAGAAGCCGAGCTTGCGCGACGCCTCCTGTTGCAGGGTCGAGGTGGTGAAGGGTGGCGGCGGGCTGCGCCGCGCCGGCTTCTTCTCCACCCCCGTGACGGTGAAGGTCGCGCCCTGCACGGCCGCCCGCGCGGCGTGGGCCGCCGCCTCGTCGGCGAGGTCGAACTTGCCGAGCCGCGCCCCCGCGTGCTTGACCAAGCGGGCGACGAAGGGATCGCCGGGCGCGGCGACATCGGCCTCGACGCTCCAGTATTCCCGCGCGCGGAACGCCTCGATCTCGATCTCGCGACCGACGATCAGGCGCAGGGCCACCGACTGCACCCGCCCCGCCGAGCGGGCGCCGGGCAGCTTGCGCCACAGGACCGGCGAGAGGGTGAAGCCGACCAGATAGTCCAGGGCGCGGCGGGCCAGGTAGGCGTTGACCAGCTCCATGTCGATGGCGCGCGGATGCTTCATCGCCTCGGTCACCGCCGACTTGGTGATGGCGTTGAACACCACCCGCTGCACGCTCGCGCCTTTGATCGCCTTGCGCCGGGTAAGGTCCTCCAGAACGTGCCAACTGATCGCCTCGCCCTCGCGATCCGGGTCGGTGGCCAGGATCAGCCGGTCGGCGCCCTTCAGCGCGGCGGCGATATCGGAAAGCCGTTTGGCCGACTTGCCATCGACCTCCCAGGTCATGGCGAAATCCTGGTCGGGCTTCACCGAGCCGTCCTTGGACGGCAGGTCGCGCACATGGCCAAAGGACGCCAGCACCGTATGGCCCGGACCCAGATAGCGATTGATGGTCTTGGCCTTGGCCGGACTCTCGACAACGACGACGTTCATGCGGGGTCTTGGCGCCAGGGCTTTGGGTGAGGCCGCAATGACGGCGCGAGGGCGCGGAAAGTGGGGGCGCGCCGACGCGGTGTCAACGCGAACGCCGGACGGCGGTGGGGCAACCGGGTGAAAGAACCCTGGCCAAACGGGCCTTGGCCGAAGGCCAAAAAATCAGGCCACGAACGGCACGAACTCCACGAACTCGCGCGATTCCATGAGCGCCCGCGCTTCGCGCAAAGGCCATTGCTTGTTCGTGATGTTCGCGAAGTTCGTGGTTGGACGGGCTTTCGCCCGATTGCCGCGCCGGTGGCGCTCTATCCTCTCACCGCCAACCCGCCCGGCAGCAGCTCCGCCCGCCCCGCCAGCGCCAGCTCCATCAGCGCCGCCAGCACCGCCGAGGTCGGGGCGGCGGCGGCGCGGGCCAGTTCGTCGATGGGGATGGGGGTGGGCGAGAGGAGATCCTCCACCGTCGCCCGCAGGCCGGCGGTCTCCGCGTCCTCCCGTTCGTCGAAGAGATCGTAGCTGGGCGCCTCGCGCGCCATCACGCCCGGCTGGGCGTCGAGGACCCGCAGCACGTCCTCGACGCCCTCCACCAAGGTCGCGCCTTGGCGGATGAGGTCGTTGCAGCCGCGCGCCCTGGGATCGAGGGGCGATCCGGGCACGGCGAACACCTCGCGCCCCTGCTCGCCGGCCAGCCGCGCGGTGATCAGCGAACCGGAGCGAAGCTCGGCCTCCACCACCACCACGCCCAGCGCGGCGCCCGAAATCAGCCGGTTGCGGCGGGGAAAGTCGGCGGCCCGCGCCTTGTGGCCCATGGCGCGTTCGGAGATCACGCAGCCCTTGGCCTTCAGCGCCGCGTAGAGGCCGGCGTTGTCCGGCGGATAGACATCGTCCACCCCGCCGGCCAGGACCGCGACGGCGCCGAACGGCAGCGACCCCTCGTGGGCCGCCGCGTCGATACCGCGCGCCATGCCGGAGGCCACCACGTAGCCGGCCTCGCCCAAGGCGGCGGCGAGGGTGCGGGCGAAGCGCCGGCCGGCCCCCGAGGCGATGCGCGCCCCGACCAGGGCCACCGCCCGCCGCTCGAAAAGGGCCATGTCGCCCAGGGCCCAGATGAGGGGAGGCGGCGGATCGAGGGCGGCCAGGAGGGGCGGAAAGGCGGGCTCGCCCGCCGCGACGAGGCGCGCGCCGGCGGCCGCCCCCGCCGCCAGTTCCGCCTCGGCTATCGCCACGCCGGGAATGTCCGGCGATCCGGCCCGCCCGCCGCGCCGGACCAGATCGGGCACAGCCTCAAGAGCCGCGCCGGCCGATCCGTAGCGGCTGATCAGGTGGGCGAAGGTCACCGGCCCTACCGCCTTGGCCCGCGCCAGCCGCAGCCAATCGATCCGTTCGCGATCCGAGAGGGCGCGGGGTTTCACGGCGGAGGCGCGGCCTTGCCGGCCCCGATGCGCGGCTCGGTGCGGTCCAGCAGGCGGCGGATATTCTGGTGATGACGAATGAAGATCAGCACCGCCATGCCGACCATGAGCCAAAGGCGCGGCTCGCCCGATCCGCGGTCGAGAACCAGCAGGTAGAGGGGCGCGAGGACCGCCGTCGTCAGGGCGGCCAGGGAGGAGAGGCGAAACACCGCCGCCATGGCCAGCCAGGTCAGGGCCGCCGCGATTCCCACCGGCCAGGCGATGGCGAACACGATGCCGGCGGCGGTGGCCAACCCCTTGCCGCCGCGAAATCCGAGCCAAACCGGAAAGAGGTGACCCAGGAACGCCGCGCCGCCCGCCACCACCGCCGCCGGCGGCGACACCAGCCATCCCGCCGCCAGCACCGCGACCGCGCCCTTGCCGGCGTCGCCGATCAGGGTCATGGCCGCCAGGTCGCGCCGCCCGGTGCGCAGCACGTTGGTCGCCTCGATGTTGCCCGAGCCCACCGCTCGGATATCCCCCGCCCCGCCCAGCCGGGTGGCGATCACCCCGAACGGGATCGATCCCAGGAGATAGCCGCCGACCGCGCTGGCGGTCAGGGCGGCGGCCGGAGGGAGGGCGAGCATGGGGGGGAGTGTAGGGCGATTTGGCGAGACATGGGAATGGTCGGGCCGAGCCCTCTCCAAGCCAGCCCTCCCCGGCGCAACGCGCGAGATCAGCAACGTCAATTTACCGTCAAAAAAGCGTTAAAACGACGGCACACGGGTCATCGCCCATGGACATGCGAATAATGGCGAATTAACCGATGTGCCATTATTCGTCGGGGACGGGCTTTCGCCCTGAAATGACGGATCAACACGGTCAAATGGGAGAATGACCATGAAATCGCTGGTTATGAAAACGCTGTTGCTTGCTTCCGCGGCTGTCGCCGTGGGCGCGATCGCGCCTTCCGCCTCGGCGGGGACGTTGCGCTATACCTTCACCGGATTTTGCGACGGCATAAAGCTGACGAAAGCCGGCGTCACCTATGGCGGCGAGCGCACCGGCTGCGTGAGCGATCCGGCTGGCGGCGTCGCCATGAGGGTCAGGGGAAATCCGACCGTCTATATCGATTACGCGACGGCGGACAACGGCACGGGCACATTCACCTACTTCCTCGATATCCCGGGCCTGCAGTGGTTCCTTTACGACACCCAGGGCGGGGTCTTCACGGAGATCAACAGCGGCACGCTGACCGCCGGCCCTCCGCCGGCCGAGGTCGGCCTGAAGTCGAGCTCTTCCTCGAAAGCGAAACACCCGCTCTCCGGGCCGTTCTAGGCCGGACGATTTCGTCTCGAGGCGCCGCGTCCGCGCGGCGGCGATTTTCGGCGGCGGCGGAGCGATTCCGCCGCCGCCTTTTTTTGTCGGCCATCGACCGCCTCGGCTCGTGGCGAGACCGGCCGGACTTCCCTGGATGTCACCGACCCCACCCGGTGAAAACCTCAGATTGGCGTTTGTCCCTTCGTTCTGCGGCTGGCATAGTCGGGCCAAGGGACGATCTGGTGAAAACGAGTAAGGACATGAACATGAAAGCGAAGACTCTCGGCGCGGCCCTGCTTTTGTCGTCGACATTGGCGGCGGCGGCCCTCGCCGCGTCCCCGACCCTGGCCGCCGGCGCTCTTACGCCGGGCAACTATAGCCTGGGCGGCATCCAACCCATCTGCCTGTTGAACAACGGGACGTGGTATGGCGAGCGATTCGCGGGCTGGGGCGGGCGGTGGAGCGCCGGCCCGGTGAGCGAGGACGCCACCCTGATCTACGGGAACTACCAGCGCGGCTTCGGCAACGACACGATGGTCGTCGGCTCGAACGGCGCGCTGGACTGGACCGAGTTTCTCGACAACGGCAAGCTGGTGAAATACGTCGACTCCAAGGTGACCCGGATCCAGGGGGCGTGCAGCCGACCCGCCGCCCGGGTCAACAGCACGGCGAACCCGACCGACTGAGCAGGTTTGGCGTCACGCAAACGCAACGATAACTTTCAGGCGGCGGCGGAGCGGTCCGCCGCCGCCTTTTTTTCGCGCCGGCGATAGCGGTCGAGGCGACCGGCCCATGGGCGGCGGCCCGTCAGCGGGCTGTTGCCCCACCGGCGTGGTGGCCGCTCGGCGTCTCCTCCGCGCCTCGCATCCGCGCGACCTCCTTCTCCAGCTTGTCGAGGGTAGCGCGCCAGCCTTCCGGCGCGCCGGCGACCATCGGCGCGGCGATCGATGGATCGATGAAGGTGTAGGTCTGAGTCACCTCCATCCGCGTTCCGCCCGGCGCGTCGGAGAACACGACCTCGGTCCAGGCGCGGAACAGCGGCGCGCCGTCCCGGCCGGCGGCGCGCATGTCGATCACCAGGCGGGTGTGCGGCGTGACCTCGACGAAGGCGCCGCGGCTCCAATGCTCCTCGCCGCCCGGCGATCGCATGCACACTTCGAACGGGCCGCCGACGCGCATCTCCACCTTGGCGTCGGGAACGGTGAAGGTCGCCGGGCTGAACCACCGCTTGACATGGTCGGCGCTGCTCCAGGCCTCGAACACGGTCTGGCGCGGGGCGCGGAAGACTCGCGAAATCTTCAGCGGCGCCGGATGCTCCGGCTCTTGCGCGCGTGGCGTGTCAGTCATCGTCATCTCCTTCATTCCCCAGGGTTTTCAGATAGCCGCCCAATCGGTCGAGCCTGCCCTCCCATTCGACCCGCCGCGCGTTGATCCACTGCTCGGCTTGGCTCAGCGCGGCCGGTTCGATGGCGCAGGTCCGCACCCGCCCCGCCTTCTCCGAGCGCACCAGCCCCGCCGCTTCCAGCACCCCCAGGTGCTGCATGACCGCCGGCAGCGACATGGAAAGCGGCGCCGCCAGCTCGCTCACCGCCGCCGGCCCCCGGCTCAGCCGCTCCATCATCCCCCGCCGCGCCGGGTCGCCCAGGGCGTGGAACAGGCGGTCGAGCGAGGCCAATTGGTTAAGCATATGCTTTGGTATCAGGCGTCAGATGGTTAAGCAATAGCCTTTGTGTTCGCGAAGCGACCCCACGTCGGTCATCCCCGAAAGACGCGCGTCAGCGCGGCTTGTCCGGGACACGACCCGCGCTCACGGTCAGTTCGCTCCGTCCCCGCCGCTACAACGCACGTTGAATGCGACCGTCGCCGCCGCATCCTCGACCTCGCGCCGCCGGACCGGCGGAAGCAGACCGGCCGGCTGGAGGCCTGCACACCCTGGCCTTCCCCGCCTTCCGCGCCGAGATCAAGAAGGCCTTCGGCGCCGACATCCCCCTGAAGGAACGCGCCGACTGGGAATCCCACCTCGCCGAAAACGCCGCCCAAGTCCACGCCCTCACCGCCGCCATCGCTGCCGCCGAACGCGAGATCGACGCCGTGGTCCACGAGCTGTTCGACCTGACGGCGGAGGAGGTCGTGTTGCTGGAGGGATCGTTGGCGGCGCGGTATTGAACCGGCGCGGTCATAGAGGCGCGAGGCTAATAGATCAAAAATACCAGTCTTCCGCGTCGATCAAATCCAGAAGATTTATAAGCGGTACGCCTTCCGCCTGACATACAAACGGAATTTTCGGACTGTTCGCGCTGCCTCCCAACTCGCCGGTAATTACCGTGTGGTACGGATGAGTGACGAGAGCTTGGGCGATCACGAACGGATCACCTCCTGATTTCCCCTTAGAGTCCGTTTGGAAAATTGCACAACTGGGATTCTCAGGTGATGCGGGTCATGATTCAAGCTCTGGATGTGGACAGAGCAGAGCCGTGGCCGGATGGCGAAGATCGCCCGGAAGACGAAGCGC
>JBPCMA010000101.1:0-5196 GCA_051002715.1 Caulobacteraceae bacterium
CGCTTTTCCCGCTCGTCCAGCAGATCGTAATAGACCTTGCCCGAGCAGAGCACGACGCGGCGGATCGCCTCGTCGGGCGTGAGGCGAACCTCGGTGTGGCGGCCCGCTTCCGAGTCATCGGTCAGCACCCGGTGGAAGGACGAGCCCTCGGCCATGTCGGCGAGGCTGGAAACCGCCTTCTTATGCCGCAGCAGCGACTTGGGGGTCATGACGATCAGCGGTTTGCGAAACTCGCGCAGCATCTGGCGGCGTAGGAGATGGAAATAGTTGGCCGGCGTGGTGCAGTTGGCGACCTGCATGTTGTCTTCGGCGCAAAGCTGCAGGAAACGCTCCAGGCGGGCAGAGGAATGTTCCGGCCCCTGGCCTTCGTAGCCGTGCGGCAGGAGCAGGGTGAGGCCGCACATGCGCAGCCATTTGCGCTCGCCAGAGGCGATGAACTGGTCGATGACCACCTGCGCCCCGTTGGCGAAATCGCCGAACTGGGCTTCCCACAGGGTCAGGGTGTTGGGGTCGGCCAGGGAGAAGCCGTATTCGAACCCCAGCACCGCCTCCTCGGACAAGGTCGAATCGAGCACCTCGAAGTGGGCCTGGGTCGGGCTCAGATGCGAGAGCGGCTGATAGTGTTCTTCCGTGGTCTGATCGATGAGATCGCCGTGGCGCTGGACGAAGGTGCCGCGCACCGTGTCCTGGCCGGCCAGACGCACCGGGATTCCCTGGTCGAGCAGGCTGGCGAAAGCGAGATGCTCGGCCGTCGCCCAATCTATATTTTGGCCTGATTCGATGGCGGCGCGGCGATGGTCGATCACGCGGCGCACCGTCTTGTGGATATCGAGGCGGGCCGGAATGGCGGTAAACGCCTCTCCAAGGTCGCGCAGCTTTTGCAGCGACACGGCGGTGACGCCCTGTCGCTCCTCGCCGTCGGGCAGGGCCAAGCCCGACCATTTACCGTCCAGCCAGTCGGCCTTGTCGGCGAGATAGGTCTTTCCGGCCTCGAACTCGGCGTCCAGGAAGGCGTCGAACTCGGCTGTCCAGGCGGCAATGTCCGCCTCGCCGGCCACGCCCTCGGCGACCAGGCGTTTCGCATAGATTTCGCGGGTGGTGGGATGAGCCTTGATCGCCCTGTACATCAAGGGCTGGGTCATGGTCGGATCATCGCCCTCGTTGTGGCCGAAGCGGCGATAGCAGAACATGTCGACCACCACGTCCTTGCCGAACGCTTGGCGATATTCGGTGGCCACCCGGGCGGCGAAGGTCACCGCCTCGGGGTCGTCGCCGTTGGCGTGGAAGATCGGCGCGTCGACCATCAGGGCGCTGTCGGAGGGATAGGGGCTGGTGCGGCTGTAGGCTGGGGCGGTGGTGAAGCCGATCTGGTTGTTCAAGATGAAGTGGATCGCCCCGCCGGTGCGGTAGCCGCGCACCCCCATCAGGTTGAAGCACTCGGCCACCACGCCCTGGCCGGCGAAGGCGGCGTCGCCGTGCATGAGGAGCGGCAGCACATGGCCGCGCCCCGCCTGGCGATTTTGCCGCAAGGCGAAGGCCTGCTTGGCCCGCGCCTTGCCCAGCACCACCGGGTCGACGATCTCCAGGTGGCTGGGATTGGCGGTCAGCGACAGATGCACCGTGTTGCCATCGAACGCGCGGTCCGACGAGGCGCCCAGGTGGTATTTCACGTCCCCCGAGCCCTCGATGTCGGACGGCAGGGCCGAGCCGCCCTGGAACTCATGGAAGATCACCCGATAGGGCTTGGCCATCACGGCGGCCAGCACGTTGAGGCGGCCCCGGTGCGGCATGCCGATGACGATGTCCTCGACGTTCAGGGCGCCGCCGCGCTTGATGATCTGTTCGAGAGCCGGGACCGCCGATTCGGCGCCGTCCAGGCCGAAGCGCTTGGCGCCGGGATAGCGCTTGGCCAGGAAGCGCTCGAAGCTCTCGGCCTCGATGAGTTTCCTCAGGATGGCGATCTTGCCCTCGGGGGTGAATTTGACCTCCTTGTCCCATCCCTCGATGCGCCTTTGCAGCCAAGCCCTCTCGCGGGGATCGGAGATGTGCATGTATTGCACGCCGATCGTGCCACAATAGGTGCGCTCCAGCAGGGCGAGGATCTCGCGCAGGGTGGCGCTTTCCATGCCCAGAACGAAGTCGAGGAAGATCGGCCGGTCGAAATCGCCTGGCGAAAAGCCGTAGGCGGCCGGGTCCAGTTCGCTGGCGTCGCCCGTCGTGACCGCCAGGCCGAGGGGATCGAGATCGGCCTTCAGGTGCCCGCGCATCCGATAGGCGCGCACGATCATCATGGCGCGCAGGGAATCGAGGGTGCGGGCGCGCACCTCGCCCTGGCCGACGGCGGGGTGGCCGGCCGCGATGGCGGTTTCCAGCTTGGCGCCCACCGCCGGCCACAGGCCAGCGGCGGCGGCCGGCGCCTTCAAGGCCCAGGACGGGCCGCGGTACGCCGCCCCCGCCGCCGCCCCGTCCGCCAGCGAGGCGAAGAAGGCGCGCCAGGAGGGATCGACGGCGGCCGGATCGGCCGCCCAGCGGGCCTGCAAGTCCTCCACGAAGCCGGCGTTGCCGCCGTAGAGAAAGGATGTCTCGGCCAATACCTCGTTCAGCCGTCCCGCGTCGTCCGCCATCTACGCTCTAGCCTTCGGCGCGCCCAACGGCGCCGCCCCCAATGTATGTATGCCGCCCCGCGATGCGAGGATGCTCGGCTATGCGGCCGACGCGCCTCACCCCCCGCTCAACACCTCCACCAGCGTGCTCCCCAGCGCCGCCGGCGAGGGCGCGACGCGAACGCCGGCGGCTTCCAGGGCGGCGATCTTGTCTTCCGCGCCGCCCTTGCCGCCGGAGATGATGGCGCCGGCGTGGCCCATCCGCCGGCCCGGCGGGGCGGTTCGCCCGGCGATGAAGCCGACCATGGGCTTCTTGACCGGCGAGGCGGCGATGAAGGCCGCCGCGTCCTCCTCGGCCGCGCCGCCGATCTCGCCGATCATGATGATCGAAGCGGTCTCGGGGTCGGCCAGGAACATCTCCAGGATATCGATGAATTCGGTTCCCTTGACCGGATCGCCGCCGATGCCGACCGCCGTGGACTGGCCCAGGCCCACCTGGGTGGTCTGAAACACCGCCTCGTAGGTCAGGGTCCCCGAGCGCGACACCACGCCCACCGAACCCGTGGTGAAGATATTGCCCGGCATGATGCCGATCTTGCACGCTTCGGGGGTAAGGACCCCGGGGCAATTGGGACCGATCAGGAGGGACTTCGAGCCGCAAAGGGCGCGCTTGACGACGATCATGTCGGCCACCGGAATGCCCTCGGTGATGCACACGATCAGGCCGATCTCCGCGTCGATGGCCTCCAGGATGGCGTCGGCAGCGAAGGGCGGCGGCACATAGATGACGGATGCGTCCGGATGGACCTCGCGGGCCGCCTCGGCGACCGTGTCGAACAACGGCAGGCCCAGGTGGGTCGAACCGCCCTTGCCGGGCGACACGCCGCCGACCATGGCGGTGCCATAGGCGATGGCCTGCTCGGTGTGGAACGTCCCCTGCGCCCCGGTCATTCCCTGACAGATGACGCGCGTCTGCTGGCCGATGAGAATGGACATGCGCTCTTCTGGATCCGGGATCGCCGCTATTTCTTGATTTTCAGTATGCTGACGATCGCGCCATCCGGATCGGCGCTCACCGTCATCATTTGCAGGCCCCCGCCGGCGGCGGCGGCGTCGCGGTCGGCCTGCGCCACGGCCCTGCGCGCCCCGCTCTCGTCGGTGAACAGGAAGGTCGCCTTCCTGGCCGTAGCGTCCTGCGGCGCGAAGCCGACCCAGGCCTGGGCGGCGGCCTGGGCGTCGGCGAAGCCGCCCTTGCCGATCCTCACCTTGCACTCGCTGATCTGGATGACCCCCTTGGCCCCGCGCCAGGCATAGAGGGTCAGGGCTGACCCGCCGGCGCTTGTATCGCGCGACAGAGACTCGGCGACGGTCACGCCGGGAAACGCGTCGGCCTTGACCTGGGTGGTTTTCCACCCGTTGGCGTCGGCCGCCACCGCGATCGCCGGATAGTCGCCATGGGTGTCGCCGCACACCTGGACGACGGCGGCGAAGGCCTTGGCGCCGTCCGGCGCGGCGAAAGCGGGCGCGGCGGCGGCCACGAGCGCCGCGGCGAGGAAGGGTCCGATCCAGTTCACGCGTCGGCTCCGAGGGATGTAGCGAGCGGGAAGCGGGGAGAGCCTTAGGCCATCGCGCGGCGGATCGCAAAGCGTCGCGAGGTCCCGTGTGAGACGGGCGCCACCATCTCGCGACGACGCCACCTCCGTCGTCCGCGCGTCTACCTTGCCCGTCAACCAGTTCGGCGACATCGACGATCTCTTTGGCTGCCGCAAGGCAGGTTTGATCGGCGACCGCGATGTGCCTACATCGGCGCATGGGCGGTACCGTCGACAGTGGAACCCAACAGGTCGAAGATCGTCCAACGGCTGATCGAAGACGGTTGCACTCTGCTTCGTCACGGCGCCAATCATGACGTCTACAGCCATGCCGCCAAGGCTCTTCCCATCCAGGTTCCCCGCCACCGAACGCTTTCGCCCGGTGTCGCCCGCTCTATCGCCAAGGCCGCCGGTTGGGATTGACCGTCCCATTCCCGAATATGGAGCTAGGATCATGAACCGCTATACCGCGTTGATCGATGGCGAAGCGGGAGCCTATGGCGTCAGCTTTCCCGATCTGCCCGGCTGCGTCGCCATGGGCGGGTCGGTGGAGGAGGCGATGTTCCACGCGGCCGAGGCGCTACGGGAGTTCGCCGCCGACGCGGCGGCCGGCGGGCGGGTGCTTCCCGCCCCGCGGGCGGCTGAAAAACTGCTCCGGGAGGCGCAGGTCAGCGCCGCGCTGAAAGCCGGCGCGAGTTTCGCCAGTGTGCCTCTGGTGCGCGAGACGGGCCGTTCGGTGAAGGCCAATCTGTCCATCAACGCCGGCGTTCTGGCGGCCCTGGACGCCGAGGCGGCCCGGCGCGGCCTTACCCGCTCGGCCTTGGTCGAAACCCTCGCTCGCCACTCGCTGGCGGAGACGACCTAGGGTGCCGCGCGCACTGCCTTCACGATCTTCTCCGCCCCGTCGGCCAAGTCGTTGGCGGCGATCACGTCGAGGCCGCTTTGGCTCAGAATCTTCTTGCCCAACTCGACGTTGGTGCCTTCCAGGCGCACCACCAGGG
>JBPCMA010000102.1:0-15938 GCA_051002715.1 Caulobacteraceae bacterium
GCCCCGGTTCGCGCCGCCGCGGCGGGAGCCGCGCCGCCCACCACCCCGGCGGCGACCTATGTTCTCGTCATCACCTGGCTCGCGCCGAACGAGCCGCCCGCGACGACCCAGACCGTCTTCCATGACGCCGCTTCGTGCGGCCAGGGGCGCGAAGCCGCCCTGGCCGAGGGCCGGCGCCTGGCCGACGACGCCGCCGCCACCTTTGCCGCCGCCAGCGCCAAGTACGCGGCCACCGAACACCACTATGTCGGCGAGACGGCGATCGGCGGCGGAGGTCCGGCCCCGGTCCTGACCGTGGTCCCCAAGGTCACCGCCTTCTGCGCCGGTTCCTGAACCGCCAGCGCCGCGCGGTTGACGCCGAGGGCGCCCAGACCTATCAGGGCCGCTCGCGTCGCCGGCCCTCGCCGGAAGAAGAAACGCGGGTGTAGCTCAGTTGGTTAGAGCGCCGGCCTGTCACGCCGGAGGTCGCCGGTTCAAGTCCGGTCACTCGCGCCATTATCCGGTCTATTTTGGCGCCGCCCGCACCGGCAGGGGCATGTTGCACACATCGAGGCGGCCGGCGGGGACCTTGTACCAGGCGTCCTGGCGGAAGCGGCGGTTGCGCAGCAGGGCGGCGAAGGTCGGGCTGTCTTCGCGCAGGGCTTGCAGGGGCCGGCGCTCGGCGGGCGGCAGATCGGCGGCGAGCCTGACGGAGACGATGGGGATGCGTTCGGCCGGAGTCGCGTAGAAACCCAGGGCCTCGGTTCCGCGCGGCAGGGCGGAGAGCAGCTCCATCCCCTTCACCACCCGGCCGACCAGGGTGACGTTGCGGTCGAGCTGGCGCAGCCCGTTGCCGATCACGGCGTAAAGCTCGGTCCCGCCGCCGCTGTCGGCGCCGGTGTCGCGCCCCGCCCCGACCATGCCGTAGCAGTGGGTGAGCCAGGTCTCGTGGGTCCTGGGGTCGCGGGCGGCCGGAAAGCCGTCGGAAAAGCCGGTGAGCGGCGCATAGGTGTCGGGGTCGGGAAGCGGCGTGAACGGCGGCCCGCCGTCATAGGGCCGCTCAAACTCGGCCTTCAGGGTCCGCCTGGCCGCGCCGACCGGCCGTTTGCCGTCGGGATCGGCCCACTGGACCACGTAATTGTCCTGAACCCGCACGATGGCGAGGCCGTCGAAATAGCCGCCCCGGACCAGGGCCTTGATATTGGCGACGTGGTTCGGCGCGAAGGCGGGGGCCAGTTCGATCACCACCACGCCCGTGGCCAGGCGCAGGTAGAGCGTGTTGGCCGGATCGATCGCCCGCCAGTCGGAGGCTGGCGAGGCGGCGAGGACCTGATCCATGGACGAAGACGCCCCGGCGCTCGCCTGGGCCTGCGCGGCCTGAGCGGACGCGCCGGCCGGCGCGGCCGCCAGCAGGGCGGCGACGAGGAGAGCGGCGGCGGGGGCCATGGAATTGGATCCTCTCGGAATCAAGATCGCCAACGGAGCGAAGCGGAGATGGTGGGCGGCGAGGGGCTCGAACCCCCGGCCTCCTGGGTGTAAACCAGGCGCTCTGACCAACTGAGCTAGCCGCCCGGCCGCGGACGCCCCTAGTTGAGGGCGTTTTTCAGCGTCTCGCCGATGCGGAAGCGGGCGGTGGTCGAGGCGGCGCGTTTGACCTTGGCGCCGGTCTTGGGATTGCGCGAAATTCCGGCGGCGCGGCGCACCGGCACGAAACTGCCGAACCCGACCAGGCGGAGCGGCTTGCCACCCTTGAGCGAGGCGGTGACGGTGGCGACGAAGGCCTCCAGGGCGTCCCGGGCCTGCGGGCGGCTCAGCCCCGCTCTCTCGGCGATCTCGGCGACGAGTTCAGCCTTGGTCATCGTCCTCTCCCCAGCCGGCTTGGTGGCGCCGATTATGATCGCTCGCGCGGTCCAGGCAAGAGCGGGGTGGAAGGATTCGTTCTCTCTTCCCCCGCTTGCGGGGGGAAGTACGGCCCCCGGGTCCGGCCGAAGGCCAGTCCGAGGACAGGCTCCGGCCGGGATGGGGGCGCGGCGGCAACGATAGCGCGCGGCCCGCCCCCTCCACCGCTTCGCGGTCCCTCTCCCCCGCTTCGCGAGGGAGGAGAGAAAAAATTTCCCCCCTCTAGTGCGTGATCGCCAGGCCGCCGACGGTGTCGTCGGAGACCGGCGGGACGATCACCGCGGCCTCGTCCTCCTCGCGCCACTCGATGGGAACGAGCGGGCCGGTGAGGGCGCGGACCAGAACCTCGTCGACGGTGGCCACCGGGATGATTTCCAGGCCGGCCTTCACGTTTTCCGGCACCTCGGCCAGGTCCTTGGCGTTCTCGGCCGGGATCAGCACCGTCTTGATCCCCGAGCGCAGGGCGGCCAGCAGCTTTTCCTTGAGGCCGCCGATGGGCAGCACCCGGCCACGCAAGGTGATTTCGCCGGTCATGGCCAGATCCTTGCGCACCGGAACGCCGGTCAAGACCGAGATGATGGCCACCGCCATGGCCACTCCGGCCGAAGGGCCGTCCTTGGGTGTCGCGCCCTCGGGGACATGGACGTGGACATCGGTCTTGTCGAAGGCGGTGGGCTTGATGCCGAAGCGGATGGCGCGGGCGCGGACATAGGAGGCGGCGGCGGAGATGGACTCCTTCATCACCTCCTTCAGGTTGCCGGTGATCGACATGCGCCCCTTGCCGGGCATCTTCAACGCCTCGATGGTGAGGATGTCGCCGCCGAATTCGGTCCAGGCGAGGCCGGTGACGATGCCGACCTGATCCTCCTCGTCGGTCTCGCCATGGCGGTGCTTGCGCACCCCGGCGTAGCGGGCCAGGCGCTCGTCGTCGATGGTGACGGCGATCAGCTGCTCCCTCGCCATATCGCGCACCGCCTTGCGGGCGAGATTGCCCAACTCCCGCTCCAGGGCGCGCACGCCCGCCTCGCGGGTGTAGTAGCGGATGAGGTCGCGGATGGCGGCCTCGGGCACCGTCCATTCGCCCTCCTTGAGGCCATGGTCCTTGGCCAGTTTGGGCAGGAGGTGGCGCCGCGCGATCTCCACCTTCTCATCTTCGGTGTAGCCGGGGATGCGGATGATCTCCATGCGGTCCATCAAGGGCTGGGGCATGTTGAGGGTGTTGGCGGTGGTGACGAACATGACGTTGGAAAGATCGTAGTCCACCTCCAGATAGTGGTCGTTGAAAGTGGAGTTCTGCTCCGGGTCGAGCACTTCGAGCAGGGCGCTCGACGGATCGCCGCGCCAGTCGGCCCCCATCTTCTCGATTTCGTCCAGCAGGAAGAAGGTGTTGGTGGTCTTGGCCTTCTTCATCGACTGGACGATCTTGCCGGGCATCGAGCCGATGTAGGTGCGCCGGTGGCCGCGGATTTCGGCCTCGTCACGCACGCCGCCCAAGGAAAGACGCACGAATTCACGGCCCGTCGCCTTGGCGATCGAGCGGCCGAGGGAGGTCTTGCCGACCCCCGGCGGGCCGACCAGGCAGAGGATCGGCCCTTTCAGGGCGCCGGTGCGCGCCTGGACGGCGAGGTATTCGAGGATGCGCTCCTTCACCTTCTCCAGGCCGTAGTGGTCCTCCTCCAGGATCTGCTCGGCGCGGACGATGTTGATGGGCTTGGTCTTGGCCTTGCCCCACGGGATGGAGAGCAGCCAGTCCAGATAGTTGCGCACCACGGTGGATTCGGCCGACATGGGGCTCATGTTGCGCAGTTTCTTCAGCTCGCTTTCGGCCTTTGAGCGGGCCTCCTTGGAAAGCTTGACCTTCTTGATGCGCTTTTCCAGTTCGACCAGCTCGTCGCGGGCGTCGTCCTGCTCGCCCAGCTCGCGCTGGATCGCCTTCATCTGCTCGTTCAGATAGTATTCGCGCTGGGTCTTCTCCATCTGGCGCTTGACCCGGCCGCGGATCTTCTTTTCCACCTGAAGGACACTGATCTCGCCCTCCATTAGGGCGAAGACCTTCTCCAGCCGCTTGCCGACGTTGAAGATCTCCAGAAGCTGCTGGCGGTCGGCGATCTTCACCGCCAGATGGCCGGCGATGTTGTCGGCCAGCTTGCCCGGCTCGGCGATCTGGGGGATGGCGGCCAGGGCCTCGGGCGGGATCTTCTTGTTCAGCTTGACGTAGTTTTCGAACTGATCGACCACGGCGCGCGACAGGGCCTCGGCCTCGTGCGCCTCGCCCGCCTCCTCGGCGATGGGGGCGATCTCGGCTTCATAGAACTCCCGGCGCGGGGTGAACTTCAGGACCGCGGCGCGGACCCTGCCCTCCACCAGCACCTTGACCGTGCCATCCGGCAGCTTGAGAAGCTGCAGCACGCTGGCCAGGACGCCGACCTCGAAGATGTCGGCCGGGGCTGGATCGTCCTCGTCGCGGTCCTTCTGGGTAACCAACAGGATCTGCTTGTCGGCCCGCATCACCTCTTCGAGGGCGCGCACCGACTTCTCACGGCCGACGAAGAGCGGCACCACCATGTGCGGAAAGACCACGATGTCGCGCAGAGGCAGTACGGGCAGGGTTTTGATCTCGGACATGACGCTTTAAGACTCCGCGGCCGGTGTCGCGACGGGACGCGCGCCGGCCGTTATTGATGTTCCCGATTCCTCGACGATGCGCCGAGTCGGCGTATCCGCGCCTCCGCCTGGGAGGGCTTGGTTCGCGATTTATGTGGATGTTTCAGTCCGGCCATTCAAGCGAGGCGCCGAAAAAGCGGCCGAGCGCCGCCTCTTCCCACCTCGAACCGGGCGGTTTGCGGGGCAAGATCGTCGCCATCTACGCCGGGCTGATCGGCTTCAACGCCCTGGTCTGGGCGTTCACCCTCGTGGCGTTCCACGCCTGGCCGGTGCTGCTCGGCTCGGCGGTCCTCGCCTATACCTTCGGCCTGCGCCACGCGGTGGACGCCGACCACATCGCGGCGATCGACAACGTCACCCGCAAGCTGATGCGGGAGGGCCGGCGGCCGGCCGCGGTGGGCCTCTTCTTTTCGCTTGGCCATTCGACGGTGGTGATCCTCGCCTTCGTCGCCATCGCCCTGGCCACCAAGGCCCTGGAGGCCCAGGTGCGCGGCTTCAAGGAGGTGGGGAGCCTCGTCGGCGCGGCGATCTCGGCCGCCTTTCTGTTCGCCATCGCCCTGGCCAATAGTCTCGTCCTGGTCGGCGTGTGGCGCGCCTTCCGCCGGCTGCGGGACGGCGGCGCCTTCGCCGAAGAGGACCTCGACATGCTGCTGGCCAGCCGCGGCCTGCTGGGCCGCCTGTTCCGTCCGGTCTTCAGGCTCATCCGAAAGAGCTGGCACATGTATCCGCTGGGTTTTCTGTTCGGCCTTGGCTTCGACACGGCAACCGAGATCGGCGTCCTGGGAATGTCGGCGGCGGGGGCGGCGCAGGGGGCGCCCCTGTGGTCGCTGCTCGCCTTCCCGGCCCTGTTCACCGCCGGCATGACCCTGATCGACACCACCGACAGCATCCTGATGCTGGGGGCCTACGGCTGGGCCTTCGTCAAGCCGATCCGCAAGCTCTACTACAACCTGACCATCACCCTGGTCTCGGTGGTGATCGCCCTGGCGATCGGCGGCATCGAGGCGCTCGGCGTCATCGGCGCCAGGCTCGGCCTCGACAAGGGTTTCTGGGGCTGGATCGCGGCCCTGAACGGCAATTTCGGCACGCTGGGCTATCTCATCATCGGCGTTTTCGCGGTGAGCTGGATCGCCTCGGCCGTCATCTACCGCCTCAAGGGCTACGACCGGATCGAGGTCACGCGGGCGGGGTAACCGGGGCCGGACGCCCCCTCCGTCACGGCGCTCCAAGGAGCGCCGCGCCACCTCCCCCGCTTCGCGAGGGAGGCGTGAAAAAAAACTAACCTCGATTCACTCCTCCCCCGTCCTCTTCCGGGGGAGGGGGACCGCGAAGCGGTGGAGGGGCGTCCCCTCAGGCCAGAACACTCTCCTTCACCGCCGAATGTTCTCCGCGCAGCCAGTCGTACCAGGCGTCCAGCCCCTCGCCGGTGCGGGCCGAGACGGAAAGGACGGCGATGTCCGGGTTGACGGCGCGAGCGTTCGCCGTGGCGCGCGGCACGTCGAAATCCACGTGGGGCAGAAGATCGATCTTGTTCAACAGCATCAGGTCGGCGCGCTGGAACATGTGTGGGTATTTCAGCGGCTTGTCGTCCCCTTCGGTGACCGAGAGGATGGCGATCCGCCGCTTCTCGCCCAGGTCGAACAGGGACGGGCAGACCAGGTTGCCGACGTTCTCGATCATCACCAGCGCGCCGACCGGCGGTTTCAGTTCGGCCAGGCCGCGCGCCACCATCGCCGCGTCGAGATGGCAGCCCGACCCGGTGTTGATCTGCACCGCCGCCGCCCCGGCCGCCTCGATCCGCCGCGCGTCGTTGGCGGTAGCCTGATCGCCTTCGAGCACGAAGAGGGGCGTTTCGGCCTTCAGGTCGGCGATGGCGCGCTCCAGCAGAGTGGTCTTGCCGGCCCCCGGCGCGCTCATCAGATTGACCGCCAGGATCTCGCGCCCGGCGAACCAGGCCCGGTTGCGCTCGGCCAGGGCGTTGTTCTTGGCCAGGATCCGCGCGTTCAGCTCGACCAGGTTGGGCGCGGCGGGCTCATGGGTATGGGCGTGATCGTGCGCGCCGTGGGTGTGCCGGGTTCCGTCGGCGTGAACATGCTCATTCTCGTGGGAGTGGCCGTGGCCGTGGGCGTGCTCGCCGATCGGGGTGCGCGCCCCGGTCCGCGTGTCGGTGAGAACCGCGCCATCGTCGCCGCCGCATCCGCAGGTTCCGCACATCAGGCCGCCTCCTCAAGCTCCAGGCTCTTGACGTTGAGCTCCTCGCCGCACAGTCGAACGAGCCGCGGCGATCCGCAAGGGCAGGCGGCGGCGAGGCCGCGCGTCTCGAACTCCGCGCCGCAGGCCAGGCAGCGGGCGCGGCCGGGGATATTTCGGATGTCGAGCCGGGCGCCGTCGAGCGCCGTGCCTTCGATCACAAGGTCGAAGCTGAACGCCAAGGCGTCTGGTGAGACGCCGGACAGGGCGCCCACTTCGAGCGTCACCACCCGCACCCGCCGGCCGGCGGCGGCTTCCTCCACCATGCTCACCACGCTCTGGATAATGGCCATTTCGTGCATCGGCCGCTCCCCTTCAGCAAATCCGCGGAAGTTGTTCGCCGATGAGCATGTCGACGATGCGCAGGCCGCCGAAGACGGTCTTCATGGTCACCCGGCCGGCCTCGCCCTCGACGACTTGGCCGATGATGCTCGCCTCTCTTCCCAGGGGATGGCCGCGCAGGGCGGCGAGGGCCGCCGGCGCCGACCCCGGCGGCGCGACGACGACGATCTTGCCCTCGTTGGCCAGATAGAGCGGATCAAGGCCGAGGATTTCGCACACCCCCTTCACCTCGTCGCGCAGGGGGGTAGCCGCCTCGTCGATGGCGATGGCCACGCCCGAGGCGGCGGCGATCTCGTTGAGCACGGTGGCGAGGCCCCCGCGGGTCGCGTCGCGCAGAAAGCGGGTGTCGGGCGCGGCGGCCAGCAGGGCGGCGATCAGGCCGCGCAGGGGCGCGCAATCGCTTTGCAGGGTGGTCTCCAGGGCCAGGTCGCCGCGCGCCGCGAGGATCGCCGCCCCATGGTCGCCCATGAAGCCGTTGACCATCACCATGTCGCCTACCCGCGCCTTCCCCGCGCCGAGCTCGAGGCCCGGCGGAATGACCCCCACCCCGGTGGTGGTGATGAAGAGCTTGTCGCAGGCCCCGCGGGTGACGACCTTGGTGTCGCCGGTGACGATGGCGACACCGGCCTCCCGCGCCGCCCCCGCCATCGAGGCGGCCACCTTGTGCAACAGTTCGAGCGAAACGCCTTCCTCGATGATGACCGCGCAGGCGAGATAAAGCGGCTTGGCCCCGCCGACGGCCAGGTCGTTGACCGTGCCGCAGACGGCCAGCCGGCCGATGTCGCCGCCCGGAAAGAACAGCGGGTCGACCACGTAGGAATCGGTGGTGAAGGCCAGCCGATCGCCCAGGCCCGCGAGGCCCGCGAGGCCGATCCGCGCCTGGTCTTCCATGGGCGCCAGCAGGGGATTGTCGAAGGCGCGGGCGAAGACGTCGTCGATGAGGTCCTTCATCGCCTTGCCGCCGCCGCCGTGGGCCAGGGTGACGGTGGGCGTGTGAACCACGCCGAAGGCGCGGGCCTTGATGGCGGCGGGCGCGTTCACCGGACCGGATCGAGCTGAGCCTGGCGGGCCCTGACGCCGCCATACTGATAGTAAGCGGCGCAGGCGCCTTCGGAGGACACCATCAGGGCGCCCAGCGGGGTCTCGGGGGTGCATGGCGCGCCGAACACCTTGCATTGCCACGGCTTGATGGCGCCGGTGAGCACCTCGCCGCACTGGCAGGACTTTGGGTCGGCAATCCGCACATTGGGGGTGGCGAATTTGCGTTCGGCGTCGAAGCACGCGTAGGCCTCGCGAAAGCGGATGCCGGAATGGTCGATGGAGCCCAGGCCGCGCCACTCGAAGAACTCGCGCAATTCATAGACCTTGGCGATGGCGCCCAGGGCGGCGGCGTTGCCCGCCTCGGGGACGATGCGGGCATACTGGTTTTCGACTTCGCAGCGGCCTTCCGCGATCTGGCGAAGCACCATCCAGATGGACTGCAGGATGTCGAGAGGCTCGAAGCCGGCGATCACCAGCGGGCGGCGGTAGTAATCGGCGATGAAGTGGTAAGGCGCCGTGCCGGTCACCATGGAGACGTGGCCGGGGCCCAGGAAAGCGTCGATGTGCAGGCCGGGGCTGTCGAGGATGGCCTTGATGGTCGGCACGATGGTGATGTGATTGCAGAAGACCGAGAAATTCTCCACGCCCTCGCGCTCGGCCTGCAGCACGGTGAGCGCGGTCGAGGGCATGGTGGTCTCGAAACCCAGGCCGAAGAACACCACCTCCCGGCCGGGGTTCGCCCGCGCCAAGGCCAGGGCGTCCATCGGCGAATAGACCATGCGCACGTCGGCCCCTTCGGCCTTGGCCCGCAGGAGCGACATCTTGGAGCCGGGGACGCGCATGGCGTCGCCGAAAGTGGTGAAGATGACCTCCGGGCGCCCAGCGATTGAGATGCAGTCGTCGACCCGCCCCATCGGCAGGACACAGACCGGGCAGCCGGGCCCGTGGATGAGTTCGATCTCCTTTGGCAACATCCCCTCGATGCCGTAGCGGAAGATCGAATGGGTGTGGCCGCCGCACACCTCCATGATGGCGATCGGCCGCTCCTTGGCCCAGGCAACGGAGGCGACGACCTTCTTTATCTCCTTGACCAGAGCCTGCGCCTTGGCGCGGTCGCGGAACTCATCGACATATTTCATCGCGCCGCTCCCGGATGGGCCGCCGATCCCCGCTCGTCGGCCAGCAGGGTGTGAACCAGGTCCCACAGGATGTGATAGGCCGCCACGTGGCATTCCTGGACGCGGTGGACCGACGAAGCGGCCACCACCAGGCAATGGTCGACCACCCCGGCCGTCTTCATCTTGCCGCCGTCGCCGCCGGCCAGGCCGAAGGTGGCGATGCCGCGCTCCCTGGCCGCCGCGAAGGCGGCGATGAGATTGGGCGAATTGCCGCTGGTGGAAAAGCCCATCAGCCCGTCCCCCGGCCGGCCGTGGGCGATGACCTGGCGGGCGAACACCGCCTCAAAGCCCACGTCGTTGCCGACCGCCGACATCATCGCTTGGTCGGCGACCAAATTCATCGCCGGCAGGGCGGGCCGGCCCGGCGTGATCGGGTGGAGGAACTCCACCGCGACATGGGCCGCGTCGCAGCTCGAGCCGCCGTTGCCGATGGCCAGCAGCCGGCCGCCGCCGCGCCATAGGGCGGCCAGGGCCTTGGCCGCCTCGATGAGGGCGCCGGCCTCATCGGCGAAGAAGGCCGCGTTGGCCGCCCGCGATTCCTCCGCCTTGGCCGCGACCGATTGGAGAAGGGCGGCGTCGAGCTTGTCCGGCGCCTGGGCGCGACCGTGCAGGAACGGGTAGAGCGTCGCCAGTTCCGCCTCGTTGGTCACGGTCAGGCCGCCTCCTCGGCCGCGTCTTCGCTCATTTGCAAGGCGATCAACTCCTCCTGCATCGCCGCCATCTCCTCGAGAATCTGAAGCGTCGCCGCCGCTTCGGCCTCGTCGATCCGGCTCATGGCGAAACCGACGTGGACCAGGACCCAATCGCCCACGCAGGCGTCGATGGGATGGGCGGCATCGACGATGCAGGCGATGTTGATCCTGCGCCGCACACCGCACACATCGACGGTGGCTGTCAGGTTGGCGGCGTCATCGATCCTTACGATGCGACCGGGAATGCCAAGGCACATGACGCACCTTCCTCATTGGACGGGTTGGCGGAATCGAAAAGCCGGGCGGCGGCGATGGCGCCCTGGCCCAGGGACAGGCCGCCGTCGTTGGCCGGCAGGCGGGCGTGGGTGAGAATGTCGAACCCCGCCGCGCCGAGATCGCGGGCGACGGCCTCGAACAGGAGGCGGTTCTGGAAACAGCCGCCGGAAAGGGCGATGGTGTCGAAGCGACGGGCGCCCGCGAAGCGCGCCAACCGGTCCGCCATCGCCACGACGGCCCGCGCCAAGCTCCGGTGAAAACGGGCGGCGACGAGAGAGGCCGGCGCGCCCTTGGCTAGATCGTCGAAAAGCGCCGGCCACAGGGGCCGCGCGTTCAAGGTGAGCATGTCCGGCGAAGGTTCGATGGCGAGAGGATAACCGCCCTCACCGCCCCCAGGTTCCGCGCCGGCCCCAGGTTCCGCGGCGGCCAGGGCTTCAAGGCGGGCCGCCGCGTCGCCCTCGTAGGCTTGGCGGTCGCGGCACACGCCGAGCGCGGCGGCGACAGCGTCGAACAATCGCCCGCACGAGGAGGCCGGCGGCGCGTTGATCCCCTCGGCGATCATGGCGTCCAGGGTCGCTAGGGGCTTGGCGGCCAGGGCGGTGGCGAGGTCGAGATCGCCATGGCGCGCGGTGAATTCGCCCCAGCCCATCGACGCCTGGATATGGGCGTAGAGATTGCGCCAGGGCTCGCGGGCGGCTTGGTCGCCGCCCGGCATGGCCACCGGGGCCAGAGCGCCGACCCGCCGGTAGCCGCGGTAGTCGGCCAGCAGGAATTCGCCGCCCCACAGCGCGCCTTCCTCGCCAAGGCCCAGGCCGTCCAGCACGATCCCCAGCACCGGCGCCGCGTCCAGGGCGCGGCCGTTTTCCGCCAGGCAGGCGGCGACATGGGCGTGATGATGCTGGACCTCGATGAGCGGCAGGCCGCTCTCCCGCGCCAAGCGCGCGCCCAGCTTCGAGGAACGGTATTGGGGATGGCGATCGACCACGATGGCGGCGGGCGCGTGATCGAACAGTTCGCGATAGAGCGCCAGATTCTTGCGATAGTCGTCGAACGCGGCGGGATGCTCCAGGTCGCCCTGATGCTGCGAGACGATCGCCTCGCCGTCCTTGACCAGGCAGAAAGTCGATTTCAGCTCGCCGCCCATGGCCAGGATGTCGGGGGCGCCGCGCAGGCCCTGCGGCAGGGCGATCGGGGCCGGGGCGTAGCCACGCGCCCGGCGGAGAAGCCGCGGCTTGCCGGCCATGAAGCGCACCACGGAATCGTCGAGTCGGTTGGCGATCTGGCGGTCGTGAACCAAGGCGTGGCCGGCGATGGCGCCAAGCCGCTGGCGCGCCTCGCCGTCATCGGTGACCTGCGGCTCGTCGGAAACATTGCCGCTGGTCATCACCAGGGGAAAATCGAGGCCGCTCAGGAGAATGAGATGGAGCGGGGTGGTCGGCAGCATGAAGCCCAGGGTGGTCAGGCCCGGCGCGACGGCGGCGGGAAGGCTTCGCGGCCCGTCGGCGCGCATCAGGACGATGGGCGCGCGCGGCGAGGCCAGTTCGCGAACCTCGCCGGCGCTCGGGGCGCAGTAGCGGCGGATGACGGCCAGATCGCGCGCCATCAGGGCGAAGGGCTTGGCGTCGCGCTTCTTGGCCCGCCGCAGGCCCTCGACCGCCGCCGCGTTCGTCGCGTCGCAGGCGAGCTGATAGCCACCCAGCCCCTTGACCGCGACGATGGCGCCCGCGCGCAAGCGGTTCGCCGCCGCCTCGATCGCGTCGGCCCCTTCCGCCGCCTCGACATCAAGGCCGTCGTCGGCGAGCGAGATAAGGCGCGCCGTGGGGCCGCAGGCCGGGCAGGCGGTGGGCTGGGCGTGGAAGCGGCGGTCGGCGGGATCGCGGTATTCCGTAAGACAAGCCTCGCACAGGGCGAACGGCGCCATGGTCGTCTTGCCCCGATCGTAGGGCAGCCCCTGGACGATGGAGAGTCGGGGCCCGCAATGGGTGCAGTTGGTGAAGCCGTAGCGATAGCGGCGCCCGCCCGGCGTTAGAGTTTCTTTGGCGCAGGCGGGGCAGATCGCCGCGTCGGGTGAAATCTGGGTGTGGGCGGCGCCCTCGACGCTGGCGGCGATGCGAAAATCGACCGGCAATGGGCCGCTAAAGGCGCGCGCCTCGATCGCATCGATGCGGGCCAGGGGCGGCGGCCCCGCCTTCAACGCCGCGAGGAAGGCCTCGATCCGCGCCGCATCGCCGCCGGCGCGAATGAGAACGCCCTGCGCATCGTTCAGGACTTCGCCGCCAAGCCCATGCTCGCGCGCCAAGCGCCAGACGGTGGGGCGAAAGCCGACCCCCTGGACGCGGCCACGCACACGAATTTCAACCGCGACACGATCACCCGCGCCGGATCGGCGGTCGATTGCGCGTGAGGCCGCGGCCCGCATGAACGCCTTGCTACATCGAAGAAATCTTGAAGAATTTGAGAACATCCTTGGCGTTGAAGATGACGACGAAGATGACGAACAGACCCGCCACCACGCCGACCGCTTCCCAGGCGGTTTCGTAGATTCTCATGACAGTCTTCCTTCCATGGCCAGTTCGCGCGGCTTTCGGGCGCCCGTCCCGGACCCGCGCAGATCCAGGATAAGCCTTTCGATGGTTTCGATCGCCGCGTCGATCGCTTCGGCGACGGGGGGGCTGAGGCCCATGAACCCATCCTCGCCGCCGCAAGTCAACGGCTCGCAGGCGACCAGCAGAATGCGCCGGCATTCGCCGCCCAGCGCGGTCACCAGGCGCAGGGCCTTGGCCGGATCGAGGTCGTGGCCCGAGAGGACCAAATCTTCCGGCGACAGGGGGGCCGGGCTCGCCACATCCGGGGCGATCACCGAAACGGTTCCCGGCGCCTCGCCGCGCATGGCCGCATCGACCAGGATGACTCCGTCCCAGTCCTCCAGCAGGGCGTAGGTGAGGTCGATGCCGCGAATGCCGAAATCGACGATCTTGACGCCTTCCGGCCACGCCCGCCGCGCCAGGCGCTGGGCCACCTCGACTCCGAAGGCGTCGTCGCCCTGGAAGATGTTGCCGACGCCGGCGACCAGGACGCGGGTCACGGCGAAGCCTCCGCGCCCACCGGCTCCATCTCCTCGGCCGAGAAGAAGAAGCGATGGCCGGGAAAGCGGCCCATCCCCAGGTCGCGCCCCGGATCGTCCTCGATGGTCACCGCCACATGCACCCGATCCTCGAAATCTCGCTCGATCGCCTCGACCACGGCGATCTTGCCGGCCAGGACGATGTCCATCACGTCGCCGCCCGGTTTGGGGGTAAGGCGCACCCGGTCGCCCACGCAGAGCTCGTTCATGCCGGTCCTGAGGGTGGCGAGGGTTGGTTTGGGAAAGGCGCGCGGGGTGCGCAGGGCGCCGTGCAGCCGGATCATCTGGGCTGGGGTGAGGTTTTCGGTGCGCTCGATCAGCGCGCGGACCCGCGGGTCGGCCCCGGCCGCCTCGCGCTTTTCGGCGTCGGTCATGGCCAGGATGCGCAGGACGAGGATCTCGTCGATCTCCAGGCCGTCGAAAAGATCGCCGGGGCTCTCGGGGGCGATCTGCGGATAGTCGTAGAGGATGATGGGCGAGGCCAGCAGGGTGTCGGCGGACCCTTCCCTTCCGACCAGGACCGGCCAGCACCCCTCGTTGCGGCAGGCGAGCGCGGCGTCGGCCGCTTCCGCCGGCGGGTCGGTGAGGGAGAGGAAGGCGCCCCCTTTCACCGAGAGGAGGGCGTGGGTGGAGGCCAGGGCGTGGAGCTGGGCCAGGTCGCGGCGGCCGGCTTCCTCGCCGGTGAGCGGCGTGGTGTTTTCGATGCGAACGGTGAGCCGGTGCAGGTCGTCGCCGAGTTTCGTCGCCGCGATCTCGACCACGCCTTCCACCGCCAGGGCGGTGCGGACATGCACCCCGAGCGCCGCTCCGCCCTCCCCTTCGATGGCTTCGAATCGCCGCGAGCGGGGCCAGGCGAAGGCGACGCGAGCCGGCCCGCCCGTCAGATCGCGGAGCGAGAGCGGCGGCGTTTCGATTTCACGCTCCATCGCTTCCTCGGAAGGCGCCACGGTCGCGTCGCCGACATCCAGGGACGCGACGCCGCGCCAAGGCGGTTCGCGGTCGCCGCGAAGGTCCGCCGCCGGCTCGGTGAGGACCCCCACCTCGCGGGTGACGATGTGCAGGAAACGGGCGGCGATCTCGATCCGGGCGTCGCCGCGCACGAGGCACTGCGCCTGCATGGCCCACGGATCGCCCCCCGTCTCCGCGCTGAACATCTTGGGGAACACGCCGCCGAAGGTCCAGCGCTGGCGGTTCTTCAGGGAGGACGGCCGATAGGGGTAGAGGACATAGCCCTCGTAGAGCACGGCGTTGGCGACTTGCCTGACCTCATCGGAAATCATGACGCGAACTCGCGGGTTTCCAGGCGAAGCAGGCTCTCCAGCGCCTGTTCCCAGGTCGAAAAACCGTTCTTTTGTTTGTAACGATCCAGTTGTTCGAAGGTTTCGTGTTGGATGCGCAGCCAGGTGGTGTCGGGATGGTAGCGCGCCATCATGGCCTGCCAGGTGGCGACCGGGAGGCGAAACCAAGCCTCCTGGTTCCACGACACCTGGCCGATCTGCAGGCGTCCGTCGGCCGAGCGATAGAAGATCGCGCCGCTGAAATAGAACGAGAGCGGAATTTCCCCGTCGGTCAGGCCGTGGAAGTATTTGGTCGCCGCGATGTTGAAGTCGTGGCTGCAGGCGAGCGGCGCCTTCACCACGCATTGATCCTGGAAGGCGGGGATGGGGATGTCGATGTGGTCCCATAGAAAACCGTGCAGGGTCTTGCCCCAGCCTTCCTTGTCGCCGAACAGGTCGCGGAGCCGCGCGTGGTCGCCTTCGCCGTAGGGGCGCCGGGTCGGGTCGATGCGGATCTGGCAGCGCAGGGCGACGTTCTCGACCGGCGTGGCCGGCGCGCGGTTGATCACTCGCACGGCGAAAACCAGGGTCGGCACGGCGGCGAAAGGTTCCACTTCGATCCCCTCGATCTTGAAATCGAGATCAGGCATGGAGGGGCGCCAGCCCGGCGGCGCTGGCCAGCCGCTCGAAATAGCCGTCGATGGCGGCCCAGGCTTCCTCGCCCCCGGAAAGGCCGCGCCAATGGCTCCGCATCAGGCCGACCAGGGCGTAGCAATGATCGGCCGAGACGCGATAATAGTCTCGCCGGCCCTGGGTGCGGTTGATGAGCAGGGCTTCGATGTCGGGGGCCAGATCCGCCAGCACCGGATTTTTCGCGGTGAGGCCGCGCCAAGCCTCGGCGCTCAGCCAGGCCTCCGTCGCGCCCGCCGGGCCGGGGTAGAGGGCCAGCGGCGCCGCCTCGCCTCGCAGGGTGAAGACGAAGGCCAGGTCGATGGGAATCTGGAAGGCCGCCCATTCCGCGTCGGTGAGGGCGAAGTCCGCCAGCCGCGCCTGTCGCGGCTGAACCCGGTAATAGTCGCGAGCGGCGGGACCAGCGCCGGCGCACGCCTCGCACGCGCAGTGGACGCGACGGCCGGCCGGCGCCACCAGATGCGGGCGGTCCCCGCCAACCCTGCGCAGGCAGAAAGCACAGCGCTCCACAAGCGGGGAGGCGAAA
>JBPCMA010000103.1:0-9393 GCA_051002715.1 Caulobacteraceae bacterium
GCCTCAATGCTTCGGCCAGGCGGGTCGGCCTGATGTACGAGCCCATGGCGGCGGCCATCGGGGCCGGCCTGCCCATCCACGAGCCGACCGGCTCGATGGTGGTCGATATCGGCGGCGGCACCACCGAGGTCGCCGTCCTCTCCCTATCGGGCATCGTCTATTCGCGCAGTGTGCGGGTGGGCGGCGACAAGATGGACGAGGCGATCATCAGCTACATGCGCCGCCACCACAACCTCTTGATCGGCGAGACCACCGCCGAGCGCATCAAGAAGGAGATCGGCACCGCCCGCGCCCCCGAGGACGGGGTGGGCCTGGCCATCGACGTCAAGGGGCGCGACCTCATGCAGGGGGTGCCGCGCGAGGTGCGGATCAGCGAGAAGCAGGCGGCCGACGCGGTGGCCGAGCCGGTCAGCCAGATCATCGAAGCGGTGAAGGTGGCCCTGGAGGCGACGCCGCCGGAACTGGCCGCCGACATCGCCGACAAGGGGATCATGATCACCGGCGGCGGCGCCCTGCTGCGCGGCCTCGACCTGGAGATCCGCGACCACACCGGCCTGCCGGTCACCGTCGCCGACGACCCCCTCTCGTGCGTGGCGCTCGGTTGCGGCAAGGTGCTCGAACACCCCAAATGGATGAAGGGCCTGCTGGAGAGCAGCTTGTTCTAGGAGACGCCCGATTGTCCCTGCGGGACGGCCCCTTGAGCGATGTGCGGCCGCCGCGCCTGTGGCTGGCGGCCCTCGCCCTGGCGCTGGCCGCGTCGGCCGCCCTGGCCCTGGTTCTGGGCGGCCGGCGCGCGGGCGAGCGCGAGCGGCCCTACGCGGCGCCCCGCGCCGCCGCCGAGAGCGCCGTCGCACCGGTCGCCAGCGTCCTGGCGACGCCGGTCCGCTGGCTGAACGAGGGGCTGGACACCGTCGGCGGCTATGTGTTCGCCGCCGGCCAGAACGCCGAGCTGAAGCGCCGGCTGGTCCGCGCCCTGGCCTGGCGCGACGAGGCCCTCGCCCTGCGCGGGGAGAACGCCCGCCTGCGCGGCCTGATGGGCCTCAAGACCGACCCGCCGTTGCCGGTGGTCTTCGCCAGAGCCGTGATCGAGGCGCGCGGCCCCTTCTCCAACACCCGGCTGATCGACGCCGGCGCCTCGGCCGGCATCGTCGAGGGCAATCCGGCGATGAGCGAACACGGCTTGGTCGGCCGGGTGGTCGGCGTCGCGCCGGAGGCCAGCCGCGTCCTGTTGCTCACCGACGTGGAGAGCCGCACCCCGGTGCTCATCGCCCGCACCAACGGCCGCGCCATCCTGACCGGCGATGGCGGCTCCAGCCCCAAGCTCGCCTGGCTGCGCACCCACGATGCGCTGCGCGAGGGCGACCGGGTGCTGACCTCCGGCGACGGGGGGGTGCTGCCGCGCGGCCTGCCGGTGGGATCGGCGGCGAGGGACGCCGACGGGACGTGGCGGGTGGCCCTCGATTGCGACGCCTCGCCGATCGATTTCGTCCAGGTGCTGCTGTTCAAGACCTTCGCCCAGCTCGTCCCACCGGCCGCCCTCGCGCCGACGACCCTGCCCTCCACCGCCACCGAGGCGCCGCCCCCCGCCGCGCCGCCGCCGCCGCCGCCCGCCGCCGCTCCCGGCCCAGCGAAGGCTCCATGACCGCGACCACGGTTCGCCGCTTCAGCCCGCTTTCCTGGCTGGCCTGGCCGATGGGGCTCGTCGCCGCCGCCTCCCTGGCCTTCGCCCTGCCGCTGCGGGCGTTTGGCCTTAGCCCGCCCGAGCCGGTGTTCGCCCTGGTTCCCGCCTTCGCCTGGGGGATGGCCCGCCCCTCCGTCCTGCCGCCGTTCGCCCTTGTCGCCCTGGGCCTTTTCCTCGACGGCCTGTGGGGCGGCCCGCTGGGCCTGTGGCCGCTGGCTCTCCTGGCCGCCTACGGGCCGGTGCTGTTCGCCCGGGTGTTTCTGTCGGCGCGGGGCTTTTGGGAGTTGTGGGCCTGGTACGCCGTCGCCTGCGCCGCCGCCCTGGGCGCCGCCTGGCTCATCATGGCCCTGCGCGCCGGCGTCGCGCCCACTCTGATCGGCGTCGCTTGGCAGTTTCTCGCCACCGTGGCCCTCTTTCCCTTCGCCAATCGCCTGATCGAGCGCTACGAAGACGCGGACACGCGTTTCCGATGATCAGGCCCATCATCTATTTCGACGACGTCAACGAGCGTCAGAGCCTCTTCCATCGGCGCGCCTTTCTGTTCGGCGGGGCGGCCGGGCTCGGCGTGCTGGCCCTGGGCGGCCGGCTGGCCGACCTCCAGCTTCTCGAGGCGGCCCGCTACCAGACCGCCTCGGAGCACAATGAGTTCGAGTTTCTTCTCACCGCCCCGCCGCGCGGCCTGATCCTCGACCGCGACGGGGTGGTGCTGGCCTCGAACCGCCCCGATTTCCGCCTGCTGCTGGCCAAGGACGAGCACACCGACGTGGACGGCGTGCTCTCAAGGCTCGCCGTCCTCATCCCCATGGACGACGCGCGCCGCCAGCGCCTGGCCGCCGACATCGCCGCCGCGCCGCGCAAGGCGCCGGTGACCGTGCTGGAGGACATGACCTGGGAGCAGTTCTCGGCGGTCAATGTGCGCGCCCCGGAACTTCCCGGCGTCACCGCCGACATGGGCGAGGTGCGGGTCTATCCCTTCGCCGCCGCCTTCGCCCACGTGGTCGGCTACGTGGCCAAGGTCAGCGCCCGGGACATCGCCAAGACCGGACCCAACGCCGAGCCGATCCTGCTCAATCCGGGCTTTCGCATCGGCAAGCAGGGGATCGAGAAAGCCTACGACCTGCCGCTGCGCGGGACGGCCGGGGCGCGCAAGGTGGAGGTGGACGTGAAGGGTCGGGTGGTGCGCCACGACCCGGCCGGCGACATCGCCTCCATTCCGGGCGCCCCCATCAAGCTCACCCTCGACGCCGACATCCAGAACCGCGCCCTGGAGGTGTTCGGCGAGGAAAGCGGCGCGGCGGTCATGCTCGACTGCCGCGGCGGCGATCTGCTCTGCCTGCTGTCGGCCCCCAGCTTCGACGCCAACCGCTTCGTCAAAGGCCTGACCGGCCCCGAATACCGCGCTTTGGCGGGGTACGAGCGCAAGCCCCTGTTCAACAAGGCGCTGACCGCCACCTATCCGCCCGGCTCGACCTTCAAGACCATGGTCGCCCTGGCCGCCCTGGAGAAGGGGATCGACCCGGCCACCACCCACACCTGCAACGGAGCCTGGGCCTGGGGCGGGCGGGTGTGGCACTGTGACAAGGCGCATGGCACGCTGGACATGCACAACGCCATCAAGACCAGCTGCGACATCTATTTCTACCAGACCGCCCTGGCGACCGGCCCCGACCGCATCGCCGCCATGGCCCGCCGTTTCGGCCTCGGCCAGACCTTCGACATCGGCATTCCCGGCCAGAAGCCGGGCCTCGTGCCCGACCGCGCCTACAAGCGCCGCGCCTTCCCTCGCGACCCGGTCTGGCATCCCGGCGAGACGCCCAGCATGGGGATCGGCCAGGGCTATGTGAGCGTCAACGCCCTGCAGCTGGCGGTGATGGTCGCGCGCCTGGCCAATGGCGAGAAGGCGCTGCAACCGCGCCTGGTCCGCCAGGTCGGCGACCGGCCGGGGCCGGCCAGCGCCGCCGCCGCCGACCTGCCGGTGGCCAGGGCGCACCTGGACTTCGTGCGCGCCGCCATGGCCTCGGTGGCCAACGATGTGGGCGGCACCGGCTACGGCGCCGCCCAGCTCGGCCTCGGGCCCATCAAGATGGCCGGCAAGACCGGCACCGCCCAGGCCCATTCCTATGTCGGCGGCCACGGCGAGCACGGCGCGCGGGGCGCCTGGGCCTTGCGCGACCACGCCTGGTTCGTCGCCTTCGCCCCCTACGACGACCCGCGCTACGCCCTCGCCGTCCTGGTCGAGCACGGCGGCTTCGGGGCCGAGGCCGCCGCCCCCAAGGCCGCCCAGCTCATGCGGGTGGCCCTGCTCAAGGACCCCGAGATCCGCGCCCGCATCGTCCAGCCCCTCCCCGAGGCGCCCGCGCCGTCGCTCGGCCCGGCCGGCGCTTCCGGCGCGGCGACATGACCTCCGGGGCCATCACCCGCGTCGTCGAGGGCGCCCCCCTGGCGGTCAAGCTCACCCAGATCGACTGGGGTTTCTGCCTGGTTCTGATCGCCATCGCGGCGGTCGGGACGGGGATGCTCTATTCCATCGGCGGTGGCTGGTCGCCGTGGGCGTGGAAGCACCTGGCCCTGTTCGGCCTGTGTTTTCTCCTGATGATCGCCCTGGCCATGGCCGACGTGCGGGTATGGTTCGCCGCCGCCTACCCCACCTACGCCCTGGGCCTTCTGCTGCTCCTGGCCGTGGCGGTGGCCGGCCATTCGACCATGGGGGCCAGGCGCTGGCTGGACATCGCCCACGTCCGCCTCCAGCCCTCGGAGATCGTCAAGATCGGCCTGGTCCTGGCCCTCGCCCGTTTCTACCACACCCTGCCGCCCGCCAAGGCGCGGCTCTCCGGGTGGCTGCTGGTGCCGGTCGCCCTGATCGGCGCTCCGGCCGCCCTGGTCGCCCATCAGCCCGATCTGGGCACCGCCCTGCTGATCATCGCCACCGGCGGGGTGATGATGATCCTCGCCGGCCTCTCCCTGCGTCTGGTGGCGGTCGGCGCGGTGGGCCTCTTCGCCGTCCTGCCGGCCGTCTTCATGTTCGCCCTCAAGGCCTATCAGCGGGCGCGGCTGCTGACCTTCCTCGATCCGGAGGCCGACCGCTCGGGGGCGGGCTATCACATCATCCAGTCCAAGATCGCCCTGGGTTCCGGCGGCCTGCTCGGCAAGGGCTTCGGCCTGGGCACCCAGAGCCAGCTCAACTTCCTGCCCGAAAAATCCACCGACTTCATCTTCGCTTCGCTCGCCGAGGAGTTCGGCTTCGTCGGCTGCGCTTCGGTGCTCGTCCTCTACGCGGCGGTGATCTTCATGGCCCTGCGCATGGCCTCGGCGGCCCACAGCCATTTCGGCCGCCTGGCCGCCGCCGGGATCACCGTCACCTTCGCCCTCTGCGTCCTCATCAACGGGGCCATGGTCATGGGCTTGGCCCCGGTGGTCGGCGTCCCCATGCCGCTGCTCTCCTTCGGCGGCACGGTGATGATCACCATGATGATCGGCTTCGCCCTCGTCCTCTGCGTCCGCGTCCACCGTTACAGCGAGGTGGGGGGCGGGCGGGGATCGCTGGTTTAGGGAGGATTTCCCGCTTCGTTGGTCCATCCAGTTCAGTGCCGCCCGGGCTCGACATAACGCACGACGCGGCGTTGCCTGCCCTTTGGCGTCACATCGACGAAGCCGGCGGCGCGAAACGTCGCGGGTGAGCCCATGTAGGTGTAGAGCCTGGGCCCAGGTTCCACCGGATAGCCTTCGACGATGCGGGCGCCCTGAGCGTGGGCGTAGGCGACCGCCGCCCTTAGTAACTCAACCGTCGCCCCGCGCCGCCGCGCGCGCCGGTCGATGAAGAAGCAGACGACTGACCAGACCGGCGCATCATCTATGCGGGCCAGCGCCTTGTATCGTTCGAGGCCTTGCAAGGTCTCTCGCGGCGCGATCGAGCACCAGCCGACCGGCTCGCCGCTCAGGTAGGCGAGCACGCCTACGGGAACGTCGTCTTGAACCCGCCGGTCGAGCGCGGCGATCCGATCCTCTTTGGTCGAACGGCTCATGTCCGTACTGCCAAATCGCCAGCGCATGCAGGAGCAATAGCGAAACTTGCCATGCGCCTCTGAGAACCGGGCCAAGTCGCTTCGCCTCTTGGTCGTAACGGGATGAAATTCAAACGGCGCGGGGGGATCGATCATCAGATGAAGGGCTCACCAATCTTCGCTTCGGTTCGAAATCGTCATCGTTCCAAGCCCGAGGCGCTGGATCGAAACGGTAGCCAAGCGCCAGATTTCCCCCTACCCCCCCAACGCCTCGTCGGTCGCCCGCACCAAGCCATCGACGATGCCCGGCTCGGTGGACGCATGACCCGCGTCCCACACCAGGTCGAAACGGGCTTCCGGCCAGGCGGTCTTCAGCGCCCAGGCGCTCTCCAGGGGGGTGACCACGTCGAAGCGGCCCTGGACGATCCAGCCGGGGATGTGGCGGATGGCGCCGATGTTCTTCAACAGCCAGCCGTCCTCGGCGAAGAAGCCGCGGTTGACGAAGTAGTGGCATTCGATGCGGGCGAAGGCGACGGCGAATTCGGTTTCGTTGAACTTGGCGGGCCGGCCTTGCGGGCCGCGCAGGGAGAGGGTGTCGCCTTCCCAGGCGCTCCACGCCTCGGCGGCCCGCGCCTGCTCCCGGCGGTCCGGGCCGGTCAGGCGGCGGTGATAGGCCCCGACCAGGTCGCCGCGCTCGCCCTTCGGGATGGGGGCGACGAACCGCTCCCAGGCGTCGGGAAACAGCATCGAGGCGCCGTCCTGATAGAACCAGGCCACCTCGCGGCGGGTCAGCAGGAAAATGCCGCGCAGGACGAGGCCCGTCACCCGCTCCGGGTGGGTGATGGCGTAGGCCAGCGCCAGGGTCGAGCCCCACGAGCCGCCGAACACCGTCCACGCCTCGATCCCCAGATGGCGGCGCAGGCGCTCGATGTCTTCCACCAGGGCCCAGGTGGTGTTGTCTTCCAGCGAGGCGTTGGGCCGGCTCTTGCCGCAGCCGCGCTGGTCGAACAGGGCGACGCGCCAGCGGCCGGGATCGAAGAAGCGGCGCATGGTCGGGTTGATCGCCCCGCCCGGCCCGCCGTGCAGCACCACCGCCGGCGCTCCGCCCGGCGCCCCGCACTCTTCGTGGTAGATCTCGTGGCCGCCGCCCACCGCCAGCCAGCCGCTGGCGAAGGGCTCGCATTCGGGATAGAGGCCGCGCCGGCCGGCGGTCGAGGCGGGCTCGGAGGCGAGGGCGGCGCGGTCCATTCCCGCTTCCTTAGACCGGAAACCGGCGATCCAGCCAGTCCAGGATCACCCGGTTGACCTCGGCCGGCTTTTCCTGCTGCGTCCAGTGGCCGCTGCCGGCGATCAGCACCTTCTCCAGGTCGGGCACGAAGGCTTCCATGCCGTCGGCGGCCGAGGGGGGCAGGACGGCGTCCTTCTCGGCCATCACCATCAGGGAGGGGACGGCGACCTTGTCGGCCATCCCCGCCGACCGCTCCCAGTTGCGGGTGAAGTTGCGGTACCAGTTGATCCCGCCGGTGAAGCCGGTGCGCTCGAAGGTATCCACGAAGGCGGCCATCTCCTCGTCGGTCAGGAAATTTTCCCGCGGATCGAAGGCCGGGTCGTAGGCCTCGAGCAGCTTGATCAGGGCGAAGGTCTGGGCGGGAGCACCTGTGTTCGTCTCGTTCAACGCGCCCGTGAGGCCGCCGCTCGCCGGCCCCTGGCCGGGAAACGGCCGGCGCATGAAGAAGCTCATCGCCTTGGCCACGTCGCGGCTGAGCACCGCGTCCGCCTCGCCCGGCTTCTGGAAGTGGACGATATACATATCCTCGCCGAACCGACGGCGCATGATGGCGATGGGGTCGGCCGGCGGGCGGGCCATGAAGGGGGTGTTGAGGCCGATCACCCCGGCGACGCGATCGGGGTGGCGCAAGGGCATCTGCCAGACCACGATGCCGCCCCAGTCGTGGCCGCAGAAGATCGCTTTGTCGATGCCCAGATGGTCGAGCAGGCCGACCATGTCGCCGGTGAGCTGCTCCATGTCGTAGGCCTCGACCGCCTCGGGGCGCGAGGTCAGCCCATAGCCGCGCTGGTCCGGCGCGATGGCCCGCCGGCCGGCGGCCTCCAGGGCGCGAAGCTGATGGCGCCAGGAAAAGGCCAGCTCGGGAAACCCGTGGCAGAACACCACCGGGACGCCGCCGCCCTCCTTTGGCCCCACGTCGTAATAGGCCAGGCGGATTCCGTTGGTTTCGGCATGGGCGACCGGCGGCATCTGGCGATCGAGGGCGGACATGAGCGTCTCCGGGGCGATCCTGTGACTCGAGGACCATTGCAGGCGAAGGCCGCCCGCCGCAAGCTATGGGGCCAAACCCGCCGCCGCCCGAGGAGACTTCGCATGGCCCTGACCCGGGGCGACGATTTCCCGATCCATCAGACCGCCGAGCCGATCGCCTACGCCGGGACCGACCGCAACTTCTACGACCGCTACTTCTTCAACGGCTACGGGGCGCAAGGCGAGGATTTCTTCGCCCTGGCCTTTGGCGTCTATCCCCACCTCAACATCGCCGACGCCAGCGTCTGCGTGGTGCGCGGCGGGGTGCAGACCTGCCTGCACGCCAGCCGCTGGCTCGCCATGGAGCGCATGGACCTGGCCGTCGGGCCGATCGCCATCGAGGTTCTCGAACCGTTGCGAAGACTGAAGCTGGCGGTGGATGCGCCCGATCACGGCCTGCGCGCCGAGATCGTCTTTCAGGGCCGCGCCTTTCCGGTGGAGGAGCCCCGCTTCATCCGTCGCCATGGGCCGCGCGCCTTCATGGACTACACCCGCCTCACCCAGAACGGCCGCTACGCCGGCTGGATCGAACTGGATGGCGCGCGGACCAGCGTCGATGGCTTCATGGGCACCCGCGACCGCTCGTGGGGGATGCGGCCGGTGGGGGCGCGCGATGCGCAGGAGATCGTGCCGCCGGCCCCGCCGCAATTCTACTGGCTGTGGGGGCCGGCCAATTTCGCCGCCGGCAGCTTCTTCTTCCACAGCAACGAGGATGGGGCCGGCGTGGCCTGGAACCGCCGCGCCGTGTGGGCGCGCGAGGGGGCCGACGCGGCCAGCCTCGACGACAATCCAGACTGCGCCATCGCCATCGACTGGAAGCGTGGAACCCGCCACGCCCGCCGCGCCGTGGTGACGGTGAAGGACGCCGCCGGCGTCCGCGAAATCCTCTACGAGCCCGACGACGCGTTCTTCATGCTCGGTCTGGGCTACGGCCATCCCGTCTGGGGTCACGGCTTGGCGCACGGCCCGCTGGCGGTGGAGCGCGAGGATCTGAAGCTGGCCGAGGTCGACGTGCGCCTGCCCGAGCACCTGCACATCCAGGCCCCGTGCAAGGTCACCTACCGGGACGGCGCGGGGCGGGAAGCCGCGGGCCGCGGCGTCCTTGAACAGCTGGTCATCGGCCCCCACGCGCCGTCGGGTTTCGCCGAGACGCTGGATTTCGCCGGGTGACGCCCCCGACATGACCCTGGCCGAGCGCCTAGCCGCCTACCTCACGCGCGCAAGCGGCGAGCCGACCGCCGTCGAGAACCTCGCCCGCGTCTCCGGCGGGGCGAGCCGGGAGACCTATCGGTTCGACGCGATCTCGGGGGGCGAACGGCGCGGTCTCATCCTGCGCCGCGATCCGCCCGGCAGCCTGATCGAGACCGACCGGCGCCTGGAGTTCCTGGCCATCC
>JBPCMA010000104.1:0-3181 GCA_051002715.1 Caulobacteraceae bacterium
CCGGGCGCGAACACCTTGAACATTTCGGGGTGGGGAAGCTGGACGCGCCGCCGGTCGCCCGGCGCGTCGTCCAGGTCGAATCGCAGTTTCTGCCCCGGCGCGATGGCGATCGACCCGCCCTCGAATCGTCCCAACCGGAATTTCGGCCCCTGCAGGTCGCCCAGCACCGCTAGCGGTCGCTCCACCGCCGCCTCCGCCGCCCGCACCGCCTCGAGGGCCGCGGCGTGATCGGCGTGCGCGCCGTGGCTGAAGTTGAGGCGGAACACATCCACCCCGATCCGCGCCAACTGCGCCACCATGGCCGGCGCCCGGCTGGCCGGCCCCAGGGTCGCGACGATGCGGGTGCGGCGCTGACGGATCATGGGGCGTGCGTGTAGCGCGGATGGCGGGGAAGCGGAAACGAGCGAGCGCGGCGTAGTAATTTGAGCGGACCTGTTCCAACCTGCTTCGACCGTGAGGATCGACCCATGACCGCTCGCTACATCGCCGCCATCGACCAGGGGACGACGTCGTCGCGGTGCATCGTCTTCGACGCCGCCGGCGCCGTCGTCGCCTCGGCCCACAAGGCGCATCGCCAGATCTATCCGCGTCCCGGCTGGGTGGAGCACGACGCGCTGGGAATCTGGGGCCATGTCGAGGAGGTGGCGGCCCGGGCCATGGCCGAATTGGCAATCGGCCCGTCCGATCTGGCCGCCGTCGGGATCACCAACCAGCGCGAGACGACCCTCCTGTGGGACAAGGCGAGCGGGGCGCCGATCGCGAACGCCGTCGTCTGGCAGGACACCCGCACCGCCGATCTATGCCAGCAACTGGCCGCCGAGGGAGGGCGGGACCGGTTCCGCGCCGTCACCGGCCTGCCCCTGGCGACCTACTTCTCGGGGCCGAAGATCCGCTGGCTGCTCGACCATGTGGAAGGCGCGCGGGCGGCGGCGGGGCGCGGCGAGGTGCTGTTCGGCACGATGGACAGTTGGCTGATCTGGAAACTCACCGGCCGCCATGTCACCGACGTCACCAACGCCAGCCGCACCCTCTTGATGAGCCTGGCCACCCTCGATTGGGACGACGGCTTGCTGGGCGCCATGGGCGTCCCGCGCGCCATGCTGTCGGAGATCCGATCCTCCTGCGAGGTCTATGGAGAGGCGCGCGGGGTTCTGGCCGGCGTCCCGGTCGCCTCGGCCCTGGGCGATCAGCAGGCGGCCCTGTTCGGCCAGGCCTGCTTTTCGCCCGGCGAGGGCAAATGCACCTATGGCACCGGGGCCTTCCTGCTGGTCAACACCGGAGAGCGGCCCGTCGCCTCGATGCACGGCCTTCTGACCACGGTGGGCTACAGGATCGGGGACGCCCCGGCCGTCTACGCCTTGGAAGGTTCGATCGCCGTGGCCGGCGCGGTGGTCCAGTGGCTGCGCGACAACCTGGGCGTGATCGAGGAAGCCAGTGAGATCGAAGCCCTGGCCGCCGGCGTGGCCGACACCGGCGGCTGCGCGTTCGTCCCTGCCTTTTCGGGCCTCTTCGCCCCCCACTGGCGGCCCGACGCGCGCGGGGCGATCGTCGGCCTCACCGCCTATGTCACCAAGGCGCACATCGCCAGAGCCGCCCTCGAAGCGGTCGCCTGGCAGACCCGCGAGGTGGTGGACGCCATGGCCGCCGACGCCGGGCGGGCGCTGACCGTGCTGAAGGTCGACGGCGGCATGACCGCCAACGTCCTGTTGATGCGGATGCTGGCCGATGTCCTGGACACGCCCGTCGTGCGCCCAGCCGTCGCCGAGACCACTTGCCTGGGCGCCGCCTACGCCGCCGGTCTGGCGGTGGGCTTCTGGCCCGACCTGGAGACCCTGCGCGGCCAGTGGAAACAGGACGCGATGTGGCGCCCGGCCATGGAGGGAAAGGCGCGCGAGCGCGGCTACGCCCAGTGGCAAAAGGCGGTGGCGCGCACCCTCGATTGGGAGATGCGGTAATCGCGCATCGACCGCTTGCGTGGCGCGCGTCCAGTCGGGTCTTGAAAGTCCAAAAAATACGCACTATTCCGCGTATTCAAGGAGATCGACGATGGCGAGTTACCGCGGCAAGATCACGACCACCGGCGGCTCCGAAGCGATTCGCTTCGACAAGGCGCTGTTCAAGTCCGCCCCGGCCTTCCGGCAACGCGCCCAGGTGCGGGCGCATGTGCTGGGGCCGCGCACCCTGCTCGTGACCCTGGACGAATCCGAACCGGATGACGGGATCGAGGCCGATCCGGTCATCGGCGCCTATCTCGACTTTCTCGAACGCGACATGCGCGACCATCCGGAGCGTCTGAGCCCGTTTCCCGAAGCACAGATGAGCCGCATCCTCGCCTTGACTCGCGGCGTCGAGGCCGACGACGACGAGGCGATCCCAGCTGACGTCATTTTGTGAGCGACCCGCCTGGCTTGGCCCGGCGCAACGGCTGGACTCTGTTGCGTTGCACTCCGTTCATCGAGACCCTTGAAAAGCTCGCCTCGGACGTCGAGCGAATTCAGCGGGATCGGCGGAACGCCTGGGCCGCCCACCCCAGGACAAAGCTCCTCGCCCGTATCCGCGACCTGATTTTCGATGAGATTCCCACCGACCCGAACGCCCCGGCCTTCGCCCTCGGAAATACCCTCGGCCCCCATCGCCGTCATTGGCGCCGCGCCAAATTCATGCGGCGTTTTCGCCTGTTTTTTCGCTTCGACAGCGTCACGCGGATCATCGTCTACGCCTGGGTCAATGACGAAAGCACCCTGCGCAAGGCGGGCGCGAAGACCGATCCTTATGCAATTTTCACCCGAAGACTCGACGCGGGCGACCCACCCGACTCCTGGGCCGACCTGACATCCGACGCGAAGGCGGCGGAACGCCTTGCCCACCGCGACCGGGACGGCTAAGCGCACCGCTCTTTCAAACGGGAAGGGGCGCCATGGCCGAGGTTGAGAATCTGATCGACACCCTGGCCCTCGAGCCCATCGAGGTGAACCTGTTTCGCGGGCGGGCGCCGGCCGGTCAGGGCCCGCGCATCTTCGGCGGCCTGGTCATCGGCCAAGCCCTGCTCGCCGCCTATCGCACCGTCGAGGCGCGCATCTGCCATTCCTGGCACTGCGATTTCATCCGGCCGGGCGATCCGGCCGCGCCGATCCTCTTCGAGGTCGACCGCGCCCGCGACGGCAAGAGCTTCACCACCCGC
>JBPCMA010000105.1:0-2912 GCA_051002715.1 Caulobacteraceae bacterium
CGAGGTGGCGGCGCCTCGTCCGCGACTACGAGGCCCGCCTCGACGTCTCCGAGGCCATGATCCTCGTCGCCATGGGCGGCAATCTGCTACGCCGAAACGCTCATCCGTGATTTTCCAAACGGACTCTTAGCGGAAATTTGGGGATTGTCGAGGCGCGGTTGACGGGCGCGAGCTACGCCAGCGGAAGCCGGAGCCAAGGGCAATGTCGCGATGGGACGCATGCCCGACGATCGGACATGCGTGTCGTCAGGGCCGGGGAGCTCGCTTAAACAGGGCTGCCCGCGACCGGCGGCCGGCGCTGCTCCATCGCTGGACCGCTTCCGCCTCCGAAATCAGACGTTGCCCGGCTGCTCTCTCCGAGTCCCACGGAGCCCTGGTGAGGGCCGTTCCGCGTTCCGTGCGGTAGGACAGCGGGCCACCGCCCGATTGACTCCACGGGGCTCCCTGACTCCGGCACGGTGGCATTGCAGGATCAGCGCCCGATATTCCATCGCCTTCGCCAGGATCGCCTCGGCCGGGTCTGTGGCACGGGCCACGCCCCCGACGGGTCCGGCGTGGTAAGCGGCCATCAAGCGTTCGTACACGTCGAGCCAAAGGGCCAGGTCGCGGGGCGACGCGCTCATGGCCGCCCCTCCTCTGCATCCGCGCCGATCCCGCCATCGGTGAGCCAGGGCGTTGGTGTGCCCACAGCGGGCTCGCCCCAGCCCATGGACGGCTCCTTGCCGTCATGCTCCCATTCGTTGTCGGTGGCGCCGCCTTGCGACCAAGAGCGCTGATCGATGGCGCTGGTGGCGCTCAGGTAGGGCTCTAGATCGTCGCCGCCCTCCCGGTCATCGTCCACCCCGGCGGTCCACCAACGCTGATCCCAGCGTTCGAACGCGCTCAGGAACGGCTCCGTGTCGGGATCGGCGTCCAGGGCGTCCAGCTTGGCAACCAGGCTGTCGCGAAGGTCGGCGAGGCGTTCAAGCATCCCTTCGATGAACAGGCGGCGAAGGCGGGTGGCGTCATAGCGCCGCGCCGCGCCGGCCTCGAACACCTGGCGCGCCGTCAGGCCATGCATCTGCACCGGATCGGCGAGGTAGCGATCCATGGCCAGGGTGGCGAGCGGAACGATGGTCGGCGGCGGCGGGAAACAGGACTGGCCACCGGCGGCCTTGGCTTCGGCGGTCATGGCAGGGCCGCCACCGGGGCCGCGCATCTCGCCCATCGGCCCTGTTCGGTGATCGCGGCAAAGAGCGATGCGGCCGTGCGGGCGATGGACCGGCGGCGGGCCGGATCGGCCTCGGCAAGAGCGTAGCGGCAAAGGTCGGATGCGAGCTCGCGCGCATCGGCGAGGGACACGATCACGGCGCGGCCGGCCACGGCGGTGTAGATACCGCCGCCCGTGGACCAGAAAACCGGGCTCACCGGGGGCGATCCTTGCCGCCGAAGGCGCGCTCGATCTTCGCCATGGCTTCCCGGAAGGCCGGCGAGCGCATGATCGCCGGATCGGCGGGGCCGGTGGCGCGGCGAACCGGCATGGCGGCCCATGAACCGTGAACATTGTAGCGGCCGGACTGGTAGGACATGGGTTGTGTTCCTCTCTGAATGTGCTACTAATAGTATCACAAGAGGACGTCATGTCAATACCAAAAGTATCTGTCAGTCAGATAAAGGCGGCCCGCGCGCTGGTCGATTGGTCGCAAGATCGGCTGGCGGAAGCGTCGGGCATATCCATCCCCACGGTGAAGCGCCTAGAGGCCAGGTCGGGCGAACTGGGCGGGCGTCAGGACACGGTTGATCGCCTTGTCGCCGCCCTCGAAACCGCCGGCGTTGTGTTCATCACGGAAAACGGTGGTGGGCCGGGTGTCCGGCTGCGGAAGCGCGAGCGATGATTGTGCCGGGGCAACCAGTCCAATACGCGCCACACGCCCGCGCGTCGATTCCGCCGCCATGTGTTCCGCTATGTTCCGGTTCCGCCGAGAGGGCGACACCGGGCGACTCTCGCGCCAATGGGGCCAGTTGTGACTAGCCGAGCCGTGAGGCTACTTGGCCGGAGCGGGGCAGAGGGCCGCGACATGGGCGGCCAGGTCGAGATCGCCAGCGGCCAGGGCGCCCCCCCTCGCCTCATCGCAATGACCGGCGGCGATCAATTGACCGGCGTTCACCTCGCGCCTCTTGCGGTCTTGGTCCTCGCGCCATAGGGCGGCTTGGCGCTGCAATTCCTCGGATCGCGCCTGTTGTTTCTCGGTTTGGGCTTGGCGAGCCGCCCGGTCGGCGGACGGTGCCTGACACGCGCGCCAAATGGGGGACGTTTCCCGGCCGTCCGACAAATTATTCATTAAATTTCAACAGATTAGCGCGCCGGCGTGGCGGTGAGAGAGGGATTCGAACCCTCGTTAGAGTTTCCCCTAAACACGCTTTCCAAGCGTGCGCCTTCAACCGCTCGGCCACCTCACCATCGCCGACGCGGTCTGACCCGAACCGCCGGCGGCGGGCACTATACGCATCGGCTCTTTCGCCACAAGCGCGGGTGAACTCGGTGCGCGAGCGCCTATCTAGGGACCAACCTTATCCAAGGAGCCCTTCATGTCTTTCTTCAGGAAATCGTCCGAACCGACCGCCGCCGCCCCGCCAGGCCGGGCCGACGCGATTCCCACCGCCGAGCGCTCCTTCGTCAACGACCGACCGCTGAAAGGCCCCTATCCGGAGGGGCTGGAGAGCGCCTATTTCGCCATGGGCTGCTTCTGGGGGGTGGAGCGCAAGTTCTGGCAGACCCCGGGGGTGTGGGTGACGGCGGTCGGCCACATGGGCGGGGCGACGCTCAATCCCACCTATCAGGAGGTGTGCGGCGGGAGGACCGGCCACACCGAGGCGGTGAAGGTGGTGTTCGACCCGCGGGTTGTCTCCTACGAGGCCCTGCTCAAGCTGTT
>JBPCMA010000106.1:0-12508 GCA_051002715.1 Caulobacteraceae bacterium
GATCCCCACCCAGGGCGGCGGCGCTTTGCGCGCTGTGTGGGGTTCTCTCTCTTTGGGGCCCCTCCCCCTGTTCCCCCCTCTGGTCGGGTCCCCCGCGCTGGCCAAGGCGCAAGGGAGGGCTTTGTTCTATGACAGCGCCGGCCCCATGGGACAGCCCCTGCGGGTAGCCGCCATGCAGGGTCGGCTGCCGGACTTGGCCCCCCCCCTGGTCTTCATGGCCGCCGAGGATCGCTCGCCGGTCAACCGAGACGTCCGCGCCTTCGCCACCACGATCGCCGGCTTTCTGGTCCTTTTGGGCGCCGGAATCATCGCAGCGGTCTTCCTCCAGGTGCGGGTGGGCCTCGCCCCCTTGTTCGCCCTCCGGCGCGAGGTGGCGGCGGTGCGCACCGGCCGCTCGGAGCGCGTGGTTGGCGACTATCCGTCTGAGCTCGAACCTCTGGCGAGCGAACTCAACGCCCTGATGGCCCACAATCAGGAGGTCGTGGAGCGCCAGCGCACCCACGTCGGCAACTTGGCGCACGCCCTCAAGACGCCGTTGTCGGTGCTGCTCACCGAAGCGCGGCAACAGCCGGGGAGGCTGGCCGACGTGGTGTCGCGCCAGGCCGAGGCGATGAGCCATCAGGTCGACCATCACCTGCGACGGGCCAGGGCCGCGGCGCGCGCCCAGGGACAGGGCGAACGCACGCCCGTAGCCCCGGTGCTGGCGGAACTCAGCCGGACGCTCGAACGAATCTTTCGCGACAAATCCCTGTCGATAGATTGGCGTTGTCCCGACGATCTGTGCTTCCAGGGCGAACGTCAGGATCTGCTGGAAGTGGCGGGCAATGTTATGGAAAACGCCTGCAAATGGTGCGTCGGCCGGGTGCGCGTGAACGGGGGCCCCGAATCTTCCCGTCAGCTGTTTTTGACCGTCGAGGACGATGGGCCGGGGCTGATGGCCGAACAGCGAGAAGAGGTTCTGCGGCGCGGCGCCAGATTGGATGAAAGTGCGCCGGGTTCGGGCCTCGGCCTGGCCATCGTCGATGAACTGGTTCGAGCTTATGGTGGGTCAGTGACGCTGTCGGCGTCCGCTCTGGGCGGTCTGAGGTTGGCACTGGTCCTGCCGCGCGCCGACGGTTGACCAGTCAGGTGCCTTTTTCGCCGAACCTATCGCGGGCGTGCCGCCCCTTTGTTATGATCGGAGGGCAATGGGCCCGCGTCCCGTTTCGGCGCGACGGTCACAGGTCGGCGTTTCTTATGGCTTTCCTTCCCAGATCTCGCGCCGCCCGCCGCCGGCTGATGGCGGTGGGCCTTGTCGCGCCCGTCCTGGTGGCCGCGGCTGGCTTGGCTCTCTATGGCTTGCGAGGCTCGATCTCCTATTTCTACACGCCCGCGCAGGCCATGGCCGCCCATGTCGCGGCGGGCCATCCCATCGAGCTCGGCGGGCTGGTCGAGGTCGGCAGCGTGACGAGAACCGCCGCGGGAGAAATCGATTTCGCGGTGCGCGACAGGATGGCAAGTTCCAGGGTGGCCTATCGCGGCGATCTGCCCGACCTCTTCCGCGAGGGCCAGGGGGTCGTCGTTTCGGGGGCCTATGATCGCACCGGAGTTTTCGAGGCGACCCAGATCCTGGCCAAGCACGATGAACGCTACATGCCTCGTGAGTTGACCAGGGCGCTGAAGGCACAAGGCGAGTGGCGCGGGAAAGGCGGCCGATCCCCGGTGACCGCGAGGATCGGGTCTTGAACGTCGTGCCGCGGATTGGCGAGGGTCGAAACGCGGGTCTGCGCTCGGGCCACGGCCCGCCACCCCCTTTGACATGATGGCGCCTGAAATACGCTGCAAGAACGCCTCGCGAATAACCGAAAGGTAACTTGTGAGCCCTCGCGCTCTTTGGCATCCGACACTAGATAAGTGGGTCCCGGCCCCATCAATTTCCGGGAATGAGGAACGAACCGATGGCCGTTAGCAGATCGAATGTTGTGGTGGGCGCCCTGGCCTGCGCCGGTGTAGCAGTGGCCGCCATGGCCGGCGCGGGGATGCATTCGCCCCGGCTGAACTTCGGCGGCCAGGGCCATCTCATCGAGGCGTCCACCTCGCCGGTGTTCACGCCCGCGCCCGGCGCGCCGCAGACCTTCGCCGACATCTTCGAGAAGGTCTCTCCGGCCGTGGTGTCGATCAACGTCACCTCCAAGGCCGACCCTAATCTCGCCCGGCGGATTCCCGGTTTCGAGAACTTTCCCTTCGATCTCGTGCCCAGGGGCCAGGGTCAGGGGCAGGAGGGGGACGGCGACGCGCCGCCCTTGCCAAAACAGCTTTCCTCGGGATCGGGATTCTTCATTTCGCCCGACGGCTACATCGTCACCAACAACCACGTCGTCGACAACGCCGATGAGATCAAGGTCGTTCTCAAGGACGGCAAGGAACTGAAGGGGGCAGTGGTCGGCCGCGACGAAGGCACCGATCTGGCGGTCATCAAGGTGGAGGGTCACGGCTATCCCTACGTCGATTTCGAGAACTCGGCCAAGCCACGGGTCGGGGACTGGGTTCTGGCCGTGGGCAATCCCTTCAGCCTGGGCAACACGGCGACCGCCGGCATCGTTTCGGCCTACAACCGCGACATCGGCGAGAACTTCGTCGACTATATTCAGATCGACGCGCCGATCAATCGAGGCAACTCGGGCGGCCCGACGTTCGACACCTATGGCCGGGTGATCGGGGTCAACACCGCGATCTTTTCGCCCTCCGGCGGCTCGGTGGGCATCGGCTTCGACATTCCCGCCGACATCGCCTCCAACATCACCAAACAATTGATGAGCGGCGCGAAAATCAGGCGCGGCTATATTGGAGCCACCATCGAAAGCCTCAGCGACGAACTGGCCGACTCTTGGGGCTTGGCTGGCCGCAAGGGCGCCGTGGTGGCCGACCTGGTGCCGGGTGGGCCGGCCCAGCGGGCCGGGCTGCAGCCGGGCGATGTGGTGGTGGCCGTGAACGGCCAGCCGGTCACCAGCAACAATGAAATGACGCGGGAAGTCGCCAAAATCCACGCCGGCGATGTGGCGCGCCTCGACCTCTTCCGCGCCGGCAAGGAGCGGACGGTCGATATCCACACCGGTCTTCGACCCTCCGAAGCCCAGCTTGCCCTGAACGGCGGCTCGGGCGATGAGGAAGACGGCGTCAGCCCGGGCAACGAGGGCGCCAAGGCCGCGCCCAACGCCCCCATCCTGGGCATGTACCTCGCGCCCATCGATCCGGCCGCCCGCCAACAATACAGCATCGCCGCGGCGGTGCATGGCGTGCTGGTCGGGGGCGTCAAGGGAACCTCCGACGCCGGCGAAAAGGGCCTGCATCGCGGCGATGTCATCGTACGGGCCGGCGATCGCGAGGTGGCCAGCGCCGCCGACGTGTCGGCCGCCGTGGCGGAATGGAAGCGGTCGGGACGGTCGGTCATTCCCCTGGCGGTAAACCGGGGCGGCAGGACTCTGTTCGTGCCGATCAAAATTGCCGGCTGACCGGGGCGGCTAAAAAGGGGGCGCGCATGCGGGTGCTGATCGTCGAGGACGACCTCGAGGCCGGCGAGGCCATGGTCAAGGGCCTGAGCGAGGCGGGTCACGACTGTGTCTCGGCGGCGGACGGCGAGGCGGGACTGAGCGCGGCCCGCGCCGATCGTTTCGACGTTATGATCGTCGATCGGATGATGCCGCGCACCGACGGCGTCGCCATGGTCGAGCGGCTGCGCGCCGACGCCGATCAGACGCCGGTCCTCTTTCTTTCGGCGTTGGGCGAAATCAACGACCGGGTGGCGGGCCTGAAAGCGGGCGGCGACGACTACCTAGTCAAACCCTACGCTTTCGCCGAACTAATCGCGCGGGTGGAGGCGCTGGCCCGGCGGCGCGAGACGGGCTCGGTCCAGACTCTTCTGAAGGTCGGCGATCTGGAGATGGACCTCATCGGCCGGCAAGTTCGCCGCGCCGGCCAGGAGATCGACCTGCAGCCGCGTGAATTCCAGCTTCTGGAATACCTCATGCGCAACGCCGGCCAATCGGTGACCAGGACCATGCTCCTGGAGAAGGTCTGGGAATACCATTTCGACCCTCAGACCAACGTCATCGATGTTCACATCTCGCGATTGAGATCCAAGATCGACAAGGGCTTCGATCGACCGATGCTGCAGACGGTCCGCGGCGCGGGTTATCGTCTGGAAGCCTGAGCGGCGGGCCGTGCGCCTGCCTCGCCTTTTCCGCACCACGCCGTTTCGGCTGACGTTGCTTTTCCTCGCCGTCTTCGCCGGCGCGGCCAGCGCCTTCTTGGCCTACATCTACGTGGCGACCGCCGGCGAGGTCACGCGGCGGGCCGACGCCACCATCATCCACGAGATGCGTTCTCTGGAGGCCGTTTACCGGCGGGGCGGCTTTTCGGCGCTCAACCAAGCCGTGATCGAACGATCGTCGGGTGACCGCCCCATGCTCTATCTTCTGATGAGCCCGTCGGGAGCGGCGGTGTCCGGCTCCATCGCACAGTCACCGGTTCATGACTTCGATGGAGACCGCGACTGGGCGAGTTTCGTGGTGACACAGACCGACTCCGAGGGGGCCGTGGGCAAGCGGCCGGCGCGAGGCCTCGAGGAACGAATGCCCGGCGGCGAGCGAATGTTCGTCGGCGCGGACGTCGGGGAATCGGAGGCCTATGTCGTCCGGATTCTGCGGGCCCTGTGGGGGGCGGGCGCCCTCGTCATCGTACTGGGGCTGGCCGGCGGCGTGCTGGTCAGCCGAAACGCAAGCCGTAACATCACCAGCCTCACCGATGTGATCGAGGCCGCGCGGGGAGGCGATCTGCGCGCCCGCGCGGCCGTCCGGGGGACCGGTGACGAATACGACGAGCTGGCGGCCGGCCTCAATGACATGCTGGAGCGGCTGGAGCGTTCCATCGGCGGCCTTCGTCACGCCGGCGACGCCATCGCCCATGACCTGCGCTCACCTCTCACCCGGCTTCGCGCCCGCCTGGAGGCGGCCATGATCGAAGCCGACGCCGGGCGCGCCGACCCGAAACTCGCCCTCCACCAGGCATTGGGCGACGCCGACGCGGTGTTGCGCACCTTTGCCGCCGTGCTCGCCATCGCCCGGTTGGAGGCGGCCGGTGACGCGCCCGATCAGACGTTTTTCGATCCGGCCGCCTTGGCCGCCGACATGGCCGAACTCTACGAGCCCTTGTGCGAGGACAAGGGACTGGATTTCAAGGCGGAACTCAGTCCCGCTCTCAGTCTCAAGGGCAACCGGGAGTTCGTCGCCCAGGCACTCGCCAATGTTCTCGACAACGCGGGGAAATATACGCCGGCCGGCGGAGCGGTCATGCTGCGTGTGCGGCGCCGCTCATCCGGAGACATCGAGATTTCGGTGACCGATACGGGCCCGGGCGTGGCGCCGGCCGATCGCGGCCGGGTGGTGGAACGCTTCGTGCGGTTGGAGAACAGCCGCAATGAACCCGGCGTCGGCCTCGGCCTATCCCTGGTGGCGGCCGTCGCCCGCGCGCACCGCGGGCATCTGGAGATGGACGAAGGTCCTGGCGCGCTCGACGGCGGCGGCCCGGGACTGCGGGTGGCGCTGGTTTTGCCCAAGGCCGGGTGAAGCCGGTGACCGCCCTTTGGCGATGCATGGCCCCGTGCGGGCCGGTGATCGACGAGGCGGCCGCCGCGCGGTCGGGCGATGGATTGATTGCGGCCGCTGGCAGGTCCGGCTGGACCGGCGAACTCGATGCGGCATGGCCCGCCTTGGCCCCCGTTTTTTCGGCGTCCCCGTACCTCGCCGCGCTTGCTGGCGGCGTGCCGGCGCGGCTGCGCCGGGTGCTCGCCGACGACCCGCATGCACGGTTGACGGCTGTGTTGCGCGCCACGAGACGTTGCGCGGGCGCCGCCGACGTCGAGGCGGGCGCTCGGCGATTACGCGCCCTGAAGGCGGATTTGCATCTGCTCACCGCCCTGGCCGATCTCGGAGGGGTGTGGGACCTCGAAGCGGTGACCGGCGCCCTCAGCCGGTTCGCCGACGCGGCGGTGGCCAGCGCCATGGCCCTGGCGGCGAATGAATTTGTCGCGGCGGGGCGACTGATCGCTCCAGGTCACGGCGACGAAGGCCCGCTGCCCGGCCTTTTCTTCCTGGCCATGGGCAAACACGGCGCATTCGAACTCAACTACTCCAGCGATATAGATGTGTCGGCCTTTTACGAACCGCGCGCCCTTCCCGTGGCGCCGGGCGTCGAGCCGGACCCTTTCGCCATTCGCTTCGTCGAACGGGTGGCGGCCATTTTGCAGAGGCGAACCAGCGACGGTTATGTCTTTCGGGTCGATCTGCGCCTGCGCCCAGACCCTGCCTCGACGCCCATCGCCGTGCCGATGACGGCGGCGTTCGACTACTATGAGACAGTGGGCCAGAACTGGGAGCGCGCCGCCTTCATCAAGGCGCGCGTCCTCGCCGGTGACATGACGCGCGGCCGGGGTTTTCTGCGGGCCCTGGAGCCGTTCGTCTGGCGACGCAATCTCGACTTCGGGGCGATTACCGACATCCATTCGATCAAGCGCCAAATTCACGTCCACAAGGCCGACGACCGCCTCGTCGCCAAGGGCGCCGATCTGAAGCTGGGGCGAGGCGGCATTCGCGAGATCGAATTCTACGTTCAGACACAGCAACTCATTCTCGGCGGGCGCCATCCGAACCTGCGTTCGCCGCGCACCCTGACGGCGTTGCGCGCCCTAACCGATGCCGGCCACGTGACGGGCGAGGCGGCCGATGAACTGGCCGCCGCCTACCAAGGCCTCCGCGCTCTGGAACATCGCGTGCAGATGATTGGCGACGAGCAAACCCATCTCCTGCCGTCGAGCGACGCCGATCGCCGGCGCGTCGCCGCCCTGGCAGGCTACACGCGCCTGCGCGCATTCGATGCCGCCGTGGGTCGGCTGCTGAAGACGGTGAACCGCCATTACGCGCGCCTCTTCGCCGGCGAGGAGCCATTGTCGTCGCGCTTCGGCAGCCTGATCTTCACCGGCGTCGACGACGATCCCGAGACTCTTCTCACTCTAAAACGCATGGGTTTCGCCGATCCGGGCCAGGTTTCAGCCACCATCCGCGCCTGGCATCACGGTCGCATCGCCGCCACGCGCGGCGAGCGTGGGCGAGAGGTTTTCACCCGTTTGGCCCCACGCCTCCTGGAGGCGGCCAGGGCGACCGGGCAGCCTGATGTGGCCTTCGCCCGGTTCGCCGAATTCTTCGTCACCCTGTCGTCGGGGGTTGAGGTGCAGTCGCTGTTTCTAGCCCAGCCGCGCCTGTTCGAATTGGTATTGAGAACCATGGCCCTTGCGCCCCGGTTCGCGCACACTCTGGCCCGCCGCCCCGCCGCCCTCGAAGCCTTGCTGGACCCGAGCTTCTTCGCGCCCATCAAGGCGCCGCCCGATCTTGCCGGCGCGGTCGCCGAGGCCGCCACGTTCGAGGAAGCAATGGACGTGGCGCGGCGCCGGCATCGTGAACACGCTTTTCGCATCGGGGTTCAGGTGTTGGCGGGGGCGGCGAGCGCGCGGGCGGCTGGGGGCGCCTTCGCGGATCTGGCCGATGGCCTCGTCGAAGGCCTCGCCCGGGCCAGCCTCCGGGAAGCCGAGCGCAACGCTGGTCCCTTTCCGGGCGAGACGGCGGTGGTTGCCCTGGGCAAATGCGGCTCGCGCGAGATGACGGCCACGTCCGACCTCGACCTGATGACTCTCTATCGCCCGAACGCGCGCCATGGGGTCTCAAGTGGCAAGAACTGGAGCGCCGAGACCTTCTACGCCCGCTTCACCCAGAGGTTGGTCACCGCCCTGGCCGCGCCCACCGCGGAGGGTGAGCTCTATCAGGTCGATCTCCAATTGCGACCGTCCGGGACGAAGGGTCCTGTCGCGGTCAGCCTGGCCGCGTTCGAAAGCTACTATGCCGGCGAGGCCGATATCTGGGAACTGCTGGCGATGACGCGGGCGCGGGTGATCTGGGCCACCTCGCCGGGGTTCGCCGCCGCCGCCGGCGCCGCCATCGAGGCTGCTCTTCGCTGCCCCCGTGAAGGAGCGGCGGTGGCGCGCGAGGTGCGGGAAATGCGCGACTTGATGTCTCGCGAGCGGGCGCCGGCGGGATTTTGGGACCTCAAACTGATCGACGGCGGCCTGGTCGAGATCGAATTCTGCGCCCAGTATCTGCAACTGATCCACGCCGGCGCGGGCGGCCCGTTGCGCCAGAACACGGCCGAGGCGCTCGACGCCCTGGAAAAGGCCGAGCTCGCGCCTAAAAACGCTTTGAAGGCCTTGCGCGAGGCTTGGGATCTGCAACAGAATCTGTCCCAGTTTCTCAAGGTGGCCGTCGCGGATGGCGCCAATCCCGCCGATGAACCGGCCCTGCGCGCCCTCCTCGCCAAGGCCGGGGGGGCGCGGACCTTCACGGCTTTGAAGGCCGCTCTCGTCAGAACGCGCGCCGCCGCGCATGGGGTTTTTCAATCCATGGTCGAGGCGTCGGCGACGGACGGGCGCGACTTGACCGTTGAATGAGGAGGCGGGCAATCTTGCCAGGAACGAGGGTGCGCCCGCCGCGCGAACGGAGCGTGGCGCGTGGACGAGGTGAAGGTTGACGGCGCGGGGCGCCGACACGGACGACGAGCTCGTCGTCAGGGCGGGGCGCGGGGATTCGGGGGCCGTCCGCGAGTTGGTAGCCCGCAAGCTGCCGCGTGTCCTCTCCCTGGCCAGGCGGATGCTGGGCGACCTCGGGGACGCGGAAGACGTGGCGCAGGAAACTTTTTTCAAGGCGTGGAAGTTTGCTCCACGCTGGCGGCCGGGTCAGGCGCGCTTCGACACCTGGTTGCACAAGGTGGCGCTCAATCTTTGTTACGACCGGCTGCGACGGCGGGTGCGCACCACCCGCGATCTGCCCGATCAGGCGGATCCCGCGCCGGGGCCGGATCGCAACCTCCAGGCGCGGGACATCGGGCGGCGGGTGGACGAATCCCTGAGCGCCCTGCCGGCCCGGCAAAGAGAGGCGATCGTCCTGTGCCACTATCAGGAACTGACCAACATAGACGCGGCGACGATCATGGGCGTCAGCGTGGAGGCGCTGGAGAGCCTTTTGTCGCGCGGCCGCCGCTCGCTCAGGGTAGCCTTGGCCGATTTGGGCTCCGATCCTTGATGCGGCGGCGAGGGCGAACATGAGCCCGGAGAGATTCGAGGCGCTGGCCGGCGCATTCGGCGGCGATCTGGGCCGCTGGCCAGCGGCGGAACGCCAAGCGGCGCTGCGCCTGGCCGCCGTCCGGACAGCCTGGACCGCGCCCGTGCTGGGCGGGGCGTCACGCTTGGATGGTTTTCTCGACGCCGCGCCGTCGTGGGCGCCGAGCCGCGAACTTCGCGAGCGCATCGTCCAGGCGGCGCCGCTCTCGCGGACCTCGTCGAGGGCCTGGCGATGGCTTGTCCCCCTAGGGCTGGCGGCGGGCTTGGCCGGATCGGCGGTGGCGGGCGTCGCGGCCGGGGTCATTGTCGCGCCGGCGGCTCTTTTACCCCTGCATGTCGAAGCCGCGGCCGATCCCGGCGAGGAAGCCGCGGCGCTGCTCCGCGAACCGTCCGATTTTGGCGAAGGCTGATGAACGCGCGCTGGACGTTCATCGCCCTTGTCGCTTCGATCGCCCTGAACCTGTTCCTGCTGGGGATCGCGGTCACGGTCATCGCCCTGGGCGTCTACAGAAAAGGCGAAGGGGCGCCCCAACGCCCCAACCTTCGTTCCGCCGCCCTGACGCTGACGCCCGATCAGCGAACGAAGTTCGTCGCCCTGCTGCGCGCGGAGGGCGATGGCGTGGAGGCCGCCGGCCGCCAGGCGCGAAGCCTGCGCGCTTCGGCCTGGGGCGCCCTCGCGGCGGCGAGCTTCGATCCGCTCGTCGCCAAGGCCGATCTGGCGCGGGCGCGGGCGCTCAATCAGGCCTCGCGCGGCAAGGTCGAGGACGCCGTGATGGACTTCGCCGCCGGTCTGCCGTCCGTCGATCGCGCCCGGTTCGGCGAAGCCATGCGGCATCGGTCGGCGCGGCAGGATCCGTCCAGCGCGCGCGAGAGGCTTGGCGAGCCGCCCTAAAATCTCGCGATTCAGCCGATGGCCTTGAGGGCCAGCTCGAGCACATTCTTCGACAGGCCCTCGGCGCCGGCGATCCGTTCGAGTTGCGCCCGCATGAGATCGCCGAGAGCGGGCGTGTATCTCGCCCAACTTCCCAACGGTTCGAGCAGCCGCGCCGCGGTCATCGGATTGAAGGCGTCGACGGCCAGGATCTGGTCGGCGAGGAACCGATAGCCAGCTCCATCGGGGTCGTGGAAGCGGCGGGGATTGCCGGCCGCGAACGTTTGCACCAGGGCGCGCAGGCGATTGGGATTCCTGGCGTCGAAGGCCGGATGGGCGGTCAGGCCCAGCACGCGCCCGAGAACCGTCGGCGAGGGGTCGCGCGCCTGGATGGCGAACCACTTGTCGATGACCAGGGGCTCGTCCCTCCAGCGCTGGTAAAAGGCGGCCAGCGCCGTCTCGATCTCCTCGCCACCCAGGGTCATCAGCGCCATGAGGCCGCCCATGGCGTCGGTCATGTTCAGGGCGGCGTCGAAATGGCCCTTGGCCCGCTCGCGGTTGAGCGGGTGCGGGTCGGCGGCCAGCAACTCCAGGGCGGCGTTGCGCAGGCTTCGGCGCCCGGCGGCGGTGGCGTCCGGCGAGAAAGAGCCGGGCTCTTGAAGGCCTCCGTGCAAGCGCCGCAGCGGTTCACCCAGATGGACCGCCATCCGCTCGCGCAGGGCCTCGCGGGCCTCGTGAATCGCGGTAGGGTCGGCCGGCGGAGCGGCGACCGCCAGATCGGATTCGCTGGGCAGCGCCAAAAGAAGCGCCTTGAACGCGGGCTGCGCCGCCTGATCGTCGAGAGCGCGGCCGATGGCCTCGGCAAAACGCTCCTCGCCCACTTCGTCCGGCCCGCCGGCGGTCCTGCCTAGGATCAGATCGCGCGCCAGCGTCTGACTCGCTTCCCAGCGATTGAACAGGTCGGGGTCGGCGGCGAGGAGAACGTACCGGTCCTTGGCCGGCGCGTCGGTCGTCAGGTTCACCGGGGCGGAAAAGTCGCGCAGAATGGAAAGCACGGGCGGCCGGTCGACGCCCTCCAGGCGGATCTGGCGTGTCGGCGTGTCCAGCATGACCAGTTCGGTGTCGCGGAGAGCCCGGCCGTCCTCGTCGAGGAGGCCGAGAGCCAGGGGGATGGGCAGGGCGCGCTTCTCACTCTGACCGGGGGTGGGGTCGGTGCGCTGGGCAAGTTCGAGGTCGAGGGTCCGCGCCGCCGCGTCGTAGCGCGAGGCCACGCTGACCCTTGGCGTGCCGGCCTGTTCATACCAGGCGAAAAGACCCGTCAGATCCCGGGCGGCCGCCTCGGCGAAGCAGGCGATGAAGGCTTCCATCGTGGTTGCCTGTCCGTCCCAGCGGTCGAAATAGAGGTCCATGCCGCGCCGGAAATCCGCCTCGCCGACGATCGTCTTCAGCATACGGATGATTTCGGCGCCCTTCTCGTAGACGGTCGCGGTATAGAAGTTGTCGATCTTCACATAGCTCGCCGGCCGCACCGGATGGGCCAGGGGGCCGGCGTCCTCGGCGAACTGGCGGGCGCGCAGGGCTTTGACCTCCTTGATCCGCTGCACCCCGTGGCCGCGCTGGTCGGCGGAGAAGCTCTGGTCGCGGAAGACGGTCAGGCCTTCCTTGAGGCAAAGCTGGAACCAGTCGCGGCAGGTGATCCGGTCGCCGGTCCAGTTGTGGAAGTATTCGTGAGCGACCACGCCCTCGATGCGCTCGTAGTCCGCGTCGGTGGCCGTGGCCGGATCGGCGAGCAGGAGCGAGGAATTGAAGATATTCAGCCCCTTGTTCTCCATCGCCCCGAAATTGAAGTCGCGCACCGCGACGATCATAAAGAGGTCCAGGTCGTATTCCCGCCCGAATGCTTCCTCGTCCCAGCGCATGGCCCTCTTGAGGCTATCCATGGCGTAGGCGGCGCGCTCGGCCATGCCTGGATCGACGAAAATGCGCAGGCTGACCCGCCGGCCGTTCATGGTGGTGAACGAATCTTCCAGCACGTCCAGTTCGCCGGCCACCAGGGCGAAGAGATAGCAGGGCTTGGGAAAGGGGTCATTCCACACCGCGAAATGGCGCCCGCCCGGCAGCGGCCCGGTCTCCACTCGGTTGCCGTTGGACAGCAGGTGGCGGAAGGCGGCCGGCGCCTCGACCCGCACCGTGAAGCGGGCCAGCACGTCCGGCCGGTCGGCGAACCAGGTGATCTTGCGGAACCCCTCGGCCTCGCATTGGGTGCAGAACCGGCCGCCCGACATATAGAGTCCCTCGAGGGCAGTGTTGCCTTGGGGGTCGATCTCGACCTCGGTCTCCAGCACGAAGGCGGCCGGAACATCGGGAACGGTCAGCCATTCGGCGTCGACGGCGTGTTCGGCTGGCTCCAGGACCCGCCCGTCGACGGCCACCGACAC
>JBPCMA010000107.1:0-14171 GCA_051002715.1 Caulobacteraceae bacterium
CGCCGGTCATCGCCGCGGCCCGCCGGCTCAGGATCATCGGCCGGGCCGGTATCGGGGTGGACAACATCGACATCCCCGCCGCCACCGCCGCCGGGATCGTGGTGATGAACACTCCGTTCGGCAATTCCATCACCACCGCCGAGCACGCCATCGCCCTGATGTTCGCGCTGGCCCGCCAGCTCCCCGCCGCCGACGCCTCCACCCAGGGCGGCAAGTGGGAGAAAAACCGCTTCATGGGCGTGGAGCTGCACGCCAAGACTCTGGGGCTGATCGGGGCCGGCAACATCGGCTCCATCGTCGCCGACCGCGCCAACGGTCTGAAGATGAAGGTGATCGCCTACGATCCTTATCTCTCCGCCGAACGCGCGGTCGAAATCGGGGTGGAAAAGGTCGAACTGGACGATCTTCTGACCCGCGCCGACATCATAACCCTGCACACGCCACTCACCGAAAAGACGCGCAACATCCTTTCCGCCGACACCCTAGCGCGCGCCAGGCGGGGTGTGCTGATCGTCAACTGCGCCCGCGGCGGCTTGGTCGACGAGGCGGCGCTCCGAGCGGGGCTGGACGCGGGCCATATCGGCGGGGCCGCCTTCGACGTCTTCGTCGAGGAGCCGGCCCGCGCCAACGTCCTCTTCGGCGCGGCCAATTTCATCGCCACCCCGCACCTGGGCGCGGCCACCGGCGAGGCGCAGGAGAACGTCGCCCTTCAGGTGGCCGAACAGATGAGCGACTATTTGCTCACCGGCGCGGTCGCCAATGCCCTGAACAGCCCCTCGATCACCGCCGACGAGGCGCCCAAGCTCAAGCCCTACATCGCCCTGGCGGAAAAGCTCGGCGCCCTGGCCGGCCAGATGGTGGACGACAATCTCAAGGGCGTCGCTATCGCCTTCGAGGGCGACATGGCCTCGCTCAACGTCAAGCCCCTCGCCGCCGCCGCCCTGGCCGGGGTGCTGCGGCCCATGCTCGCCGAGATCAACATGGTCTCCGCCCCGGCGGTGGCCAAGGCGCGCGGGATCACCGTCTCCGAATCCCGCCAGGAGACCTCGCCCACCTATGAAACCCTGATGCGGGTCACCGTGGCCACCGAAGGGCGCTCGCACGCCTTCGCCGGCACGGTCGTCGCCGGCGCCCCGCGTATCGTGGAGGTCGCGGGCATGGAGCTCGACGCCGCTTTCGCCCCCGCCATGCTCTATGTGAACAACCTCGACCGCCCCGGCTTCATCGGCGCCCTGGGCGTTCTGCTGGGCGAACAAGGCGTCAACATCGCCACCTTCAACCTCGGCCGCGTCGCCGCCGGCGACGACGCCATCGCCCTGGTCGGCGTCGACCAAGCCCCCGACGAGGCGCTGATCGCCAAGATCAGGGCGCTGCCGCACGTAAAGGAGGCGCGGGGGCTGCGGTTTTGAGGGGTAAAAGAACAACATCCTCCCTCTCCTCAATGGGGAGAGGCGACTCCACCCGGCTCACCACCGCGAGCAGCAATGGCGGCTTTAGCCGCCCAACCTCCAGAGCGATGGGCACATCGCGATCCCGCAAACGAATAGCGATGTTCGTGCCCAGAATGCAGGGCATGCGCCGCGATCACATGCTGGGGCGTTCGGGAATCTCTTCGGTATCGCGGACCTCAATCGAGCCTGACCCTGGGAGACTGAGGAGTTTCTCGATCATTTCCGAGACCGGCGGTCTGGTCGGATAGATGGTCAGCACGTCATCGGAACGGACCAAGGTGAGGACGGTGTCATCGGGAAACGCAATCTCGCGGGGCAAACGGACGGCTTGGCTGTTGCCGCTGCGAAATGTGCACCTGGTGACGACGGGCATGGGAGCCTCCGGCGCGATGACGCGCAGACACGCCGTCTGTTGAACGCGTCAAGGGGCGCACGGCGCCGCACCGCAGACGCCACTCTGGCCATCAGCCCGGAAAGACGTGCGCCGGCACGGCTTATCCGGCGACTGTGTTGGGTCAAGGCTTATTCCATGGTTCGCCGGTCTTGAGGATGGCGTTGGCGGCGACGGCTATGCGACGTGCGACGGCGATGAGGGCGACCTTGGCGGGTTTGCCTGTGGCGCGCAGGGCGATGTACTCGCGCTTGACGCCATGATCGGAGCGGGTGGCGCTGACGGCGGCAATGTAGAGCGCGGCGCGCACGCACGGCCGGCCGCCGGCGATGTGCGCCCGGCCGAGGTGGGTTCCGCTTTGGTTGGGGTGGGGCGCCAAGCCGGCCAGACTGGCGACGGCCTTGCGGTCGAGGCTTCCCAGCTCGGGCAGGTCGGCCAGCAGGGTGAGACTGACGGCGGGACCTATGCCGGGGATGGATTGCAGCAGGTCGCGCCTCTGGCGGCCACCGTCCTGACTTTCGATCTCGGCTTGCAGGCGCGCTTCGATGGCGGCGCGTTCGGCGCCGAGGTTGGCGATCGTCGCGCGGCAGCTGGCGGCGATCGGCTCATCGAGGGTCTGGCCGAGCCGGGTCTTCTCCATGGCGATCATCTCCACTAGCTGACGCCGGCGGGTGGAGAGGGCGCGGATCTCGAAGGCCTTGGCGCTGGGCACGGGTCTGGCGGCGTCCTGCATCATCAGAGCGAAGCGCGCTATCAGTCTCGCGTCCAGTCTATCGGTCTTGGCGCGCCGGCCCTCTGCGATGCGCAGGGCGCGTATCCGCTTGGGATCGATCACGCCGACCTCGAAGCCCGCGTCGGCCAGCGCCCGCACCAGGCGGGCCGCGTAACCACCAATCGATTCGAGCACCACCTTGGTCGCGCCGGCCGCCTTCAGGCGCGCGACCACCGCTTCGATTCCTTTCTGACCGTTGGCGGTGCGGAACACTCGGCCCGAGGGGGCCAGGCCCACGTCGAAGTAATCCCGGCCGACATCGACGCCGGCCGCGCACAACTGCGTCATAGCTCCACTCCTGTGTTCGAGCTGGAGCCATCCGACCCCGCCCATGCGACTGTTCGGAGAACGCTGACTGGCGGACGCGCCCATGCCGGAATACCGGTGTGCAACCAGGGACCCAACGAGCTACGCCCGCCACGATCAGGCGCTAACCCAATCCATTCCGCAATACACAGGGACCCATCGCTGCATATTCAATGCCTCGCTCCGATCGCCGTTCTGGCCCCTCGGCGCGAATGTCGGTAGCCCGCTAGATTAGCGCACTGTCACCGAAACACTATTTACCTGCGACTTTCGTTTTCTCAATAAACAAAATCCCCAAACCTAATGATCATCATTGTCGTCGCGCGGCTTCTTCACCACGAAATTTGCAAACTCAAACCCAATTTTATCTGCCCAATATTTAAAATTATCTCGGCAGGCTTTCCGGGGATTTCGAGTTTTAGCGGTTTGCCGCCGCGTAGTGTATACTAATAAGTAGGCGTTCTTCGGTGGATGTGGTGACAGCAACGCTTGATTTAATTTTTTCTGCATCTTTTTCCAAAGACGGGACCATCCATGTTTTCTTAATTTCGATGAGAGCTTCGACTCGGTTAGCGCTTTTTTGCCATATCGTTAAATCTGGCCGTAATCTGGGATTTTCTCTCAAGAATTTAATCTCCCCAGCAACCGAGTTTTTTCTTTGCTCCCTGTTGGCTGATCGTCGTGATCTTCATCGAGTTTCTTGAAGCTGCCATTTGGATACACATAATGTCCCTTCTTCATTAAATAGATTGCAAGTAGAGTTTCTATAAAATGCTCCGGTGCATGATGCAGCCAATATCCGCCTGACATTCGGCAATAATAGCGAAAGGATTTTTCTGCTCCACTGAGTAGCGTCGCCTCTAGTATTGACATGTTCTTGTACCTTTGTGAATATCAAAACCCAATCCGCCGCCGTCCGCCCCCCGGCTTGGCCGCCGCCTCGTCCGCCAGCATCCTCACCAACGCTACCGCTCTCTGCTCTGTCAACAGCCGCGCTTTCCTCGCCACCAACGCAAAATCCCCCGGCGCCAGGTTCTCCAGCCGATCCAGCGCCGCCGGCGCATCGACGGCAAAACTCCGCCGAAACGCCTCCCGCGCCTGCTCGCTGGTCATCGGCAAAAACCGCACCTTGAACAGGAACCGCCGCAGGGTCGCCGGGTCCAGGGCGTCCATGGGCGTTGGTGGTGGCGGCGAAGGGCCAGGGGTGGCGTTCCATCCAGGTGAGCATTTCGTTCACCTGGGTGACTTCCCACGAGCGGGTGGCGCCGGCCCGGTCGCGCAGAAGGGAGTCCGCTTCGTCGAGGATCAGCATGGCGCGGGAATCGGCCGCCTCCTCGAAGGCGCGGGCGATCGCCTTCTCGCTTTCGCCCACATACATCGAGAGCAGGTCCGAGGCCCGCTTTTCGATCACGTCGAGGCCCAGGCGCGCGGCGAGGTGGCGGGCGAAGGCGCTCTTGCCGGTTCCGGGCAGCCCATGCAGGCAGAAGGAGAGGGCGGCCTCCCCGCTCGCCACCACCTTGTCCGCCAGGGCGGCCAGGTCGCAATCGGCGGCCGACAGGGCCGGGTCGAAGGCGAAAGGAGCGGAAGGCGGCGGCGGGACGGGCGCGCCCTCCATGGCGGCGATCACCGAGCGCGCGGCGCGGGCCACGTCGGCCTCCCGCCCGCCGGTCAGCCTGGCGGCGCGTACCGCCAGGTCCATCACCGCCGGGGCGGCGCGCACTTCCGCCAGCCCGTCGAGGGCGGCGGTGGAAAGGCGCAGCTTGCGCCGCGCGGCGATAGCCTCGATCACTCGGCGGCGGACCGCGCGGCCGGGCTGGGGAAAGCGGATGGCCACCGACATGCGGCGCAGCACCGCCTCGCCGAGCTGGTCGCCGTGGTTGGTGATCCAGAGGGTCGGCGCGGCCGTGGTCTCCACCAGGCGGTTCATGAACACCTTGGAGCCGACGCGCGAGCCCGCGTCATCGTCATCGACACCGGTGAAGATGTCGTCGGCCTCGTCGACCACCAGCAGGGTGCGGCCGGCCCGCCCGGCCATGGAGCGGGCGATGGCGAAGGCGGCGATGCGGTCGGCGCGGGTGGGCTCCTCGCTCTGCTCGTCGGCCTCGCCGACGAACATCGGATGGGCGCCGATGCGCTCGGCGAGGGTGCGGACGAAGGCGGTCTTGCCGGTCCCCGGCGCGCCATGGAGCAGGATGTTGACCCCCGCCGCCCGCTTGGCCAGCGCCCCGGTCAGCACCCGTTCGGCCAGGGCGGCGGCCTCTCCGATGTGGGCGAAGTCGTCCCAGGCCAGCTCCGCCTTGCGCGTCTTGCCGATCAAAAGGTTGCGCAGGCGAGCCGGATCGGTGCTCTCCAGCCGCGCGATGCGAAGCACCGTCTTGGAGGCGGCGAAGTCGCCGCCGCCGCGATCCTCCAGCAGGCCCAGAAGCCGCAACGGCCGCCCCGGCGCCAGGGCCTGCTTGACCGACCGCGTATCGTGGCTGGCCAGGACCGCCAGGACCGCCCCGTTGATCTCACCGAACGGGCTGTTCTCGAAGGATTTCACCAGGGTCGCGACCGTCCTGTTCACGCCCATCCGGGTGGCCACGCGCAGGAGGTCGCCCTCAAGGCGCGGCAGGCGCAGGGTCTCGCAAAGCCAGGCCATCCGCCGCTCCAGGCCGGACGGTGCCGGCGCCTCGGCGGCCTTTCTCAGATTGGCGACGAGCGGCGCGAAGGCGAACCAGGCGGCGCGGTCGATTCGCCCCATGGCGCCGTCGAGGTCATCGGTATCGATCTTCGGCTCGCGCGCTCCCAACAGGCCGGCGTTGGTGAACAGCCAGGCGGCCAGGGTGCGCGACGGCCGCTTGGCCCGCGTCTCGCCGCCGCCGGCCGCCGCCCTCCCGGCATATTTCCGCAACCAGAATCGTTCGTATGAATCCATCGCGATCTCCCTTTCGAAGCGGCTTTCATGATAGGCCCTCGATGCGACAGGATCGGACGTATGGAGACGCGCGATGCGGCACGAAAAGACCCTGGCCGTGCTGCGGTTGGCGCGCGCTCTGGCGGGTTCGGCCGAGGGGGCTGACCCTGGACGAGATGGCGCGGGAGTTGGGGGCGGACCGACGCACCGCCGAGCGAATGCGCGACGTGGTGCGCGAACTCTTTCCGCAATTGGAGGAGACGCGCGACGGGCGGGCCAAGCGGTTCCGCATCGTCGGCGGCCTGGACGGCTTCTTGCAGGCGCCCAGCGTCGATGAACTGGCCGAGCTTCAGAGAGCCATCGCCGTCCTGGCCCAGGGCGGCGGCGAGGCGCGGGCCGATCTGCTGCGCGCCCTGGCCGGGAAGATCAACGCCGGCCTGCGCGCCTCGGCCCGCCGGCGCATGGCGCCCGACCTGGAGGCTCTAGCCGGCGCCGAGGCCCTGGTCATGCAAGTGGGCCCGCGCCCGATGGCCGACGGGGTGACTCTGGCCTTGGCTCGCGAGGCGCTGAAGGCCATGAGGGTGTGCGTCTTCCGCTACGCCTCGGCGAGAGACGGCGCCGCGCGCCGGCGCGAAGTGATCCCCTACGGCATCCTGTTCGGCCGCGCCTGGTATCTGGTCGGGCCACAGGTGGGCACGGCCAAGCCGGTGCTCTGGCGATTCGACCGCATCGGCGATCTGGAGTTGGGCGATCCGTGCGACGGGCCGCCGGCGGGGTTCAGCTTGGCGGCTTACGCGGCGCGGTCATTCGGCACGTTCCAGGAGAAGCGTGAGGCCATCATCCTGCGCTTCTCGCCCAACGCGGCGGCCGACGCCCGGCGCTTCCTCTTTCACCCCAGCCAGCGGATGACGGAGGAAGACGACGGTTCGCTCACCGTCCGCTTCCGCGCCGGCGGCCTTGTCGAACTCGTCCGTCATCTGATCGGCTGGGGCGACGCGGTGGAGATCGTGGCCCCGGCACGGCTCAAGGCGCTGATGGTCGAGACTCTGGAGACGGCGTTGGCGAAGCACATTTCCTCCTCGATTCTCCAGTCCTACGGTGGGCAAAGAGTGACTTCGCCGCCGCGTTGACTCTCTTGTCCTTTGCTCTAGAACAAAAGAAGAACAAACGGAGGTGGGGAATGTCACGTCAGGCGCGGGTGGGGGAGGCGCGGGCAAGGATCGCCGTCTTGGCCGGCCCCGCGACCGCCCGCAATGTGCTGCCCTTCGGCGATCCGGCCATCGATGAAGCGCTGCCTGGCGGCGGCCTGCCGCTGGGGCGCTGGCACGAGGCGGTGGGAGAGGGGCTGGAGATGGAGACGGCGGCGGTCACGGGGGCCTTCGTCGCCACCCTGGCCGCGCCCTTGGCCGCGCGGGGCGCGGTGGTGTGGGTGATGCGGCGGGACGATCTTTATGCACCGGGTCTCGCCGCCCTGGGCTTTCCCGCCGAGCGGCTGATCCAGGTCAAGGCGAGGGGGGAGGCCCAGGCCCTGGCCGCTCTGGAGGACGCCCTGGGATGCGCCGGCGTCGCCGCCGCCATTGGCGAGGTGGAAGGGGTCGATCTGACCGGCGGGCGGCGCCTGCAGCTGGCCTGCGAGCGGGGCGGGGCCACCGGTTTCCTGATCCGCCGCCGGCCGTTCGGCGGGGCGCCTCGCGGTCAGGGGGCCGGATCGGCGGCGGCGACGCGGTGGAGGATCGCCGGCGCACCCAGCGATCCGGCGCCCGGAGAGCCTGGCCTGGGCGCTCCGCGCTGGCGGGTCACCCTGGAGCGTTGCCGGGGCGGCCGGGGCGGGGCGTGGATCCTGGAGAAGAGCGATGGAGCGTATCCTCTGCGTGTGGTCGCCCGCCTGGGCGATCGCCAACTGGAGACGGCGCCACCCCTCCGCCGCGTCGGGTGAAGCCTTCGCTCTGATCGCCGCCGAGCGCGGCGTGCGGCGGCTGACGGCGGTGGACGAGGGGGCGGCGGGGCTGGGGCTGTTCGTCGGCCAGAAGGCGACGGACGCCGCCGCCCTGGTTCCGAGGCTGGTCACCGCCGAGGCCGATCCGGTCGCCGACCGGGCGGCGCTCGATGCCTTGAGCGACTGGTGCGCCCGCTTTTCGCCCGCCGTGGCCCCAGGTCCCCCGGACGGCCTGTTCCTCGACATCACCGGCGTTGCCTATCTATGGGGCGGCGAGGCGGCGATGGCGGCCGACCTTGCGGCGCGCCTGGCGGCGAACGGCATTCCGGTGCGCGTGGCGGTGGCGGGCACGGTCGGCGCCGCCTGGGCCCTGGCCCATTTCGGCGCGGGGACGACGATCGCCGCGCCTGGCGAGGAAATGGCCCGCCTGGCGCCCCTGCCGGTCGCCGCCCTGCGCCTGGAGGAGGAAACGGCCGCCCAGTTCGCCCGCCTGGGCCTTACCACCGTCGAGCGCCTGGCCGGGACGCCGCGCGACCAACTCACCCGCCGCTTCGGGCCGGACGTCGTCAGGCGCCTGGACCAGGCGCTTGGCCGCGCCAGCGAGGCCCTCGTTTTTCGCCGCACGCCCAATCCGTGGTTCGCGCGCCTGGCCTTCGCCGAGCCAATCAGCACGCCGGATGACCTCGCCCGCGCGACCGCCGACATCGCCGCCGTGCTGTGCGCGCGCCTGGAGGCGGAAGCCCAAGGCGCCCGGCGCTTCGAGTTGACCTTCCACCGCCTGGACGGCGTGGCCCAGCGCCTTTCCATCGGCCTTTCCCTAGCTGGCCGCGAGGCGGATCGCATCGCCCGCCTGTTCGCGCCGCATCTGGAGAGCGTCGATCCGGGCTTCGGAATCGAAGTGGTCACCTTGGCCGCCGAAGCGGTCGAACGCCTCTCGCCGCGCCAGCCTTCCCTGGACGCCGCCGCGCAGGCCGCGGCAGAGGAGGCGATCGCGCCCCTCATCGACCGTCTGGCCGGCCGGCTTGGAAGCGACGCGGTCTGGCGGGCCGAGCCTTATCCCAGCCACGCCCCCGAACGAGCGGTCGCGCGCGGCCCGCCCCTGTCGGTGTCGTCCGGCGCGAAGTGGGACTTGAATCGCCCCCGCCCTCTGCGCCTGTTCAGCCGTCCCGAGCCCATCGAGGCCATCGCCCCCGTGCCCGACGACCCGCCGGTCTTCTTCCGCTGGCGGGGCGTGGCCCACCGCGTCCGCCTCGCCGAGGGCCCCGAGCGCCTGGCGCGGGAGTGGTGGCGGTTGACCTTCGACCAAGCCGCCGATCCCGTCCTGGTGCGCGACTACTACCGGGTCGAGGATGAGGCGGGGGGGCGTTTCTGGCTCTTCCGCGCCGGCCTCCACACCGGCGAGGCCCCCGCCAAATGGTGGCTGCATGGCCTGTTTGGCTGAGCCATGACCTACGCCGAGCTGCAAACCACCACCAACTACGGCTTCCTGCGCGGCGCCTCGCATCCGGAGGAACTGGTGATAACGGCCAAGGCGCATGGACTGGCGGCGATCGGGATCGCCGACCGCAACACGGTGGCCGGGGTGGTGCGGGCGTGGGCCAAGGGGCGGGAGATCGGCCAGAAGGTGCTGACCGGCGCCCGGCTGGACTTCGCCGACGGGACGCCCAGCGTGCTCTGCTATCCCACCGACCGAGAGTCCTGGGGGCGGTTGACGCGAATGCTCACCCTGGGCCAGCGGCGGGGAAAAAAGGGCGAATGCCACCTCACCGGCCGCGATCTTTTAGAGCATGGCGAGGGCCAGTTGATCCTGGTCACCCCGCCACCGCACCTGGACGAGGCTTTCGAGGCCGAGCTGAAGCGTCTGGCGGGAGAATTCACCGGCCGCGCCTGGCTCGCCGCCGCCAGACCCTACGCCGCGCAGGATTTGAAGCGCCTGGCCGCCCTCGACGCCCTGGCCCGCGCCGCCGGCGCGCCGATGGTGGCCGTCAACGACGTTCTCTATCACACCCCCGAGCGCCGGCCTTTGCAGGACATCCTCACCTGCATCCGCGAAGGCTGCGCCATAACCGAGGCGGGCTTGCGGCTGGAGGCCAACGCCGAGCGGCATGTGAAGTCGCCGGCCGAGATGGCCCGGCTGTTCGCCCGCTGGCCCGACGCGGTGGCGCGCACCGGCGAGATCGCCCAGCGCGTCGGCTTCGATCTTGGCCAACTGAAATACGAATACCCCGACGAGCCCGTGCCGCCGGGCAAGAGCGCCATCGCCCATCTCACCGACCTGGCCTGGGCTGGGGCGGACTGGCGCTATCCAGGCGGTGTGCCGGACAAGGTGAAGAAAGCCCTCATCCATGAATTGGCTCTTATCGAGGAACTGAACTATCCCAACTATTTCCTCACCGTCCACGACATCGTCCAATGGGCGCGGGAACAGGGTATTCTCTGCCAGGGACGCGGATCGGCGGCCAATTCCGTGGTCTGTTTCTGCTTGGGCGTCACGGCTGTCGACTCTACTCAGCCCGACCACGATCTCCTCTTCGCCCGCTTCATCTCCCGCGAGCGCGATGAGCCGCCGGACATCGATGTCGATTTCGAGCATGAGCGGCGCGAGGAGGTCATGCAGTACGTCTACGGACGATATGGCCGCGAGCGGGCCGCCATCTGCGCCACCGTCATCCACTATCGCCCGCGCAGCGCCATCCGCGATGTCGGCAAGGCGTTGGGGTTGACGGAAGACGTCACCGCCGCCCTGGCCGGCACGGTGTGGGGGAGCTGGGGCGACGGCATTCCCGACGATCATTTCCGCCAGGCGGGTCTGGACCCGCAAAGCCCTGACATCCGTCGCGCCACCGCCCTGGCCACCGAGCTTCTCGGCTTTCCCCGCCATCTGTCGCAGCATGTCGGTGGCTTCGTCCTCACCAAGCGGCGGCTGGACGAGACCGTGCCCATCGGCAACGCCGCCATGAAGAACCGAACCTTCCTGGAATGGGACAAGGACGACATCGACGCGCTGGGCCTGATGAAGGTCGATGTCCTGGCGCTCGGCATGCTTACCGCCATCAAACGCGCCATGGACGCGCTGGGCATTGCCGATATGGCCGAGATTCCGGAAGGAGACCGGGGCGTCTACGCCATGCTGAGCCGGGCCGATTCGGTGGGCGTGTTCCAGGTGGAAAGCCGCGCCCAGATGTCCATGCTGCCGCGCCTGAAGCCGGCCAAGTTCTACGACCTGGTCATCGAGGTGGCGATCGTGCGGCCGGGGCCTATTCAGGGCGACATGGTCCACCCCTATCTTCGCCGCCGCGAGGGGGTCGAGGCGGTGGACTATCCCGCGCCCGCGCCCGAGCACGGCCCCGCCGATGAATTGCGGGCGGTGCTCGGCAAGACCCTGGGCGTGCCCCTCTTTCAGGAACAGGCCATGCGCCTGGCCATCGAGGCGGCCAAGTTCACCCCCGAGGAGGCCAACGGCCTGCGCCGGTCCATGGCCACCTTCCGCCACTATGGCGACGTAGGGGTCTATGGCCAGAAGTTCGTGGAGGGCATGGTGGCGCGCGGCTACGACCGCGACTTCGCCCAGCGCTGCTTTCGCCAGATCGAAGGGTTCGGTTCCTACGGCTTTCCCGAGAGCCACGCGGTGAGTTTCGCCAAGCTGGTCTACGTCTCGGCCTGGATCAAACATCATCACCCGGACGTCTTCTGCGCCGCCATCCTGAACAGCCAGCCCATGGGCTTCTACCAGCCCGCCCAACTGGTCCGCGACGCCCGCGAGCATGGTGTCGAGGTGCGGGCGGCGGATGTGATGGCGAGCGGGTGGGATTGCGGGCTGGAAAAGATGCCCCCATCCCGGCCTTCGGCCGGACTTCCCCCAAAGTGGGAAGAGAGCGGCTTTTCTCTCCTCCCGCCTTGGGGGACCCCGAAGGGGTGGAGGGGGCGGCGGCCGTGCGCCGTCCGCCTGGGTCTGCGCCAGATTCGCGGGCTCAAGCGGGAAGAGGCCGAGCGGTTGATCGAGGCGCGGGCGGCCGGCGCTCGTACGCTGCAAGACCTCGCCAGACGCGCGTCGCTCTCGCGCCAGACACTCGAACTTCTCGCCGAAGCCGATGCTCTGCGCTCCTTGGGCGTGGATCGCCGGGCGGGGCTTTGGGCGGTGAAGAGGCTGGCGCCGGATGTGAAAGCCGAGACCGACGCACCGCTCCTGGCCATGATGGGCGCGCCGGCGGAAGGGAACTTCGACCTGCCATCCATGGCCCTGCCTGCCCATGTGGCCGAGGACTATCGCACCACCAGTCTTTCCCTGAAAGCTCACCCGTGCGCCTTCTATCGACCGCTGCTGACCCGCCTGGGCGCGGTCAGCGCCGCCAGACTTCGCGACATGAAGGACGGGCGTGGAGTGAGCGTCGGCGGCCTGGTGCTGACCCGCCAGCGGCCCGGCACCGCCAAGGGGGTGGTGTTCGTCACCCTGGAGGACGAGACCGGCTCGGCCAACGCGGTGGTCTGGCGGGATGTGTTCACCGCCAACCGGCGCGCGGTGATGAGTTCGGCCTTCCTGGTTGTCCACGGCCGCCTGCAGCGGGCCGGCGAAGTGATTCACGTGGTCGCTGACCGCTTCACGGACCTGTCAAGGCGGTTGGCGGAGATGAAGAGCGCCGAAGGGCGAGCGGTCTCGCGGCTGGTCCGCAGCCGTGATTTTCATTGACTCCTCAGCGTTGGAGCAATTGACAACAATCAAGAGGTGTTGCAATGAACGCCAACGAAAAAGCGGAACTGCTCCTCCACGAACGCCATCTGCTTGGCGACCAGGCGTTCGCCGAGTTGCGGATATGGCGTCTGCCGCGACCAGTCCGAGGCTCGCGGCATCTGTTCAAATATGCGCTCGCCTATGTCGTGGCGGAGGCCTGCGTTCTTCGATACGACAACGAAGCGGGAAAGGGCGATCATCACCATCTCGGCGAGACGCAGATTGCCTACGACTTCATCACGCCCGAAAAACTTCTGACTGATTTCTGGAAAGCAATCGAACAATGGAGGCTGGAATGAACACGGTGACGCTGTCCGTCTCATCCACCAGCGACGTCGATCGTCGCGCCATCGCCGCCTTCAAAGGACTGGATCAGGACGCTCACATCTCCTTCGCTTCGGTGGAACTCCTCTGGCGAACCTTGACCCCCAACCGCTGGGAACTCCTTCGCGCGATGACCGGCCAAGGGGCGATGTCGATCCGCGAAGCCGCCCGCCGCGTCGACCGCGACGTCAAGGCGGTCCATGGCGATATCCGGGCGCTGATCGTTGCCGGCATTGTCGATCGAGCCGGACGCGCAGTCGTCTTTCCTTTTGACGCGGTGCACGTCGATTTCGTCCTCCACGAGGCCGCTTGATGGCCCGGACTCCGAACGTCGCCGACTTTGGTCGCTATCTCGCCAGCGTCGAGGAGCGCGACATCGACCTCCTCCTGATGGAGGAGTTTCACATTTCCGACGAGTTCGTCACTTGGTTCTGTGACCAGATTGGCATTCCAGGCGCTACCCCGGATGGGGCTTGGCATTCCGTGTCCGATACCGATGGAGAAAGCGATATCGTGTTGAGGGTTCTGTCGGGCGGCCGTAGGATCGGCGTGCTGATCGAAAACAAGATCGCGGCGCCCGAGCAGGACAGGCAAGCCGAGCGCTACCACCTGCGAGGCGTGAACTCCCGCGAGGCTGGGCGGTTTGACGAGCACGTGGCGGTGATGTGTGCGCCCCAACGCTATCTCGAAGGTCTCGCCGCCGATTCCGCCTATCAACATCGTGTCTCCTACGAGGCTGTGGCTGAATGGTTTTCAATGCGTGAAGCTCGGCGAGCTGCTTGGCGGTTCAGCGTTCTGAGCGAAGCCATCGAGCAAGGAAGGCGGCGCTATAAGATGGTCGTCAACGCGGTGATTACCGCGTTCCATCACGACTATTGGGAGCACCTGCAGCGCAAACATCGCCGCTTGAGCATGGTCGCGCCTGGAGACAAAGGCGGTGGATCGACTTGGGTGGTCTTGAAAGGCCAAAGCTTCCCGAAGGGCGTGAGCCTCAACCATAAGCTTTCGTCCGATGTAATGGATTTGACATTCGCCGGTGGAACGGTCGATCAGATTCTCGGAACCAAATCGAATTGGCCAGACGACATCGCGGTCGTGGCGGCCAAGGGATCGGCGTCGCTAAGGATCAGAGTGCCGCATGTCGATATGAAGATCGGGGTCGCGGCGCAAATCGATGCGATCGACGAAGCGCTTGAGGCCGCCCATCGATTGGCGCCATTCGCGACCTTGCTAGGCCATCGACTCATTAGCCCGCATCCAGATTCTGACTGAGGCGAGTTTGACGCCGGCGAGGTAGTTTTCGGCGCGTTTGTCGTAGCGGGTGGCCACGCCTCGGAAGTGTTTGAGCTTGTTGAAGAAGCGCTCG
>JBPCMA010000108.1:0-5053 GCA_051002715.1 Caulobacteraceae bacterium
CGCGCCGCCAGCGCCTTGACGATGGCGTCCACCGCCACGTGATGGGCCGTTTCGCCGGTCTCAACCGTGATGTCGGCCGTGGCGAAGGCGCCGTATCGCTCGCTCGCCTGGGCCTGGAGCACCGCCAAGGGGTCCTTGCCGTTCAACAGGGGCCGGGTGTCGCGTCGCCCGACCCGGCGGGCCAGCACCTCCAGATCGGCTTTCAGCCAGACCGATACGGTCTTCTCGGCGATCAGCCGCTGGGTCGCCGGGTCGTCGAAGGCGCCGCCGCCGGTGGCCAGCACATGGGGCGGCGCCTCGAGCAAGCGCGCGATCACCCGCCGCTCGCCGTCGCGAAAGGCCGTCTCGCCGAACGCATCGAAGATGTCGGCGATCGAGCGCCCCGCCGCCGCCTCGATCTCGGCGTCGGCGTCCTTGAACGGCATGGCGAGCGCGCTGGCCAGGCGCCGCCCGATGCTGCTCTTGCCGACGCCCATCAGGCCGATGAGGGCGATGGTCTTGCGGTTGAGAGGGGCGAAGGCGTTCATGGGCGGGAATGCGCCCTTTACACGAAGGCGCCTCTGCGCGCCAAGGTTCGCCATGACCCACCGGCGGCGGGGCCCATGAGCGGAGCGGACTGGACCGAGGCCTTTCTCGAGATGATGGCCGCCGAGCGGGGGGCGGCGGCCAACACCCTGACCGCCTACGCCGGCGACCTGGCCGACGCGGCGGCCTTTCTGGCCGGGCGCGGCGGCGATCTGGCGAGCGCGGGCGCCGAGGACATCGAAGCCTGGTTCGCCAGCCTGGGCGCGCGCGGGGCCGCGCCGGCCACGGCGGCCCGCCGGCGTTCGGCGGTGCGCCAGTTCTACCGCTTCGTGGTGGGCGAGGGCTGGCGTGGCGACGACCCCTCCCGGCGGGTGGAGGCGCCGCGCCAGGGCCGGCCCCTGCCCAAGGTGCTGAGCGGCGAGGAGGTGGAGGGCCTGATCGCGGCGGCGACCGCGCGGGACGGGACGGCGGGGCTGCGTCTGGTGGCGATCGTCGAGCTGCTCTACGCCTCGGGCCTTCGGGTCTCCGAACTGGTCGGCCTGCCGCTGGCGGCGATGGCGAGCGATCCGGCCTATCTGATCGTCAAGGGCAAGGGCGGCAAGGAGCGCCTCGCCCCGCTGAACGGGGCGGCGCGGGCCGCCGTCAAGGCCTATCTGGCCGTGCGCGCCGCCTTCGTTCCCAAGAGGATTCCCGGGAGCGGCAAGCCCAACCCGTGGCTCTTCGCCTCGCGCGGCAAGGGTGGGCGGCTCACCGCGCGACGGGTCGCCCAACTGCTGGGCGAGGCGGCCCTCGGCGCCGGCGTCGATCCGGCCAAGGTGAGCCCCCACGTCCTGCGCCACGCCTTCGCCACCCACCTCTTGGAAGGCGGCGCCGACCTGCGGGTGGTCCAGACCCTGCTCTGCCACGCCGACATCGCCACCACCCAGATCTACACTCACGTCACCCAGGAACGCCTCAGAGAGGTAGTGGAGACCAAGCATCCGCTGGCGCGGCGGGGGGAAGGGTGAGAAGGCGACCGGACAGGGTCGGCCCGATCTGAGTTTCCCGCGCTGGCTGGGCCCCTCGTCAGGCGGCTTCCTTGAAATCTCCCATCTGCGCGTCGAGGGCGCGCTTGAACGCCGGCCGGGCCGTGCACCGTTCGACGTAAGCGGCGAGGCGCCCCTCGCCGAAGAGCTCGGGCATAATGCGCAGAACGGTCGTCATCATCAGGTCACCCGCGGTGAAGCGGTCGCCATCGAGATAGGGCTTGTCGCCCAGCGCCTTGGCCAGCGAATCCAGGCGATGGCGGGCGAAGGCCTCCGCCCCCGGTTTGCGCAGCCTGGCCCACTCCTGATCGGTGTAAAAGAGGTCCAGGACCGCCACGTTCATGATGTGGGGCTCGATGGAATTGAGCGCCGCGATCAGCCACTGAGTCGCCCGGGCGCGGGCGGCGGCGTCCTTGGGCAGGAGGGTTTCGCTGCGCTCGCCGATGTGCAGGACGATGGCGCCGGTTTCGAACAGCACCTCGCCGTCTTCCTCGAAAATCGGCACCTGGCCGAACGGCTGAAGCGCGCGATAGTCGGGTTTGTCCTGATCGCCCTGCCCCAGCAGGCGGGCTTTATAGGGCAGCCCCGCCTCCTCGAGCGCCCAGCGCACGCGCAGATCGCGCACCTGGCCCTGGGCGAACGGCGGGACCCAGCGAAAGGCGGAGATGGTGATCATGAGGTGTGCTCCTTTTGGATGGTCTCGACGTAGGCCTGTTCCTTCTCGAAGGCTTCGCTCCACCCGCCGACATGGCTGTCGCGGCGCTCGGGGCTCGAGAAAGGCGCCTGATGGAATGTCTGGGCGGTCCTGCCGTCACGCTCGGCGAACGTGATCGTGACTCGCGTTTCGACCCCCGCCGACGGACCGTCGTCCCATGTGAAGGTGAAGACGAGTCGCCGGTTCGGTTCGATCTCCCGGTAGACGCCGCCGAACCAGTTCTCGCCATATTCCCTCGACCGGATCATCGCGCGATAGGCGCCGCCCACACGAAAATCGATCTCGACCTCGCGGCACTCGAAATCCTTCGGCCCCATCCAGCGCTTCATGTGTTCGGGGTCGGACCACATCGAAAAGACGGCGGCCGCCGGCGCATTGAACGTCCGCGTGATGAGCAATTCGTCGTTGGCGAGGCTAGCGCTCATCGGGTGTTTCCTTGGCTTCGAGTTCGGCCAGGTAGGCGTCCATCTTATCGAAGCCGCCGGTCCAGAAACGGCGATACTGGGCAAGCCAGTCATCGACATCTTCCAGCCCCTTGGCCTCCAGTTTGCGCGGTCGCCATTGCGCTTCGCGGGCGCAGGAGATCAGCCCCGCCGCCTCCAGCACCTTCAGGTGTCGCGAGATGGCCGGCAGGCTCATGGCGAAGGGCTTGGCGATCTCGTTCACGCTCGCCTCGGCGCGCGACAGCCGGGCCAGTATGGCCCGGCGGGTGGGGTCGGCCAGGGCGGAGAAGGTGGTGGAGAGGGTGTCGGGGGCTTGCATATAACTGACTTGTTAATTAACGGACTGGATAAATAGGGGCGATCAAGGCGATTTCAAGGGGCCTTTTCGCCCGGACCTTTGGCGGCGCACGCCCGGTACGGCGCGTGGGCGTAGTATTTGGGGTGGCTGTCGAGCCGGACGTGAAGCCAGGAAACCCCCAGGCCGGCGGTGCTGATCCACAGGGGGCGGTCGGACAGGGCCTCCCGCGCCTTGGCCGCGGTCAGGGTCACGAGATCGTGTTGCTGGGCCGTCGGCGCGCCGCGCAGGAAGGCGGCGAGATGGGCATAGGCCCCAGGCGGGCCAAGCGGCTTGGGCGCGATCAGGGTCGCGTCGCCGGAGAGGTTGGCGAACGCCGTCACGGTCTCGCTTTGCGGGCCGGCCGCGAATTCGGCCGCGAAAGCCCGCGGATCGGGGCGCGCCGCCTCAAGGCCCGGCGCGGGAATCGTCACATATTCGAAGGGACGGCCCGCGTTGTCGCGCGTGATCGGCGGCGTCTCCCAGAAGAAGGCCGGATGCGGCGCGGCGGCCAGGCGCGCGAGCAAAAAGGCGCGAAAGCTCTCGTCGTCGCGCAAGGCCTCCAGGGCGTCGCCGAACGCGATGGCCGCTCCGGCGCGCAGCACCTGAACCCGCTCGCCTCGATCCAGGCGTTCTCCTCGCGCTCGCCACATTCGAATCGATCCTTCGCGCCTCGCCCTTGGGGCCGCCGCCCGGCCGCCCTATCTGGCGGCGGCAACCCTCTTCATCGGAGAATCCCCCTTGCCCCTGTCTCTCTACGAAGCCTCCATCCCCGTCTATCTGCGCATGTCGCGCAACCTTTCCGCCATCCTGGACAAGGCCGAGGCCTACGCGGAGGAGAGCGGCGTCGCCCTCTCCACCCTCGCCGAAGCGCGTCTGGCCCCCGACATGCATCCCCTCGCCCGCCAGATCCAGATGGCCAGCGACGCCGCCAAGGGCGGGGCGGGGCGCCTGGCCGGCGCCGAACCGCCCAGCATGCCCGACACCGAGACCACCTTTCCCGAACTGAAGGAGCGTCTGGCCAAGACCGTCGCCTATCTGGAGACCATCAGGCCCGAGCAGGTGGACGGCGGCGAGGACCGGACTATCGAGCTGAAGTTTCCGAACGGCTCCATGACCTTCACCGGCCGCGATTTTCTTCTGCTGTTTTCTATGCCCAACTTCCTCTTTCACGTGACGACCGCCTATGACGTGCTGCGCAACCAGGGCGTGCCGCTGGGCAAGATGGATTACCTGGGCGCCGCGAAGTAGGCGCCGCGCCGGGAGAGGTTGAAATGACCGGCCGGCCGCCGCGCGCCTTCTTCCAGCCCCTGGCGCGGGGCGCGCCGGCCCCGCCGCGCGCGCTTGCCACCCGTCTTGAGCGGGTGATCCACTTCCTGCCCTGCCACCTCGAAAAGCCGCGCGCCTGGGCGGCGGCCAACGCCGGCGAGATCGATGTCCTGTGCGGCAACCTGGAGGACGCCATTCCCGCCAAGGCCAAGGGCGCGGCGCGGGCCGGCTTCATCGACCTGGCCGGAAGGGTCGATTTCGCCGCCGCCGGATGCGGCCTGTGGGTCAGGGTCAACGGCCCGGCGACCCCCTGGCACTTCGATGACGTGACCGAGGTCGTGGCCGCATGCGGCGGCAAGCTCGACGTCATGATGATCCCCAAGGTCGACGGCCCGTGGGACATCCATTACTTCGACCAGCTCCTGGCCGTGCTGGAGGCGCGCCACGGCCTCGCCCGGCCGATCCTGCTGCACGCCATCCTGGAGACCGCCCAGGGGGTGACCAACATCGAGGCCATCGCCGCGGCCAGCCCGCGCCTGGCGGGCGTCAGCCTGGGCCCCGCCGACCTCGCCGCCAGCCGCGGCATGAAGACCACCCGCGTCGGCGGCGGCCATCCGGCCTACCGCGTTCTGGCCGACGCCGGAGAAGAAAACGTTTCTGGGGGCTCGCCGCGCGCCGTCGCCCAGCAGGACATCTGGCACTACACCCTGGCCCGCCTGGTCGACGCCTGCGCCGCGGCGGG
>JBPCMA010000109.1:0-16763 GCA_051002715.1 Caulobacteraceae bacterium
GGTTCATCGCCGCCACCAGTTGAACCCGGGCCGGATAGCGGACGTGGGCGTTGGCGCGGGCGACGGTGACCTCGGCCGTCTCCAGGGGCTGGCGCAGGGAATCGAGGGCCTGGGCGCTGAATTCCGGCAGTTCGTCGAGGAAGAGGACGCCGTTGTGGGCGAGGGAGACTTCGCCGGGCTTGACCTTCAGGCCGCCGCCGGTCAGGGCCGCCATGCTGGCCGAATGGTGGGGGGCGCGGAACGGCCGGTCGCGGGTCAGGGTCCCCTTGGCGATCAGGCCGGCGATGGAATGGACCATGGAGGTTTCCAGCAACTCGGCGGCGGTGAGCGGCGGCAACAGGCCCGGCAGGCGTTGGGCCAGCATGGATTTTCCCGACCCCGGCGGGCCGACATAGAGCAGGTTGTGGCCGCCGGCGGCGGCGATCTCCAGGGCGCGCTTGGCGTTCTCCTGGCCCTTGACGTCCTTGAGGTCGGGTCCCCAGCCGCCCTCGATCATCGGGCCGGGGCGGGGCTGGCCCAGAATCTGGGCGCCGCGGAAATGGTTGACCAGGGCGATGAGGGAGCGCGGCGCGAGGATGGCGGTCTCGCCGGCCCAGGCCGCTTCGGGGCCGCAGGCCTCGGGGCAGATGAGGCCCAGGCCCAGGGCGCCCGCCGCGATGGCCGCCGGCAGGGCGCCGGCCACCGGGGCGATCTCCCCGTTCAAGTTCAGTTCGCCGATCGCCGCCCAGCCGTCCAGGGCGTCCTGCGGAATGATCCCCATCACCGCCATCAGGGCCAGGGCGATGGGCAGGTCGTAGTGGTTGCCTTCCTTGGGCAGGTCCGCCGGGGCGAGATTGGCCACCACCCGTTTGGGCGGCAGGGCGAGGCCGAGGCCCGCGAAGGCGGCGCGCACCCGCTCGCGCGCCTCGCCCACCGCCTTGTCGGCCAGGCCCACCACCACGAAAGCGGGAAATCCGCCGACCATCTGGACCTCGACGTCCACCCGCCGGGCCTCGACCCCCTCGAACGCCACCGACACCACCCGCGCCGCCATGGCCGCCTAGTCTCCCTCGTCCCTTGGCGCAGTGGGATCACAATCTGGCGCGCCAATCAAGAACAAAAGTAGAACTTAGTGAATGGAGCACCTACACAACGCCCCGTATCGCCTCGATCCGGTCCCACAGCCGCGCCGCCGCGTCGGCGCCGCCGAAGCGCTTGAGCTGCTGGGCGCCGGTCGGGGAGGTGACGTTGATCTCGGTGAGATAGTCGCCGATCACGTCGATGCCGACGAAGAGCAGGCCGCGGTCCTTGAGTTCCATGCCGATCGCGGCGCAGATTTCCCGATCGCGGGCCGTCAGCTCCACGGCCTCGGCGCGGCCGCCCTTGGCCAGGTTGGAGCGCACCTGGCCCGGTGCGGGGATGCGGTTGATGGCCCCGATCGGCTCGCCGTCCACCAGGAGGATGCGCTTATCGCCGGCGGCAACGGCCGGCACGAACTTCTGGGCGATCACCGGCTCGCGGCCGATCAGGGCGTGGAGTTCCAGGAGGGCGTCGAGGTTGGGGTCGTCGGCGTTCAGCCGCACCACGCCGGACCCCGCCCCGCCGTAGAGGGGCTTCAAGACCATGTCGCCGTGGCGGGCGCGGAAGTCCTCGATGGCGTCGGAATCGCCGGTGATCAGGGTGGGCGGCTGCAGGCCCGGAAAGCCGGTGACGAACAGCTTTTCCGGCGCGTTGCGCACCTCGGCCGGATTGTTCACCACCAGGGTGGCCGGGTGGATGGTCTCCAGGAAATGGGCGGCGGTGATATAGGCCATGTCGAAGGGCGGATCCTGGCGCATCAGCACCACGTCCATGTCGGAGAGGTCGCGAACCTCCGTCTTGCCCAGGCTGTGGTGATCGCCCTTGACGGCGCGCAGGTTGAGCGGCCGGCCGCGGGCCAGCACCCGGCCGTCCTCCAGGGCCAGGCGCTCGGGGCCATAGACCCACAGGCCGTGGCCGCGCGTCTGGGCTTCCAGCATCAGCATGAAGGTGGTGTCGGTCTCGATGTTGACCCGCTCGACGGGGTCCATCTGAATGGCGACCTGAAGCGGCATTGAGCTTTCCTCGTGGCTTGCCCGGCGCTCAGCCTTCCCGCCAAGCGTCCGCAATATGGCGCGGCCAGCGCCCCGGCGCGAGGGCGATGAGGTCGAGGCGGACGGCGGCGCCGGCCAGGGCGGGGCGGCGGGCGGCCAGGGATTGCGCGGCCCGCACCAGCCGCTCGCGCTGGCGCCAGGTCACCGCCGTCAGGGCGGCCTCCAGGCTGACGCGTCGTTTGACCTCCACCACCACGATCACCCCGCCTTTCTGGGCCAGAAGGTCGATTTCACCCTGAGGGGTCTTCAGGCGAAAACCCAGGATGCGATAGCCCTTGGCCATCAGCCACAAGGCGCAGAAGATTTCCGCCCGCCGGCCCGATCGGCGCGCCGCGAGGCCGCGGTCGCGGCGGATCTGGCTCATCCTGGGCGGCCCCGCAGCGCCAAGGCGCGGGCGTAGAGCTCGCGGCGGGGGAGGCCCAGCGCCTTGGCGACCTCCGAGGCGGCCTCGGCCGGGCCGGCGCGGGTCAGGGCGTCCAGGAGGACGGCGTCGGCCTCGTCGGGCGTCGCGATCCGCTCCGACCCCGGACCCACCAGAACGACGATCTCTCCTTTCGGCGCGGCGAAGCGGGGATCGGCGGCGAGGGCGTCCAGGGTTCCACGCACCACCGTCTCGTGCAGCTTGGTGAGCTCGCGGGCAACGGCGGCCTCGCGCGGCCCGAACACCGCCGCCATGTCGAGGAGGCTGGCGGCCAGGCGCGGGCCGCCCTCGAAAAAGATCAGGGTGGCGCGGATGGGGGCCAGTTCGGCGAGGAAGGCGCGGCGGGCGCCGGCCTTGGGCGGCGGAAAGCCGGCGAACAGGAAGCGGTCGGTGGGAAGGCCGGCGACGGTCAAGGCGGCCAGGGTCGCCGAGGGTCCGGGGATGGGAAACATCGCCGATCCCTGGGCCGTCGCCTCGCGGACCAGCCGATAGCCCGGATCGGAGAGGAGCGGCGTACCGGCGTCTGAGATCAAGGCGATGCGAGCGCCTCCCGCCAGGGCCGCGAGAATGCCCGGCCGCGCCGCCGCGGCGGCGTGTTCGTCGTAGCGCTGGAGCCGCGCCTTGAGGCCATGGGCGGCGAGCAGCTTGCCGCTCACCCTTGTGTCCTCGGCCAGAACCAGGTCGGCGGCGCCCAGCACGTCCAGGGCGCGCAGGGTGATATCGCGCAGATTGCCGATCGGCGTGGCGACCAGATAGAGGCCGGGCGCCAATACATTGGGCTTGGGAGCGCGGGGATGTGGATCGGCCATGGCCGATCAGCCTTAAGCCGCCCGGTCGTCACGCGCCATCGGCGAGGATCGCGGTGAGGCGATTGAGCACCGGCCGCCCTTTGGCGGTGACGGCGAGACGCCCGCTCCGGGCGTCGATGAAGCCGCCCAGCGCCTCGATCCGCTCGGGCGGGATGCGCAGGGGGTTCAGATCGCTCAGGGCCACCCCCTCCACGGTGCGCAGGCCCATGAGAAGCCGCTCCAGAGCTACGGCTCGCCCGTCCAGCCGGTCGCGCCAGGATCCCAGGCCGGTGGCGTTCACCCGGGCCATGTAGTCGGCCACGCCGCCCGGCGCGACGCTCGCCCAGCGCTCCTCGCCCAAGGTGAGGCGGCCGTGCGCGCCCGGCCCCACGCCGACGTAGTCGCCGCCTCGCCAATAGATGAGGTTGTGGCGCGAACGGGCGGCCTCGCCCCTGGCATGATTGGACACCTCGTAGGCCTCGAAGCCGGCGGCGCCCAGAACCTCCTGCGTCGTCTCATAGAGGTCGGCGGCGAGATCAGGCGGCGGCGGGGCGAACGTCCCCCGAGCGACCGCGCGATGGAAGGCGGTCCCCGGCTCGATGGTGAGCTGGTAGGGGGAGATGTGTTCGGCGCCGAGGGTCAGGGCCTCGCCGAGCTCGCGCGTCCAGGCGGCCACGCTCTGGCCGGGGCGAGCGTAGATCAGGTCGATGGAAAGCCGGGGAAAGGCGCGCGCGGCGCGAGCCGCGGCCCGCCGGCCGTCTGCGGCGTCGTGGTCGCGTCCCAGGAATTTGAGCGCCGCGTCGTCGAGGGACTGGAGGCCTAGGGATAGCCGGTTCACTCCCGCTTGGGTCAAGGCCGTGAAGCGATCCGACTCGGCGTCGGTGGGATTGGCTTCCAGGGTGACTTCCAGGTCGGGGGCGGGCGTCCACAGGACGCGGGCGGCATCGACGATCGCGGCCACGACCCCCGGTTCCATCAGCGAGGGTGTGCCGCCGCCGAAGAAGATCGAGGTCAGCCGACGCGGGCCAGTCAGGGCGGCGTGGCCGCCGAGATCGGCGAGGATCGCCCCGGCCAGCGCCGTCTTCTCCCCGCCCCGGTCGCGCACCACGTTGAAATCGCAATAGGGGCAGACGCGGGCGCAATAGGGCCAGTGGACATAAAGCCCGAGGGGCTGGCTGCTCAAAAGAGCGCTTCCTTCAGCTTCGCGAAGGCGAGGGCGCGGTGGCTGATGGCGTGCTTGGCGGCGGGGTCCATCTCGCCGAAGGTTTCGCTTCCGCCAGCCGGGACGAAGATCGGGTCATAGCCGAACCCCCGCGTCCCGCGCGGCGGAAAGGTCAGCGTTCCGTCGACCCGCCCCTCGACCGTCACCACCGGGCCGGCGGCCCAGGCGACCGCCAGGGCGCACACGAAGAAGGCCACGAGGTCGTCGCTGTCGCGTTCGGCCAGCCGCCGCTCGACCAGGGCCATGGCGTGGGCGAAGTCGCGGGTGGGGCCGGCCCAGCGCGCCGAATGGACGCCCGGCGCGCCTTCCAGGCCGGCGACACACAGGCCCGAATCGTCGGCGATGGCGATGAGCCCCGATGCGTCCGCCGCCGCCCGCGCCTTGACCATGGCGTTGCCGGTGAACGTGGTCTCCGGCTCGTCGGGTTCGGCCAGCCCCAGTTCGCCGGCGCAAATCACCTCGAAGCGCGCCCCGAGCAGGGCAGCCAGTTCGCGCGCCTTGCCCGGGTTGTGGGTGGCGGCCACCAGTCGGGCGCCGGGTTCGAGGCTCAAGCTCATCGCCCCATCCTGCCAGTTTCCGAACATGAAGGAAAATTTATTGCATTGCGAAAAATTAACATCGATAAACAATAATTAAGTTGATTGAAAAACGATGCGGTCCTATTCACGGATCACACCAGACGGCGAGCCGCCGCCCACTTGAAGCCGCCGCTTCATGTTGCACTGCAAAAGGAGATTTTTAAGATGACCGCCACCCACATGATCAACATCGTCGACCGTTTCGCCCTGAGCCTGATGAACACCCTGGTTCTGGTCGGCCTGCCCCTGGTCGCCATCGGCCTCGTCGCCCAATCGTTCTAGGAGGACCGGTGCGCTTTCATGCGAGGCCGGTTCGGGGCATCCTCACCGCCGTCCGCTGGCGCCAGCCGCGGGCGGCGGTTTCGTTTGGGCGAGAAAGGAAAGAGCGATGCGCGCCTTGGGGCCCGGTTCGGTTTCGAGCTTCCTGAAGGTCATCCTCGACGTCTTCCACTTCGTACTGTGGGTGGCGGTGGCTGGCGTGATCGTAGCCATTTTCGCCGTCCTGCTGCTGAGCTTCCGTCCCGAGCTCCTGGCCAGCCAGGTCACTATAGAGAAGCTGCATATCGAAGGCCCGTGGCTGGGCCCGGTCGCCGCCGCCACCCTGCTGGGGATCGGCCTCTATCTGGGCGGAGCCATAATCATCGTCGGGCGCCTGCGCCGCATCTTCCAGACCCTGATCGCCGGCGACCCCTTTCATCCCGATAACGTCCGGCGCCTGCGCACCATCGCCGGCGCCCTGGCCATCCTGGAGGTGGGGCGCTACGCCGCCGCCGGCCTCTCCCGCATGGTCCTCGAGGGCCGCGTCCACGTGGGCGGCGGGGTGAGCTTCACCACCTGGTTCGCCGTCCTGGTGATCGTGGTGCTGGCCGAGATCTTCCGCGAGGGCGCGCGGCTGCGCGGCGAGGCGGAGCTGACGATCTAGCCATGCCCGTCCGCGTCCGCCTCGACCGTCTTCTGCTGGAGCGGCGCATGTCGCTCACCGAGCTCGCCGACCGCGTCGGCGTGACCATCGCCAACCTGTCCATCCTCAAGACTGGCAAGGCGCGGGCTGTCCGCTTTTCCACCCTGGGCGCCCTGTGCCGCGAACTGGACTGCCAGCCCGGCGATTTGGTAGTCTTCGAACCGGGGCCGCCGGACGACCCGGAGGAGGGGGAAGAGGCGTGAGAGCAAAGGTCGATGCCGCTCGGCGACGCGGCTCGCGAATGGCCCGCTACCTTCGACGATCGAGCCGCTGATGACATCGGGCGAAGTCCAGCGCGGGCTCGGCCCCTTTCTGGCCACCATGCTCGTGGCGGGCGGCATGATCGGTTCGGGCGTCTACCTGCTGCCGGCCAGCCTGGGGGCCATCGGCTCCATCTCGATCCTCGCCTGGGCCGCCGCCATCGCCGGCGCCGCCCTGCTGGCCGGCGTCTTTTCCTGGCTGGCCATCCTGCGGCCCGGGACGGCCGGCCTTTTTTCCTACGTGCGCGAGGCGTTCGGTCCGGCGGCCGGATTCGTCGCCGGCGCCATCTACTGGACCTCCTGCTGGGTCGGGAATGTCGCCATCGCCCTGGCCGTGACCGGCTATCTGAGCGTCTTCCTGCCGGCGATCGCCAAGCCGCCGGCCTCCGGCATGGCGACGGTGGCGATCCTGTGGCTGTTCGTCGGCGCCAACATCGTCGGCCCGCGGTTCGTGGCCCGGTTCGGCGGCTGGACGCTCGCGATCGGACTGGCGCCCATTCTGCTCGTGGCGATCGGCGGCTGGTTCTACTTTCGCCCGGAGATATTCGCCGCGTCCTGGAACGTGAGCGGACAAAGCTTTGTCCAGGTCGTGCCAGCATCGGTGGTCACGGTGTTCTGGGCGTTCAGCGGAATCGAGAACGCCAGCGTGTTGGCGACCCTGGTGCGAAACCCGGCCCGAAATGTCCCGATCGCCACGCTCGCGGGCTTGGCGATCGCCGCGGTGACCTACGTCCTGGCCTGCGGCGCCATCATGGGAATCCTGCCGGCCGCTGTCCTGGCCAGGTCCAACGCGCCTTTCGCCGACGCGGTCGCGCCGTTGCTGGGGGCGTCGGTGGCCGCCTTCGTCGCCCTGTGCGCCATGCTGAAATCCTGCGGCACTCTGGGCGGGGCGGTCCTGCTGACCGTCGAGACGGCGGAAAGCGAAGCGGTGCTCGGCCAGATCACCAGGCGGGCGGGCGCGCGCCTCGCTGACAAGGCGTCCACGGCCCATCTGCTCTTTACGGGCGTTCTGATGAGCCTGGCGGTGGTCGCCTCCGCTAGCCCGAGCATCGCCCGGCAGTTCACCATCGTGATCGATGTCAGCGTCATTCTCACGGTTGTCGTCTATATGGCGGCCTGCTTCGCCTTGTGGCGGATCGGCGGATCGGCCCGCGGGCCCGCGAGAATGTCAGCCAGGGCGCTGGCGGTGGGCGCCGCTCTGTTCTGTGGCTGGCTGATCGCCGCCGCCGAGCCCAGGCTGCTGCTGTGGAGCGCCGGCCTGATCGCGGCGGCGTCGCTGGCCTACATGCCTGTCTGGCTGCGGGTTCCCAAGCCGGCGAAAGCGTAGCCGCTCGGCGCGGCCGCGAACCGACATGGGTTCAATTCAGCCGGCGCGCGTTGGCGCCCCGACCGCCGCCTTCTGCATCCCGACCAGCGCCGCGATTCCCTCCCGCGCCAAGCCGAACAGGGCCTCGAACTCGCCCTGGGTAAAGCCGCGCTTCTCGCCGGTGGCCTGGATTTCGACGATGTCGCCGGCCCCGGTGAGCACGAAGTTGGCGTCGGCCTCGGCGGTGCTGTCCTCCTCGTAGTCGAGGTCGAGGACCGCCGTTCCCTGGCAAAGGCCGCAGGACACCGCCGCCACCTGATCGAGGATCGGTTCGCGGGCGATGACGCCCTCCTCCATCAGATGGCGCGTGGCGAGCCTGAGGGCGACCCAGGCCCCGGTGACGGCGGCCGTGCGGGTGCCGCCGTCGGCCTGGATGACGTCGCAGTCCAGGGTGATCTGGCGCTCGCCCAGGGCTTTGAGGTCGACCACGGCGCGCAGGGAGCGGCCGACCAGGCGCTGGATCTCCTGGGTGCGCCCCGACTGTTTGCCCAGCGCCGCCTCGCGCCGGCCGCGGGTATGAGTGGCTCTGGGGAGCATGCCGTATTCGGCGGTGACCCAGCCCTTCCCGCGCCCGCGCAGGAAGGGCGGCACGCCCTCCTCCAGGCTGGCGGTGACGAGAACCTTGGTGTGGCCGAAGGAGACAAGGCAGGAACCCTCGGCGTAGCGGTTGACGGCGGTCTCCAGGGTGATGGCGCGCAGGGCGCCCGGCGCGCGTTCGGAAGGTCGCATGATGGTCGAGAAAGCTCCGCGGGACCGTGGGGCGCCGCTTGCGCGCCGCGAGGCCGCGCTTATCCTGCAAATGCACGAGATCGTCCATGACCCACCCGTTCATCGACCCCCTTACCCCGCGCGGCGCCAGTCTGAGCGAACTGGACAGCCGCGCCCGCGACATCTTCCGGCGCATCGTCGAGACCTATCTGGAGACCGGCGATCCGGTGGGCTCGCGCACCATTTCGCGCGGCGGGGTGCACCTGTCGCCCGCCTCGATCCGCAACACCATGCAGGACCTGACCGAGCTGGGCCTGCTCGGCGCGCCGCACGTCAGCGCCGGCCGCCTGCCCACCCACGCGGGATTGCGCCTGTTCGTGGACGGCCTGCTGGAGGTGGGCGATATCGCCGAGGACGACCGGCGCAGCGTTGAGGCGCGCCTGGGGGCGCATGGCCGCTCCTTCGACGAGGCGCTGAACGAGGCCAGCGCCATCCTTTCGGGCTTGGCCGGCGGGGCGGGGGTGGTGGTGACGCCGGTGCGCGACGCCGGGGTCAAGCATGTGGAGTTCGTGGCCCTGGGCCCCGATCAGGCCCTGGCGATCATGGTGTTCGACGATGGGCTGGTGGAAAACCGCCTGATGCGTCGCGCCGCGGGGATCACCCCCGCCGCTCTGCGCGAGGCCTCCAACTTCCTGAACGCCCGTTTGCGCGGCAAGACCCTGGCGGAGACCAAGCTCGATATCGCCGGAGAGCTGAACCGGGGCCGCCGCGAACTCGACGAGGCGGCCGCCAGGCTGATCGAGGACGGGCTGGCGGCTTGGAGCGGCGGCGAAGGGGTCGAGCGGGCCCTGATCGTGCGCGGTCGCGCCAACCTGCTGGGCGATCCGGGGGCCGTCGCCGACCTCGACCGGGTGCGGATGCTGTTCGACGACCTGGAACAGAAGGAGCAGTTGATCGGTTTGCTCGACGATGTTCGAGAAGCGCAGGGCGTGCGAATCTTCATCGGGGCCGAGACGCGGCTCTTTTCGTTGTCGGGTTCCGCCCTGATCGCGGCGCCCTATATGTCCGGCGGGCAGAAGGTTCTGGGGGCGATCGGGGTGATCGGCCCGGCCCGCCTCAACTACGCCCGGGTGATCCCGCTGGTGGACTATACCGCCCGGGCCCTGGGCCGGATCATGGACGGGTGAGCAGGTAGCGATGAGCGACGAACAGCCCCGAATGGAGAATCTGGACCTCGCGGGCGGGGACGACGGCGATGGCGGGGCGGACGCCCTGGCGGGCCTGCGCGCCGAATCGGCCGCCTCGAAGGATCAGGCCCTTCGCTATGCCGCCGAGGCGGAGAACACGCGGCGCCGGGCCGAACGCGAGGTCAACGACGCCCGCGCCTACGCCATCCAGGCCTTCGCCCGCGACCTCCTGGGCGTCGCCGACAACCTGGCCCGCGCCCTCGACCACGCGCCCAAGGACGCCGACGATCCCCTGGCCCGCAACCTGACGGTCGGCCTGGAAATGACCCAGAAGGCGCTCACCGCCGCGTTCGAACGCAATGGCCTCAAGGCGATCGCTCCGGCGGTCGGAGAGAGATTCGATCCGCACCGGCATCAGGCGATGATGGAACAGGCCTCCGACATCGTGGGTCCGGGCGGGGTGATCCAGGTTCTGCAGGCCGGCTATGAACTCTTTGGCCGCATCGTGCGCCCGGCCATGGTGGTGGTGGCCGCCAAGGACTCCACTGGGCCGGCCGGCGGCGTCGTGGCGGAAGAGGCGGCGGAGGAGGCGCCCCAGGCCGAACCGGCGAACGACGCGAGGGGTTAAGAAAACCTCCGCCAAGGCCCCTTCCTCGCGCCGACATTTCCGCTAATCTGCCAGGTCCGTTTTCACCCGCCGCGCTCGGGGGCCTTGATCCGCGGCGGCGCCGGATTGGACAAAAAGATGAAGCTGACGATCGAGCGCGCGGCCCTGCTGAAGGCCCTCGGCCATGTGCAGAACGTGGTCGAGCGGCGCAACACCATTCCCATTCTCTCCAACGTCCTCTTGGCGACGCGCGACGGCGCCCTGGCTTTTTCGGCCACCGACCTGGACATGGAGATCACCGACGAGGCCGAGGCCCAGATCGAGAGCTCCGGCCAGGTCACCGCCCCGGCTCACACCCTCTACGAGATCGTCCGCAAGCTGCCCGAAGGGGCCGATGTCTCCCTGAGCTTCACCGGCGAGGATCCCCGCCTGCAGGTCCAGGCCGGCCGCTACCGAGTCAACCTGCCGGTCCTGCCGGCCGGCGATTTTCCGGTGATGTCGTCGGACGGCCTGTCGGCCCCGGTGGAAATCGTCACCGCCGACCTGATGCGCCTGATCGACAAGACCCGCTTCGCCATCTCCACCGAGGAGACCCGCTACTATCTGACCGGCATCTATCTGCACACCGTGGTCGAGGAGGGCCGCTCGCTTCTGCGCGCCGTGGCCACCGACGGCCACCGCCTGGCCCTGGCCGACATGCCGGCCCCGGAAGGCTCGGCCGGAACCCCGGGCGTCATCGTGCCGCGCAAGACCATCCAGGAGGCCCGCCGCCTGATGGACGACGCGGGCGAGACCGTCACCTTGCGGATCAGCCAGCAAAAAGTGCGCTTCGATTTCGGCCGCGCCGCCCTGACCTCCAAGGTGATCGACGGCTCCTTCCCCGACTACACCCGGGTGATCCCGCGCGAGAACCACCGGGCGATGGGGGTGGACAACGCCCTCTTCGCCGCTGCGGTGGACCGGGTGGCCACCATCTCCTCGGAAAAGAGCCGCTCGGTGAAGCTCGCCGCCGAGGCCGGCAAGGTGGTCTTGACCGTGCGCAACATGGAGACCGGCCAGGCGGTGGAGGAGTTGGAGATCGACTACGACGGCGAACCCTTCGAGATCGGCTTCAACGCCCGCTATCTGATGGACGTCACCGCCCAGATCGGCGGGGAGAGCGCCGACTTCCGCTTCGCCGACCGCGCCGCCTCGGCCGCCATGCTCGACCCGGTCCTGGTCCTCGATCCCACCGACGCGGGTGTGCAATACGTGCTGATGCCGCTGAGGGCGTAGGCGCCGACGGGATTCGTGGCCTGAGCGTGCGATCGGCGATCGACCATCTGCGGCTCACCGATTTTCGCTCCTACGAGGCGGCGGAACTGCGGATCGGCGGGGCCAGCGCCTTTCTGTTCGGCCCCAACGGGGCGGGCAAGACCAACATTCTGGAGGCGGTGAGCTTCTTGTCGCCGGGGCGGGGCCTGCGCGGCGCGGGGCTGGCGGAGGTGGGGCGCCGCGAGCCGGGCGAGACGGTCGGCCGGGTTTGGGCGGTCTCGGCGCTCGTCGCCACCGAGAGCGGCCAGGCGCGGATCGGCACGGGCCTGGAAAGTCCCGAGGCGACGCGGCGGACGGTTCGCGTCGACGGTGAAAGCGCCACCGCCGCCCGTCTGGCCGACCACGCCCGTCCCATATGGCTGACCCCGGCGCAAGATCGGCTGTTTCTCGATGGATCGACCGAACGCCGGCGCTTCTTCGATCGGCTGGTGTTCGCCGCCCTGCCGGCTCACGCCGGCCACGTCGCCGCCTATGACCGCGCCCTGCGCGAGCGCGCTCGCCTGCTCGCCGAGGCGCCCGCTGATCCCGCCTGGGCGGCCGTGCTGGAGCAGCGGATGGCCAAGGCGGAAGCGGAAATGCCTCTGGCGCGGGCCCGCGCCCTGAGCGATCTGGCGATCGAGATCGACGCCCGCGCCGGTTGCGCCTTTCCCAGGGCCGGGCTGGCCCTCACCGGCGAGTGGGAGACAATGGCGGGCGCCGGCGCGGACCTGGTGGACATCGAGGCGCGGCTGGTCGCCGCCTTGGCCGCTGGCCGGGCCCACGACGCCGCCGCCGGGCGGGCACTGGCCGGTCCGCACCGGGGCGATCTGCTGGTCACCCACTTGGAACGAGGCCGGCCGGCCGGCGACTGTTCCACCGGCGAACAGAAGGCCCTCATCCTCAATTTGGTCCTGGCCCAGGCGGGGAGACTTTCCCGTGTAAAATTCGCGCCGAATCCTATATTACTTCTCGATGAAGTGGCGGCGCATCTGGACCCGGTCCGGCGCGCCGCCCTGTTCGACGAGATCGAGGCGCTGTCGCTGCAAGCTTTCCTGACCGGCACGGAAGAAGCGCTGTTCGAAACCCTCAAGGGTCGGGCACTCGGCGTCCACGTCGACGCCTCGCGCCTTACCCGCCTGGAATCTGAGTGAATGACCGACGAAGACACCCATGACGCGACCGCCGACGGCGCCGCCGACTACGGGGCCGATTCGATCAAGGTTCTCAAGGGCCTGGACGCGGTGCGCAAGCGGCCGGGCATGTATATCGGCGACACTGACGACGGCTCTGGCCTGCATCACATGGTCTACGAGGTGGTCGACAACGCGATCGACGAGGCCCTGGCCGGCTGGGCGACCAGGGTCGAGGTGATCCTGAACGCCGACGGCTCGTGCACGGTCACCGACGACGGGCGCGGCATCCCCACCGACATCCACGAGGGCGAGGGCGTCTCAGCCGCCGAGGTGATCATGACCCAGCTCCACGCCGGCGGGAAGTTCGATCAGAATTCCTACAAGGTCAGCGGCGGCCTGCACGGGGTAGGGGTGTCGGTGTTCAACGCCCTGTCGGACTGGCTGGTGCTGAAAGTTCACCGGGGCGGCGAGACCCACCAGATGCGATTCGAGGGCGGAGACACGGTGCTGCCCCTGGCCGTCGAAGGGCCAGCGCCCCGGCGCGAAGGCGGCGAATTTCTCACCGGCACCGACGTCACCTTCCTGCCCTCGCTGGCGACCTTCGCCCACATCGATTTCGACCGCCGCACCATCGAGCATCGCCTGCGCGAGCTGGCCTTCCTCAACTCGGGAGTGGTGATCTATTTCCGCGACCTGCGCGAGGCCGAGCCTTTCGAGGAAATCCTGCACTACGAGGGCGGAGTCGAAGCCTTCGTGCGTCACCTGGACAAGGCCAAGACGCCCCTATTGAAGACGCCGCTGGTGATCCGCGGCCGCCGCGAGAAGGTCGAGATCGATCTCTCCCTGTGGTGGAACGACGGCTATCACGAGACCATGCTGTGCTTCACCAACAACATCCCCCAGAGAGAGGGCGGGACACATCTGTCGGCCTTCCGCGCCGCCCTGACCCGGGTGATTACCGGCTATGCTGAATCCTCCGGCGCGGCCAAGCGCGAGAAGGTTCAGCTCACCGGCGAGGACGCCCGGGAGGGCTTGACCTGCGTCCTGTCGGTCAAGGTTCCGGACCCGAAATTCTCATCACAGACCAAGGACAAGCTGGTCTCCTCCGAGGTTCGCCCGGCGGTCGAGGGGCTGGTGAGCGACGGCATCGGCCAGTGGTTCGAGGAGCATCCCAACGAAGCCAAGCTGGTCATCTCGAAGATCACCGAAGCGGCACAGGCCCGCGAGGCGGCCCGCAAGGCGCGCGACCTCACCCGCCGCAAGTCGGCGCTCGACATCTCCTCCCTGCCCGGCAAGCTCGCCGACTGCCAGGAGCGCGACCCCGCCAAGTCGGAAATCTTCCTGGTCGAGGGAGATTCGGCCGGCGGCAGCGCCAAGCAGGCGCGCAACCGCGAGAACCAGGCGGTCCTGCCCCTGCGCGGCAAGATCCTCAATGTCGAGCGCGCCCGCTTCGACAAGATGCTGGGCTCCGACCAGATCGGCACCCTGATCACGGCGCTAGGGGCCGGCATCGGCCGCGACGACTTCGACATTGAGAAGATCCGCTATCACCGCATCGTGGTGATGACCGACGCCGACGTGGACGGGGCGCACATCCGCACCCTGCTCTTGACCTTCTTCTATCGCCAAATGCCGCAGGTGATCGAGCGCGGCTATCTCTATATCGCCCAACCGCCCCTCTATAAGGCCAGCAAGGGCAAGTCGTCGCGCTACCTCAAGGACGACGCCGAACTGGAGGCCTTCCTGATCGACGAGGGCCTGGACGAGGCGGAACTGGATCTTGCCTCCGGCGAGCGGATGACCGGGGCGGACCTCGCCGACCTCGCTCAGACCGCACGCCAGGCCAAGGCCAATATCGAGCGGCTGTCGGCTCGCGCTCCCGCTTTCGCTATCGAACAGGCGGCCCTGGCGGGGCTGCTGGGGAAATCGGCCGATCTCGCGGCGGGTGCGCGACGGTTCGATCTCTACGCCGAGGAGGGCGACGGGCCGTGGTCGGGTGAACCGGCCCTTGGCGGCGGCTACGCCTTCACCCGCGTCAAGCGCGGGGTCACCGAGCGCATCGTGCTGGAAGAGCAGATGCTGCATTCCGCCGACGCCAGGCGCCTGGCCGAGCGGGCCGGCAAGCTGGCCGAGACTTTCCGCGCCGCCGCGACCTTCCGCCGCCGCGACCGCGCCCAGACGGTGCGCGGCCCCCTCGATCTGGTGTCCGCGGTGTTCGACGCCGGGCGCCGGGGCCTCGCCATCCAGCGCTACAAGGGCCTGGGCGAGATGAATCCCGACCAGCTCTGGGAAACCACCCTCGACCACGACGCCCGCACCCTTTTGCAGGTCCGCGTCGACCACGCCGACGACGCCGACGACATGTTCACCCGGCTGATGGGCGATCTAGTGGAACCGCGGCGGGAGTTCATCCAGGCCAACGCGCTGGACGCCGAGGTGGATGTTTAGAGTAGAGGCTTGAGGGCACTGTCGGCGAAATCCTAAAGCGCTGGTCGTACGATAGGGGGGGCGGGCCATGGGAAACCACGTTTCAGAGACAAGCGAGACTACGGTGGACTTCCCTACGTGGCTTAGATGCCAGGGTTTCCAGGCAAACACCTCGGCGAGCACGGCAAACCGCGTCGAGCGTCTTGCGGTCGCCTATGGAGATTTGCGTCGACATCATGGTCGAGACCGACTGGCGCAAATCCTGGCCGAACTTACCTATGGCATGGAAGACGAACGGCACGGGCGTTCTAACCCCTCGCGAGTGGGGATCAAAGGCGACCTTCGAACGGGCTTGGCTTCCCTGAAAAACGCCGCGACGCTGTTCCGCCTCTATCTGGAAGGTTCTCAGACGACCCGTGCGGCTTGCCCCGGCGATCCCCGAATGCCGCGACCGAAAGCGCCCATTGCCAATGGAATGTTCAGCGGCTCGCAGATTCTGTCGAGCGCCTACCAAACCATGGGTCACAATCCAGTAGAACTGATTGCGCGCAGTGCGATCTGGGCACATCCAAACGTCGTCGCTCGACTCAGCGCTCGGGATCGGCACGCAACTTGGTTTCCCGCTATGAGGAGAAAGAAGGCCAATGAACTTAGAGGAACGGTCGTCCAGGGCGTCCGGCTCGACGACAACACCTATGCGAACCTGGCCATCAAGCGGGCAGTATTCGGAAAGCGCGGCCCCAAGGGCTGGCATGCCTGCCACGTCTGGCCGGGAACTTGCTACGATCCTCGCTACCACACCTCCATCGCAAACCTGCTCCTGTTGCCTGCGGAGATTGCCGGGCTCAGCGATCATAATGTGGAAGTTGCCTCTGTCCTTCAGTATCGCGCCTTTGAACTGTTCGGATGGAAACCAGATGAAAGCGCTACACCGAAACGGCCGGAGCGATACCCAGATGCGAACATTTGGCGATCGATTCCCGAGCCTACGCCAGCGATAGAGCGAGGGGTGGCGAAATGGACCGGCGGCAACCCGGTCGGACCCACGTAACAGCGCGAAGTCAAAGCGCCGATGTAGTTAATTATTCCTGCGGAAAGGACCGATAATGTCGTCAGTCCTCTTTTCCATTTCGACCAGCATTCTGAAGACTAAACAAAGGGCTTCGCGCGGGGATGGATTTCCTCAGGCGCTTGACCTGCGCGCGCACCGAACGATCAGTTGGCTTGCCGCAGCGGAAAGCATGAGGGAGGATCTTGACGTATGTTTCATCTTGCTTTGGGTCGGCTTTAACGCTGCTTACGCTGACGGTGACGTGGGCCCCAATTCGCCACGCAACCGCCCTTTATTCAAGAAATTTCTGACCAACCTTTCCAAATTCGATAAGAAGAGCAGGGTTCACGATGCTACTTGGAGTCAATATCTAGCTAAAATTGAATCATTAGTTTACAGTAAATATCTGTTCGCTCCGTTTTGGCAATACCAGAACAGCGCGGAAGGATTCGAAGATTGGTCGATCCGATTTGATCGGAATCGAGGCGAAACCACTTTCCTCATCCAACAGCGAGACACGGCTCAGAGTCCGTTTGGAAAATCACGGATGAGCGTTTCGGCGTAGCAGATTGCCGCCCATGGCGACGAGGATCATGGCCTCGGAGACGTCGAGGCGGGCCTCGTAGTCGCGGACGAGGCGCCGCCACCTC
>JBPCMA010000110.1:0-7137 GCA_051002715.1 Caulobacteraceae bacterium
GGCTCGGTCAGCCGCGCCAGGGCCGCCGCGCCGCTCGCCATGCCGGTGTAATGCAGGACGATCATGTCCGGCGGGCCCAGGCGGGCGTCGAAATTGGGCGACGGGGCGGGGATGGGAGTCATGGGGCGCGGCCGACAATCGGGGACGCGGTCAGGCCGGGCGCCGCGCGCCGTGGCGGATGTGGACGATGATGACTTCGCGGCCCGTGACTCGGTAGCGAACGAGAGCCCGCCGGGACCAGCCTACGTGAACCAAGACGTCGGCGCGGGTTTTTCGTCGGGCGTTCCCCAGGTCGCGAGCCAGGCGGCGACCTCCTCGTGAGGCACCACCCGCCCCGCCGCGATGTCGGCCATGGCTTCGGCGTCGGCGGCGGCCTCGGCCTCCACGTCGATCTCATCGAAGATGGAGAGTTCCGGTTCGGTCATGTTCGATGCCTAGCACGCAATCGGCCATTTGCCGAGCGGGCGTCCGGTTAATCCCGTCACCCCCACTCACCCGAACGAGGCGGCTTCGTAGCGGGCGAGGTGATGGTCGACGGAGCCGAACTCGGCCTCGATCATCGTGGCGCGCTTGAAGTAGTGGCCGATGGTCATCTCCTCGGTCATGCCCATGCCGCCGTGGAGCTGGATGGCGCTCTGGCCGACCAAGCGGCAGGCGCGGCCGATCTGGACCTTGGCGGCGGAGACAGCCTTGGCCCGTTCGGGGGCGGGCTCGCCCAGCCTGACGTGGGCCATGTAGGTCATGGAGACCGCCTGTTCGACGGCCATGAACATATCGACCATGCGATGCTGCAGAACCTGGAAGGAGGCGATGGGGGCGCCGAACTGTTTGCGCTGCTTGGTGTAGTCGAGGGTCCCCTCGTGCAGGCGGCGCAGCACCCCGCAGGCCTCGGCGCACAGGGCGGCGATGGTTTCGTCCACCACCTGTTCGACGAGCGGCAGGGCGGCGCCCTCGGGGCCGATCAGGGCCTCGGCGGCCAGGGAGACGTTCTCGAAGAAGATCTCCGAGGCGCGGCCCCCGTCGACGGTGGGATAGTCGCGCGTCACCACCCCCTCGGCGGCCTTGTCGAGAAGAAACACCGACACCCCCGCCGCCTCGCGCTGGCTCCCGCCGGTGCGGGCGGTGACGATCAGGCGGTCGGCCCACGGCGCGCCGGCCACCACCGCCTTGTGGCCGTTCAGCACGAAGGCGGCCCCGTCCTTGCGGGCGGTCGTCTTCAGGTCGGCGAGGTTGTAGCGCCCTTGTGGCTCGGCGTGGGCGAAGGCGTAGATGGCCTGGCCGCCGACGATGTCGCCGATCAGGTCGGCGGCGTCGGGCGGCGCCGCGTGGGTGAGAAACCCGCCGGCGATCACCACCGTGGCCAGATAGGGCTCGACCACCAGGGCCTTGCCGAACTCCTCCATGACCACCATCACATCCGTGGCGTCGCCGCCCAGGCCGCCCGCCTCCTCGGCGAACGATGCGCCCAGGATGCCCAGGTCCTCGGCGAACGCCTTCCACACCCCCGGCGCCCGCCCCTCCGCCGAGGCGATCGCCGCGCGCCGGGCCTCGAAGGCATAATGGTCGGCCAGCCAGCCGGCCACGCTGTCGCGCAGGAGGGCCTGTTCGGGAGTGAAGGAGAAGTTCATCAAAGTTTCCTTAGAAGCCCCCTCCCCCCTGCGGGGAGGGGGTTGGGGGTGGGGGTGTCTCACCGCTCGCGGCGGTGAAAGCCGGCTCTTGCGGCGCGGCGCGGGTGGATGCGCGGATCGCGACGGATGTTCGTTGGCGCACCCCCACCCCCTGCCCCCTCCCCGCAGGGGGGAGGGGGAGCGCTTCTCCGATATTCGCCAAGATCAGCGTCATCACTGAACCCGGGTCGTTGACCACGCCGTGGTCGGAAACGCGCAAAACCCGATAGCCCGCGCCGCGAGCCAGGCGTCGCGCCGCTCGTCTCGCGCCTTCACGGCCGCCAAATCGTGAATGCCGCCATCGACCTCGACGACCAGCCGCGCCCGATGGCAGACAAAATCGACGACATAGGGGCCGAAGGGGGCTTGGCGGCGGAAATGGAGGCCTCCGAGTTCGCGGAGGATTTTCCAAAGGGCCGCTTCGCTCCGGGTGGGCGCTCGCATGCGGCGAGCGCCGTTGAAGGCGCGGTCGGATTTGTGGATGGCGCCAGAGGTGCGTTGTGGCGCCCCCACCCCCTGCTCCCTCCCCGCGGGGGGGAGGAGCCTCACAGCCCCAGCACCAGCTTGGCGATGATGTTGCGCTGGATCTCGTTGGAGCCGCCGTAGATGGAGGTCTTGCGGGTGTTGAAATAGGCGCCGGCCAAGCCGTGGGCGTAGTCGGGGCCGACGGCGCGCTCGTTATGCGGCAGGTCGCGCAGGTAAGGGGCGCCGTAGACGCCGGCCGCCTCCAGGGCGAGTTCCGTGAGGCGCTGCTGGATCTCGGTGCCCTTGATCTTGAGGATGGAGGATTCCGGCCCCGGCCCCTGGCCCGAACTCTCTCCGGCCAGGGTGCGCAGTTCGGTGAATTCCAGGGCGGTGAGGTCGATCTCCAGGTCGGCGACCTTGCGGCGGAAGAAAGGGTCGGCGAGCAGCGGGCCGCCGTCGTCGGCGCGCTCGACCCCGGCCATCTCGCGCAGGCGTTCGAGGCCGCGCTTGGAGCGCGCCACCCCGGCGATGCCCGAGCGCTCGTGCAGCAACAGGGCCTTGGCGCAGGTCCAACCCTTGTTCTCCTCGCCGATGCGGTTTGCCACCGGGACCTTGACGTTGGTAAGGAAGACGTCGTTGACCTCGTGGCCGCCTTCCAAGGTGGTGATGCGGCGCACCTCGACGCCAGGGCTCTTCATGTCGATGAGCAGGAAGCTGATCCCGGCCTGGGGTTTGACCGCCGGATCGGTGCGGACCAGGAAGAAGCCCCAGTCGGCGAACTGGGCCAGAGTGGTCCAGGTCTTCTGGCCGTTGACCAGGTAGTATTCGCGCCCGTCATCCCCCTTAATGCGTTCGGCCTTGGTGGCGAGGGAAGCCAGGTCGGAGCCGGCTCCCGGCTCGCTGTAACCCTGGCACCACCAGGCCAGGCCATCGCGGATTCCCGGCAGGAAGCGCTCCTTCTGCGCCTGCGTCCCAAAGGTATAGATCACCGGGGCGACCATCAGGACGCCGAAGGGGAGGATGGGGATGGTGTCGGCTCTCGCCTGCTCCTCGCTCCAGATGTATTTCCGGGTGGGCGTCCAGCCGGGGCCGCCCCATTCCACCGGCCACGACGGGGCGGACCATCCCTTGGCCGCCAGGATGCGGTGCCAGGCGAAATAGTCCTCCTTGGTGAGCGCCTCCTCGTCGCGCTGCTTCTCGCGGATGGCGGCGGGGTAGTTCTGGGCGATGAAGGCGCGCGCCTCGTCGCGGAAGGCGTTGTCGTCGGCGGAGAAGTTCAGGTCCATGGGGTTCGTCCTTGGCGGAACGCGACCATAGGATCGCGGCCGCGCCTTTGCCAAGCTCCCTCCCCATTTCTCGAGGAGGGTCCGCGCGCATCTCCAAGCGGTGAGCAGCCGCCCGACGCAAGAGGTGCGAATCGCATGAATGCAAACGGGAGGTAGCCTTTTGGAAGCCGCCGCGCGTTAGGGTGGCGCCATGACCCGCATCCTCACCTACAACGTCCACCGCTGCGTGGGGACGGACCGGCGGCTGGATGTGGGCCGGGTGGCGGCGGTGATCGCCGCCGAGGCGCCCGACATCGTCGCCTTGCAGGAGGTGGACGTGGGCCGCGCCCGCACCGGCGGAGTCGACCAGGCGCACCGCCTGGCCGAGCGCCTGGGCATGGCCTCGCGCTTCAACGCCGCCCTCAAGGTCGAAGAGGAGCAGTATGGTGACGCCATCCTCACCGCCTTGCCCGAGCGGCTGATCAAGGCCGGCCCCCTGCCCGGCTATCCGCCCCTCCCCCGCCTGGAGCCGCGCGGGGCCCTGTGGGTGGCGATCGAGGTGGGGGGCGGCGTGGAGCTGCAGGTGATCAACACCCACCTGGGCCTGGTCCCGCGCGAACAGCAGGCCCAGGCCGCCGCCCTGGCTGGGAACGACTGGCTCGGCCACAAGTCGCGGCGCGACCCGCTGATCCTGCTGGGCGACCTCAACGCCACCTCGCGCGCCGTGGCCTATCGGGCCTTGGCGGCGCGGCTGGCCGACGCCCACGCGGCGCGGGGCTCGCGCCGCGGGCGGGTGGCGACCTTTCCCTCGGCCATGCCGGTGCTGCGCATCGACCATGTGTTGGTGAGCGCCGGGGTGCGCGTCCGCCGCCTGGCCGCGCCGTTCACCCCCCTGGCCCGCCTGGCCTCGGACCACCTGCCCCTGGTGATCGATGTGGAGGTGGAGGAGTGAGTATCGTCGCGAGCAACGCGCTCTCTCTTCCGCCGCTCGCTGGGGAAGGCCGGTCCGAGGACAGGCTCGGGCCGGGGTGGGGGGCTGACGCCAACGATATCGCCCGGCAGCCCCCTCCACCGGCTTCGCCGGTCCCCCGCTTCGCGAGGGAGAAGAGCGATCCCTAGTTAGCGGCGGTGGGCTGGGCGAACTGGGCGGCGGCGGTGGTCGTCCCGCTCGCCCCGTAGGCCCGGCAGGCGCCGTCGCGCTCGGCGATCAGCTCGGCCTTTTCGCTCGGGCCAGCGTGGCGGGCCTGGAGGGCCGCGGCGTCGCGAATTCCGTCGGCGCGATCCTGCAGTTCGGACGGGCGCCCGACCGTCTCGGACTTCAGCATGGCGTTCACCGCCGCGGTGTCGCTCTTGCCCAGAGCCGGCGAGGCGATCAGGGCCTGGCAGCGGACGGCGGCGAGGTACTGGCTGTCGGTGAGATGGGCGGGCGCGGCCCAAAGGGCGCCGGGGGCGGCGGCCGCCCCGGCGGTCAGGGACGCGACAAGGCAAAGGGTCTTGAACATGAGGGCATCTCCTTGGGGTTGAAACCGGGGAATGATGGTCGCACTTTCGGTTTTTCCAAGTTAATTCGAGTAAATATTTTGGAATTACAAAGAGTTAATCTGTATTTTTTGTAATAAAACTCACAGCGACTTGAACAGCTTGTGCTTTCGCTGCTTTCGCGCTAGGCGCGGGCCATGGCTCCCGTCGCCACCCCGTGCGTCAAGGTGTGCGTCATCGACGGCGAGAGCGGCCTGTGCCTGGGCTGCTTTCGCACCCTGGCCGAGGTGGCCGCCTGGGAGCGGCTGACCGACGCCGAGCGCGCGGCGGTCATGGAAGGCCTGGCGACGCGGCGCGGGCGCATCCGCCCGGAGAAGCTGGATCTGGCCTGAGGCCCACGGCCACCGGCGGAACGGATCGCGCCGGCGGGAATTGTCACCCCGACGCCCACCCTGGAGAACCCCCATGCCCGACACCCCCGAAACTCCAAAGAACGACGGCTCGCAACCAGGCGTCATGGGCGACGGCACCGAGGAGCAGAACCTCGGCCAGCCCGGCAACCCCGGCGCGCGGATCACCGAGGAGGAAGTGCGCGAAGCCTTCGGCGAGAAGCCGGCGGAGGCGCCCGCCAAGCCTTGAAGCGGGCGCGCGTCGGCGCTGGACAAGGGGCGCGCCGGACCGCATCCTCGCCGATTGAAACAACCGTTCGGCCCGCCGCGAGAACCCGCTTTCCCATGTTCATGCGCTTCTTCACCGAGCTGAAGGCGGCCAAGGTGCCGGTGACGCTCAAGGAGTACCTGATGCTCATGGAGGGCATGGACCGCGGCGTGATCGCGCGGCGGGTGGAGGATTTCTACTATCTGTCGCGCGCCGCCCTGGTGAAGGACGAGCGCCACCTGGACCGCTTCGACGTGGTGTTCGGCCATGTGTTCAAGGGCCTGGAGCTGGTGTCGGTGGAGAAGGCGACGGACATCCCCGCCGAGTGGCTCAAGCGCCTGACCGAGAGCTTCCTCACCGAGGAGGAAAAGAAGGAGATCGAGGCGCTGGGCGGCTTCGATGCGCTGATGGAGATGCTGGCCGAGCGCATGAAGCGGGGCGGCGGCGAAGACGGCGAGGGCGACGAGCGGTCGCGAGGGAACGGCCGGAACTTCCCCATCGGGGCCGACGGTTATCACCCCGAGGGGGTGCGTGTCGGTCAGGACAAGGGCCGCCACGGCAAGGCGATCAAGGTGTGGGACAGGCGCGAGTACAAAAACCTCGACGATACGGTGGAACTCGGCACCCGCAACATCAAGATCGCCCTGCGCCGCCTGCGCAAATTCGCCCGGACCGGGGCGCCGGACGAGCTGGACATGAAGGGGACGATCCAGGAGACGGCCAACCGCGGCTATCTCGACCTGGTCATGCGGCCAGAGCGGCGCAACGCCATCAAGGTGCTGCTGTTCTTCGACATCGGCGGCTCGATGGACAGCCACGTCCGACTCTGCGAGGAACTGTTCAGCGCGGCGCGCACCGAGTTCAAGACCCTGGAGTTCTTCTACTTCCACAACTGCCTCTACGAGGGGGTGTGGAAGGACAACCGGCGGCGGCACGGCGAGAAGCTGGAGACCTGGGACCTCATCAACAAATACGGCCGGGATTACAAGGCGATCTTCGTCGGCGACGCCACCATGAGCCCCTATGAGATCACCTATCCGGGCGGCTCGGTGGAGCACTGGAACGAGGAGCCCGGGGCGGTGTGGATGGCCCGCGCCACGATCGCCTGGGACGCCGTCGCCTGGCTCAACCCCACCCCCGCCCGCCACTGGGCCCACACCCCCTCGATCGGGGTGATGCGCCAACTGCTGAACGACCGCATGTTTCCGCTGACCATCCAGGGGCTCGACGGCGCGATGCGGGAGCTGGCGCGGTAAGGGGACGGCATGACGCCGCACTACCCCGACACGGACAGCCTCTATATCGAACTCAAGTCCGGCCCCGGCATTGAAACGCGAGAGATCGTGGCGGGTTGAACATCGATTTCGGCGACGCCGGCGCCGTGGTCGGACTCGATATCGACCACGCCTCCCGCCTCGACCTCGCAGCGTTGGAAACCGTCGCCCTTCCCATCAAGGCGCCGCGGGCCGCCTGACGAAGGCGGGACCTGATGGGATGAAACACCCCACCCCTAGCGTCACCGCCGGGCTTGTCCCGGCGGCCCATGACCCAGCTATGGGCCGTGGGCGCGCTTTTGTGCGGGCCAAGACACACACGGGGGATTG
>JBPCMA010000111.1:0-22296 GCA_051002715.1 Caulobacteraceae bacterium
GTCGCGGTTCAGCCACAGTTCGGCGACCGTGGCCCGCTCGGGGGCGGTCGAGCGCGTCAGACCGTTGATGTCGGCCCGGGCGATCATGATGACCCGGGTGTCGACGCCGGCGGCCTGGAGCTTGGGCAGGGCGCCTTTCTCGAAGGCGACGCAGTCGGCGCAGTCGCGATAGGCGATCAGGTAGAGCTTGGGCCCGGGGAGATGGGGCGAGACCCAGCCGGCGCCGTCCAGAATGGCGGCGATCTGGGCTTGGTTCTTGCTCACGGCGCGGGGGCGCCAGCGCAAATCGAAGTTCCACCACAGCCAAAGGCCGCCGCCGATCACGACAATGATGAGGATGAAGGCGAACCACTGGCGGACGCGTTGCATGGCGGACCTCTCGCGGGCGGGGTCCGATGCTTCGCCTCGCGGGGCGGCGCGGTCAAGCCTCGTCGCGAGGCGCGGGCTTGCCGCCGGCCGCTCGGCGCGGGCATGCTGAGACCCATGGCCTATCAAACCGCCGCTTCGGTACTGATTCCCGCCCAGGCCCGGCGCGGCCACATTATCGACCGCCTGATCGCCGAGCGGGCCCCGAGGCTGGCGGCGAGCACGGCGTGGCCGCTGGTCCGGCCGCTCCTTTACCGTCTGCTGGGCTACGGCAAGGCGCGGCGGCTGGCCGACGCCATCGCGCCGCTGGGCGGCCGTGAGGCCATGGCCTTTGTGTCCGACTGTCTGGCGATCGAGGTGGAAGTTCGCGGCCTGGAGCGGGTTCCCCGCGTCGGGCGCGCCATCGCGGTCGTCAACCATCCTACCGGAATCGCCGACGCCGTGGCGGTCTATGACGCGCTGAAGGCGATTCGCCCCAATCTGATGTTCTACGCCAACGCCGACGCCCGCCGGGTGGCGAGGGGATTTGACCAGGTGCTGATTCCGGTGGAGTGGCGGGAGGAGCGGCGCACCCGCCAAGGCGCCCGCGCGACCCTCGCCTCGACCCGAGCGGCGATGGAGGCGGAACGATTGCTGGTGGTGTTTCCGGCCGGCCGCCTGGCGCGGCTGCGAAACGGCGCCCTGGCCGACCCAGCCTGGGCGGGCGGCGCCTTTTCGGTGGCGCGCAGATGCCGGGCGCCCATACTGCCCATGCACCTGAGCGGCCCACGGTCGAGCCTGTTTCACTTCTTCGACGGCCTTTCGAGCGAACTGCGCGACATGACACTGTTCCACGAGCTCTTGAACAAGCGCGGCAAGGCCTTCCGCCTGACCGCCGGCCCCGCCGTCCCGCCCGATGGCCTGCCGGCCGCGGCGGACGAGGCGGCGCGCGCCATGCAGGCCTATGTGGAGCACATCCTGCCCGGCGATCTGGGGCGGCCGTTTTCATGATCGTGCCGGCCGAGGGCGACTTTCGCCTGGACGGCGAGGCGATGACCGCCCGCCTCGGCGCCGCCCTGGCGGCGGTGCTTGGGTCCCACGAGGCGATCTGCCTGAGCGGGCCATTGGGGGCGGGCAAGTCGGTGCTGGCGCGCGGCCTGATCCGCGCCCTATCGCCAGCCGAGCGGGACATGCCGAGCCCCACCTTCACCCTGGTCCAGTTCTACCAAGGGCCGCATTTCGCCATCGCTCATTTCGATCTCTATCGGCTGGCCTCGGCCGGCGAAGCCTATGAGATCGGCCTGAACGAAGCGCTGAAGGAAGGAGCCGCGGTGATCGAATGGGCGGAGCGGCTGGGCCATCATCTCCCCCCCGACCGCCTGGACGTGACGCTGGCCATCGATGGCGAGGCGCGGCGGGCCAGGCTCGCGCCGCACGGCGCCTGGGAAGGCCGCCCGATCCGTGTCTGACCGCGAAGAAGAGCGGCGGGCCTTTCTCGCGGTCGCCGGCCTCGGCGCGGCGCGGCGCGAGACGTTGCCGGGTGACGCCTCGACCCGGCGCTACGAGCGTATCCGCCCCGCCTTCGGGCCCAGCCTGATACTCATGGACCAGCCGCCGGCCGTGGAGACGCGGCCCTGTCCGCCCGGCGCCACCGACCAGGAGCGGGTGGCGCTCGGATACAACGCCCTGGCTCGCCTGGCGGCCGGCCGCGTCGAGGCTTTCGTCGCTTGCGCCGGCTACCTGCGAAGCCTGGGGCTGTCGGCGCCGGAGATCGTCGCCAGCGACCCCCCGGTCGGCCTGGCGGTGCTGGAGGACCTGGGCGACGATCTCTATGCGCCCCTGATCGAGGCGGGGGCGGACGAGACGATCCTCTATGACGCCGCGGTGGAGGCGCTCGCCGTCCTGCAAGCCACGCCCCCACCGCCGATTCTGGAATCGGACGGCGTTTCCTGGCCGCTGCTGACCTATGACGAACTGGCGCTGAAGACGGCGGGCGATCTCTTTTTCGAATGGCTGCCCCGGCTTCGCCCTGAAGTCACCTTTGGCGAGGCGGTGGCCGGCGAGTGGGAGGCGTTGTGGGCGCCCATCCGGGCGCGCGGCGTGGCCGGGGCGACCGTCTTCTGCCACCGCGACTATCACGCCGAGAACCTGATCTGGCTGCCCAGGCGCACCGGGGCGGCGCGGGTCGGTCTGCTGGACTTCCAGGACGCCCTCGTCGCCCATCCGGCGTGGGACCTTTCCATGCTGCTCCACGACGCCCGCCGCGATGTGTCGGCGACCCGCGAGCGGGCTTGTTTGGCGCGTTATCTGGCAGCCCGGCGGGGCGTGGATGGGGACGCCTTCATGGCCGACTTCCACGCCCTGGGCGCCCTCAATATCGTCCGCGTCGTGGGTCTCTTCGCGCGCTTGGTGGCGCGCGACGGCAAGCCGCGCTACCTCGCTTTCATGCCGAGGCTGTGGAGCTATCTCGATCGCTGCCTGGAAGAGCCGGCCCCCGCCGGCCTCGCCGCCTGGCTGGATCGCCATGTTCCCCGCGAGGCGCGAACTTGAGCGGGCCGACCACCGCCATGGTGCTAGCCGCCGGCCTGGGTACTCGGATGCGTCCCTTGACGGACGATCGGCCCAAGGCCCTGGTGGAGGTGGGGGGCAAGGCGCTCATCGACCACATGCTGGATAGGCTCGTGGCGGCCGGGGTGAGGCGGGCGGTGGTCAATGTCCACGCCTTCGCCGACCTGCTCGAGGAACATCTGGCGGGCCGCCGCGACCTGGAGATTCTGATCTCGGACGAGCGCGCGGCCCTCCTGGAGACCGGCGGCGGTTTGAAAAAGGCCCGTCCATTGCTGGGCGAGACGCCCATACTGGTGGCCAATATCGATTCGGTGTGGATGGAAGGCGAAACGTCGGCGCTCGGGCGGCTGATCGGAGCCTGGGACGGCGCGCGCATGGACGCTCTGCTGCTGCTGGTGGCCTTGGAAGTCAGCACGGGATTCGACGGGCCGGGGGACTTCTTTCGAGATTCCGGCGGCGCCTTGACCCATCTTGGCGCGGCGGCGCGCGCGCCGCTGGCCTATATGGGCGCCCACATGCTCGACCCCCACATCATCGACGGCTGGCCGAACGGCCCGCATGGCCTGTTTTCGCATTGGACGCGGTTTGCCGGGGCCGGACGCCTCCACGGGGTCGTCGCCGAGGGCCCTTGGATGCATGTGGGCGATCCGGCGGGACTGGCGGCGGCGGAAGCGCGCTTGGCGAGCGAGCCATGAGCGGCTTTCTGGGCGCCCCTTCGCCGCGCTGGTTCACCATCGCCGCGCACCGGCCGTTCCTGGAGGATCTGGCGGCGGGAGTATGGAAAGGTCTCGCGGCGGCGGGACCGGTGGCGCTGGCCGAGGCGACCATCCTCATCCCCACCCGGCGGGGGGCGCGCGCCCTGGCCGAGGCGTTCCTGAAGGCGGCGGGAATCGCGGCGGTGCTACTGCCGCAAATCCGGGTGCTCGGCGACCTGGACGAGGGGGAGCCGCCCTTCGAGGCGGGGGACGTCGCCCTGGACCTCGCCCCGGCCATCCCGCCGCTGCGCCGCCGCTTCGAGCTGGCGCGCCTCGTGGTGGAGAACGAGGGCCTGTTGGAGCGCCGGTTGGACGCCGGATCGGCGCTGGAGCTGGCCGACGCCCTGGCCGCCTTTCTCGATGGCTGCCAGATCGAGGAGGTCGGCGATCCGGCGGCGGTGGGCGCCCTGGTGGAAGGCGAACTGGCCCGCCACTGGCAGGTCTCGGCCCGATTCCTGAACGTCGCTCTGGACACCTGGCCCAAACGCCTGGAAAAACTCGGCCTGGTGGACGCCAAGGTCCGCGAGGTGGCCCTGCTTCGCGCCCTGGCGGATCGCTGGCGGGACCGCCCGCCCGCTGGCGTTCTGATCGCGGCGGGGTCCACCGGCTCGACCCCGGCGGCGGCCGGCTTGCTGGCGGTGGTGGCCGCCGCGCCCAAGGGCTGCGTGGTCCTGCCGGGCCTCGATAAGTCTCTCGCCGAGACGGCCTGGGCGGAGGTCGATGACGCCCATCCGCAGGGCGCCTTGAAACGCCTGCTCGATCGGTCGGGGATCGCCCGGGCGGCGGTGCGCGACTGGGATCCCGCCCAGGAGACCGAGGGGCGGGGGCGGTGGCGGCGGCGGGTGGTCAACGAGGCGCTGCGGCCTCCGGCGGCGACCGCCGACTGGCTCGCCCAGATCGGCGCCCTGCGCGCCGAGGCCGGGCCGGGCGGGACCGATCCCATCGCCGAGGGCCTGGCCGGCCTCGTCTCGCTCACCGTCGCCGGCGAGGAGGCGGCGGCGGCCGTGATCGCCTTGCTGCTGCGCGAGGCCCTGGAGACGCCGGGCAAGACCGCCGCCCTGATCACCCCCGACGCCGCCCTGGCCCGCCGAGTGAGCGCGCGGCTGACCCGCTGGAACATCACCGCCGATTCTTCGGCCGGCCAGCCGCTGGCCTCCGCGCCGGCCGCCGTGTTGGCCAGCCTCATCGCCCGCGCCGTCGCCGACCCTACCGATCCGGTGACCCTGCTGGCCATCGTCAAGCATCCCCTGACCCGGCTCGGCCTGGACGAGGAGACCCTGGGGCGGGCGCGCCGCGCCCTGGAACGGCACGGCCTGCGCGGCGCGCGACCGGCCGGCTGGGCTGGGCTGACCGATCGCCTGCGGAGCGCGACCGAGACCGCCGACTCGGACGAGCGACTCAAGGCGCGCGCCGCCGCTGTCGATGAAGCCCTGGATCTCGCCGAGCGCCTGCGCGCCGCGCTGGGCGGGGCGCAAGCTCCCTATGCCGAAGACGCGGCGGCGGCCTCGGCGGCGGCGCGGGGCCTGATCGCGAGCCTCGAGGCCCTGGCGGCGGGGCCGCGCGGCGGCCTGGGCGAGCTATGGGCCGGTCAAGGGGGAGAGGCTGCGGCGGCCTTCTTCGCCGCCCTCGTGGATGAGAGCGAGGGCCTGCCGCCGGTCACCCGCGCCGGCTTCGCCCAGCTTATTGACGGCCTGATGGCCGACCAATCGGTGCGGCCCGGCGGGGCCAGCCACCCGCGCCTGCGCATCCTGGGCGCGCTGGAAGGGCGCCTAGTCCGCGCCGACCGCCTGATCCTTGCGGGGCTGGAAGAGGGGTTGTGGCCCAGGGCCGCGCCCATCGATCCCTTCCTGTCGCGGCCCATGCGCGCCAAGCTGGGCCTGCCGTCGCCCGAGCGGCGGATCGGCCTTTCGGCCCACGATTTCGCCCAAGGCGCCGCCGCGCCGGAGGTGTTCCTGATCGACGCCGAGCGGCGGGGCGGGACGCCGGCCACCCCGTCACGTTGGTTGTGGCGGCTGCGCACCCTGGCGCGGGGGGCGGGCGTGGCGCTGCCCGGCCGGCCGGAAGTGTTGGCATGGGCCCGCGCTCTGGACGCCCCGCTGGCGGAGCCGCCGCCGGCCCTGCGGACGGCCAGCCGTCCCCGCCCCGCCCCGCCCGTCGCCGTCCGGCCCAGGCGGATGTCGGTCACCGCCGTCGAGCGTTGGGTGCGCGACCCTTACGCCATCTACGCCCGCGACATTCTGCGTCTTCGCTCACTCGAGCCGCCGGACGCGCCGGTCGAGGCCATGGCGCGAGGCTCGGCCATCCATAAGGCATTCCAGCGATTCGCCGAGAATCACCCCGACGTTCTGCCCGACGACGCCGAAGCGCGCTTCGCCACCCTCGTCATCGAGGAACTAGAGCAACGCGGGATGCCGGCGGCGCGCATGGCCCGCGAGCGCGCCCTTGCCGCCAACGTCGCACCGTGGGTGATGGCGTTCGAGCGCGGGCGGCGACCGGGAATCGAACAGCTCTTTGTCGAAAAGCGCGGCGAGCATGTGTTCGAGGCGGCCGGCGGCCCGTTCGTCCTGACCGCCCGCGCCGACCGCCTCGAGGCGCGCGGCGGGAGGGCCGACATCCTCGATTTCAAGACCGGCGCCGCGCCCAGCGCCAAGCAGGTCAAGGCCGGCTTTTCGCCCCAGCTCACCTTGACCGCGGCCCTGTTGGCGCGCGGCGGCTTCACCGAATTGGGACCGACGGCGCCCGGCGAGCTGCTCTATGTGCGGGTGAGCGGCGGCCGCGTCCCGGGCCGCGAGGAGCGGCGCGGCGCGCCCGGCGAGAGCGCCGAACTGGCCGAGGCGGCCCTGGAGGGCCTGCGCCGCCGGATCGCCAGATTCGACGATCCGGCCACCGACTATCCCTCGTGGGCCGCGCCGCAGTTCATCGGCGCCCGCGGCGGCGACTACGACCACCTGGCCCGCCTTTGGGAATGGCATGTGATTGGCGAGGGCGAGGCGGAGGGCGGCGAGTGAGCGCCGTCGCCGATCCCCAGGTCCAGGCCTCCGATCCGCGCGCCTCGGCCTTCGTGGCCGCCAACGCCGGCTCGGGCAAGACCTCGACCCTGGTCAAGCGGGTGGCCCGCCTGCTGCTGGCCGGGGCGCGGCCCGAGGCCATCCTCTGCGTCACCTACACCAAGGCCGGGGCGGCGGAGATGCAGCGGCGGCTGTTCCAGGACCTGGGCAAATGGGCGGTGATGCCCGATCCCGAGCTCGTCGAGGCTTTGGCGGCGATCGACGAGCAAGGCCGCGACCTCTCGGCCGCCCGCGCCCTCTTCGCCCGCGCCCTGGAAACGCCCGGCGGGTTGAAGATTCAGACCCTGCACGCCTTCTGCGAAAAGCTGTTGCGCCGCTTCCCCCTGGAGGCGGGCGTGTCGCCCGGATTCACCGTGCTGGAGGATCAGGCGGCGGCCGAGGTGTCGGCCAAGGCGCGCGACGACGTGGCGTTGGTCGACATGGCGAATCCGGACGGGCCGGTGGGAAGGGCCTACGCCCACTTCTCGGTGGAGCTCGATTTCGAGGCGTTCAACCGCATGTTCGCCGGCTTCGAGGCGAACCGTGCCGCCATCAAAGCCTATGTGGACCGCTGCGACGCGCGCGACGGCTTCGGCTCGGACGTCTGGCGCCGTTGCGGCTTCGCCGCCCCCACCTCGCGGGCGGCGATCGAGGCCGACGCCATGGGGCGCATCCGCTGGGGTCAGTGGTCGCGGGCGGCGCGGGCCCTCTTGAAGAGCACGGCGGTGAGCGACGGGTCGCGGGGCGAGGCGATGAAGGCGGTCACCGCCGCCTCACCCTTCGCCGATGTCGCGGCGGTGTTTTTGACCCTGGCCGGGACGCCGAGGACTCGAATGGGGACCCGGGCGGTCGATCCGGCCACGCTCGAATGGCTCGCCGACGAACAGGCGCGCCATGTGAAGACCCGCGCCCTGCTGACCGCCGCGGCGGTGGCCGCGGATACCGTCCACGCCCTCACCCTGGCCGTCGCCTACGCCGGCCTCTACGAGGGCGCCAAGACGGGCCGGGGCGGCCTCGACTTCGGCGACCTGATCGCCCAGGCCCATCGACTGTTGACCATCAAGGCCGACGCCGCCTGGGTGCTCTATAAGCTGGACGGCGGCCTCGAGCACGTGTTGCTGGACGAGGGCCAGGACACCGCGCCGGCGCAGTGGGACATATTGCGCGCCCTGACCGCCGAGTTCTTCACCGGCTCGGGGGCGGGGCCGGCCGGCCGCACCCTCTTCGCGGTGGCCGACGAGAAGCAGTCGATCTTCTCCTTCCAGGGTGCCGCCCCGGAGCGCTTCGCGGCGGAAAAGCAGGCGTTCGGGGCGACCGTCCAGGCGGCCGGTGAGCGTTTCCTGGAAGTCGCCCTGATGGAAAGCTGGCGTTCGGCGCCGGAGATTCTCACCTTCGTCGACACGGTGTTCAAGCCGGAGGAGGCGCTGGCCGGGATTCGCCCTTCGGCGGAGGGGGTGGTCCCCTTCCCGCTCTCGCACACGCCGACCCGCGGCCCCGGCGGCTGGGTCGAGCTTTGGCCGCTGGAGATCACCGAACCGGCCGAGGAGGACGACCCGTGGGCGCCGGTCGACCAAGCCCCGCCGGAGAGCGCGGCGCGCAAGCTGGCCCGCCGCGTCGCCAGATCCATCCGCCTCATGATCGAGGCCGGCGTCGGCGTGGGGGAGAAGGGCGCCGCCGGATCGCGGCCCTGCGCCTTTGGCGACGTGCTGATCCTGGTGCGGCGCCGGGGCGCCCTCTTTCACGAGATTATCCGCGCCCTGAAGCGCGAGGGGGTTCCGGTGGGCGGGGCCGACCGGCTGAAACTCTCCGACCATGGCCTGTACGACGACCTGATGGCGCTGGCCCGCTTCGCCCGTTTCCCGTCCGACGACCTCACCCTCGCCTGCCTGCTGCGCGGCCCTTTCTGCGAGGTGGACGAGGAAGGCCTCTTCGACCTGGCCCACGGCCGCCAGGGCTCCCTGTGGAAGGCGCTGGGCGCCCGCGCCGGCGAGCGGCCGGCGTGGGGCGCGGCGGCGGCCTTTCTCGGCTGGGCGCGGCACGAGGCGGCGCGGGTTCCTCCGTTCGACTTCTTCAGCCGCGCCCTCGGCCGCCTGGACGGCCACGGCCGCTCCATGCGCCAGCGCCTGCTGACCCGCATGGGGACCGAGGGCGAGGACGCCCTGGACGCCTTTCTGGCTCAGGCTCTGGCGGCGGAGGACCGCGACGTGCGCGACCTGGAGAGCTTCATCGCGGCGATGGCGGGCAGCGAGATCGAGGTCAAGCGCGAACAGGAGGAGGGGCGCGGGCGTGGCGGCGGCGAGGTTCGGGTGATGACCGTCCACGGCGCCAAGGGCCTGGAAGCGCCGATCGTCATCCTCCCCGACACCACGACCAGGGCCACCGATCGGGGCGGCCCTTTGCTGGATGCCGAGGCGGGCGGCTTCCTGTGGGCGCCGCGCGGGGCCGACGACTGCCCCGCCTCGAGCGAGGCGCGCGCGCGGCGGGCCACGGCGGTGGAACGCGAATCGGCGCGGCTTCTCTACGTGGCCCTGACCCGCGCCCGCGATGGCCTCATCGTCTGCGGGGTGGCGAGCCGGCCGCATCTCCATGAGCGGAGCTGGTACGATTACGCCCAAAGGGCCTTCGACACTCTGCCGACGCGGGCCTTCGCCCTGGATGGCGGCGGCGAGGGCCGGCGCTTTGGCGCCGACCCCGCCCCCGCGCCGGAAGCCTTGGCGGAGGCGCCTCGCCACGCCGACCTGCCCGCCTGGACGCACGGCCTCGCGCCGGCCGAGCCGGGCATGGCCCGCTACGCCGCGCCCTCAAGCCTTGGCGAGGAGAGCCGGGGCGCGGCGCCCTCGCCGCTCGCCGCCGTGGGAGGCCTGGGGCGCTGGCGGCGCGGCGACCTGATTCACCGGCTGTTGCAGCTTCTGCCCGACATCGCTCCGCGGGCGCGCGAGGCGGGGGCGCGGCGGCTCCTGGGGCGCGAACCAGGCCTTGATGATGATCAGCGCGCCGAGATGGCGACCGCCGCTTTGGCCGTGCTAAACGAACCGAAGTTTTCCGCCGTGTTCGGCCCGGGCTCCCGAGCCGAGGTTTCCCTGGCCGGGGCGGCGGACCGCCTGCCGGCCGGCCTCGCCATCTCCGGCCGCGTCGACCGCCTCGTCGTCGAAGCCGGCCGCGTCCTGGTCGTCGATTTCAAGACCAACCGCCCGGCCCCGGCGCGCATCGAGGACGCCGATCCCGCCTACATCCTCCAGATGGCCATCTACGCCGCCGTCCTCGCCGAAATCTTCCCCGGCCGGACGATCGAGGCGGCCCTGGTGTGGACGGATGGGCCGAAGCTGATGGCGGTGCCGGAGGGGGTAATGGGGAAGGCGTTGAGGGCGTTGGCGGGCCAAACATAGCTCACGCCCCGGCCGGAGCCGTCTTCGCCTACCTCAATTCGATCGTCAAGCTGCGCCCTAACGCGTTGGCCGCCCGTTGCGAGGTCGACAGGGTCACGGACGGGTTCTTGGGGTCGAGGAGGCGGTCGAGTTGCTGGCGGATGGCGCGTATACGGCGCGCCATGGCGACCTTGGTCAGGGCCTCCGCCTTCATCGCGCCGTGAAGCTTGTCGGTGATCAAGGCCTTGATCGACCGTTCCTCCACCTCTTCGCGGATGCCCTCGGCGCCCAGTAAATCAGCAAAGCTCGATCCCACGCCGGTTTGACTCATGTCACACCTCGTCCATGCGCCCGGAGAATTGGTAGGCGGCTCGTTTTTATCGCTCAAGTTTGCTCCTGCTCCGATCCTGGCCAGCCGAGACGTTTCAATTCCGCGCGACATGCGTCGGCCAAATCGGGCAGGCCCACGCTTACCGTCTCCCAAATGATCTCGCTTTCCAGGATGAAATATTCGTGGGCGAGAAGATTGCGCATGGCGACAATTCCGCTTGATGAGTTCGAGAATATCCAGCAGGCTATCGATCGGCGTCGCCGACGCCATCAGAACACCTGAACCGCCTGGGCTTCGATGCGCGAGCGGCGGCGCGGATGTATGGCGGCGCGGGTCATGAGATCGACCTTGGAGCCCAGTATAGTCTGCATTCACTCATGGAACGCGGCCACGCTGAACAAGGTGAAACCTCGAGGGCTGGCCAGATCGAAGAATACATCGACATCCGAATTGTCTTGCGCCTCACCCCGCGCCGCCGAACCAAACAGGTAGAGGCGGCCGACGCCGGCATGTCGGAGTTCCGATTCGTGGTGCCTCAGGAGGGTGATGACATCATCACGTCGCATGTCCGCGCCCAGATCCTTCACGCCCACCGCGCGAACAAATAGCACGGGACCGGCTGCACGTCATGGAGCGGCGCGGTTGACGCGGGCCCGGGGCGGCCTACATCTGACGCCTGGAATCAAGGAGCCCTCCATGAACACCGTCGCGGTCACCGACGCCTCTTTCGACGCCAATGTACTGAAATCCGCCACCCCGGTGCTGGTGGATTTCTGGGCCGAGTGGTGCGGGCCGTGCAAGCAGATCGGCCCGACGCTCGAACAGATCGCCTCGGAGATGGGGACGGCCCTGACAGTCGCCAAACTCAACATCGAGGAGAGCCCCACTACGCCCTCGCGCTACGGGGTGCGCGGCATCCCCACCATGATGCTGTTCAAGGACGGCCAGATGACCTCGATGAAGGTCGGGGCCATGCCCAAGCAGAAAATCCTCGACTGGCTGGCCGAGACCGGGGTGAAAGCGGCGGCTTGACCGCGGCGCACTTTTGCTCATGTTGGCCAGGTCTCCGGGCTCCGGGCCAGGACGTCGCCAACAAAATGCAGCGAACCGCAGATGAGGACGCGCGGAGCGGGGCCGTCGTCGTCGAGCGCACGGGTCAGGGCCGCCTCGACTCCCTCGGTCGCTTCGGCGGCCAGCCCCGCCGACCAAGCCGCCGCCGCCAGGGCATCGGCCGGCATGGCGCTTTCGGCCTCGAAGGCGGTGGCGAAGACCTGGGGGGCCAGGGCGGCGAAGGGGGCCAGGAATCCCCCCGCGTCTTTGCGCGCCAGCATGCCGACAATGAGGGCGAGGGGCCGCCCGTCGCCGGCCGCCAGGCTCTCGCACGCCATGGCCAGGGCGCGGCCGGCGTGGGGATTGTGGCCGCCATCCAGCAGAAGATCGGCCCCGCGCGCTTCCGCCCTACGCCCCAAGGGCCCGGCGGTCAGGCGCTGCAGGCGCCCGGGCCACGCGGCGGTCGCCGCCCCCTTCGCCAGGGCCGCCTCGCCCAGACGCGGGTCGCCCAGGGTCAGGATGGCGGCGGCGGCCAGGCCGGCGTTCGCGAACTGGTGCGCACCGAGCAGGCTGGGAGCGGGCAGTTCGAACCGGCGTTCGCCAAATCGGAAGGCCAGGCGGCCGCCAGCCGGGGCCGCCTCGGCCTCGCGGCCCATCAGGGTGAGCGGCGCGCCGAGCGCCGCCGCCTCGGCCTCGATCACCGCCAGCGCCTCGGGGGCCTGGCGGGCGACGACGACCGGCCGGCCGGCCTTGATGATTCCCGCCTTTTCCCAGGCGATTTGGGCCAAGCCCGGCCCCAGCATGTCGAGGTGGTCGAGATCCACCGGGGTGATCACGCTGACCGCCGGCGCCGCGAACACATTGGTGGCGTCGAACCGGCCACCCAGGCCGACCTCGACCACGGTCAAATCCGCCGGCGTCTCGGCGAAGGCGTGGAAGGCCAGGGCGGTGGCGATTTCGAAGAAGCTTATCGGCTCGCCCCGGTTGGCCGCCTCGACCTCGTCGATACGGCGGGAAAGTTCGTCATCGCCGATCAATTGGCCGCCGATGCGGATACGCTCGGCGAAGCGCACCAGATGCGGCGAGGTGAGGACGTTGACGGTGAGCCCCGCCGCCTCGGCCATGACGCGGATAAAGGCGATGGTCGAACCCTTGCCGTTGGTGCCGGCGACGTGGATCACCGGGCCGAGACGGTCCTGCGGCCGGCCCAGCGCCGCCAGCAGCCGCTCGACGCGGCCGGTTGAAAGGTCGATCAAGGTGGGATGCAGGGCGCGCAGCCGCCCGATCGCCCCGTCGGAGGCGCGGATAGGATCGTGATCGGCCCCGGCCGCCAGCGCGCTCAGACCGCCACGCGGCGGGCGTGGCCCATCATCAGGGTGCGCAGGATCGAGCCGAGCACGGCGGGAAGCTCGCGGCGGGCGACCACCCGGTCGACCATGCCGCGCTCGACCTGGAACTCGGCGGTCTGGAAGCCGGGCGGCAACGTCTCGCGGATAGTCTCCTCGATCACTCGGCGGCCGGCGAAGCCGATCAGGGCGGCCGGCTCGGCCAAGTGCACATCGCCCAGCATGGCGTAGGATGCGGTGACCCCGCCGGTGGTGGGGTCGGTGAGAACGACCACATAGGGCAGGCGGTCGCGGCGCAGGCGCTGGATGGCGGCGGTAGTGCGGGCCAACTGCATGAGCGAGAGGGTTCCCTCCTGCATCCGCGCCCCGCCCGAAGCGGTGAAGACCACGAAGGGCGCCTGGCGCTTCACCGCCTCGTCGACGCCGGTGAGGAAGGCCTCGCCGGCCGCCGCCCCCAGCGAACCGCCCATGAAGGCGAAGTCCTGGACCAGCACCACCGCCGGCGTCCCGCCGATATCGCCGACGGCCAGGACCATGGCGTCGGTCTCGCCGGTCGCCTTGCGCGCGGCGGCGAGGCTGGCGGCGTAGGGCTTGCCGTAAGTGAAGCCGAGCGGGTCGTCCGGCGTTTTGGGCAGGGCAATCGCCTTATGGCGCCCGCCGTCGAAGGTGTATGCGAAGCGCAGGGCCGGGCGGATGCGCATGTGCCGCCCGGCCGGCGTCACCCACAGGGCTGCCTCCAGATCTGAACGGTAGATCATCTCGCCGGTGTCGGGGCACTTGACCCAAAGGTTGTCGGGGGTCTCGCGGCGGGAGACCAGCTTGCGCACCCCCGGCGCGATCTTGGCCAGCCAGCCGCCGCGCTCGCGCGCCGGCGGCGCGGCGGGATCGCGCAGCGACTTGTTTTTCTTGTCGTCGGTGAGAGCCATGGGCGACTATTCCACGACTGGCGCGACGCGCGCCGATCGCACAGCCTGAGCCAGCCCGGCGGCGGTGTCCAGAAGTTTCGAAACCGGATCACGGTTCTGTGCGATCGCCTCGCCGACGCGGTCGACCAGAGCCGAGCCGACCACCGCCGCGTCGGCCACCCGCGCCACCATCGCGGCCCGCTCGGGCGTGCGGATGCCGAAGCCCACCGCGACGGGAAGGCCGCTGGCGGCCCGCGCCCGCGCCACCGCCGGCGCGATGGCCTCTGCGTCGGCCTCCCCGGCCCCGGTCACCCCAGCCACCGAGACATAGTAGAGAAAGCCGCGCGTGCGGCGCGCCACGACGACCAGGCGCGCCTGGTCGGTGGTCGGGGTGACCAGGCGGATCAGGGCCAGGCTCTGGGCCTCCAGGGCGTCGGCCAGGGGGTCCGCCTCCTCGGGCGGGCAATCGACGACGATCAGGCCATCGACCCCGGCGGCGGCGGCGGCCTCCGCGAAGGCGTCGAAGCCATGGTTCAGGATCGGATTGAGATAACCCATCAGGACGACGGGCGTCGCCGTGTCCGTTGCCCGAAAGCGCGCGGCGAGTTCCAGCACCCCGCGCGTTGTCATGCCGCCGGCCAGGGCGCGGCGGGCGGCGCGCTGGATGGGCGGCCCGTCGGCCATGGGATCGGAAAATGGCATGCCCAGCTCGATCAGGTCGGCGCCGGCGGGGGCCAAGCCCGCGAGGATGGCGAGGGATGTCTCGGCGTCCGGATCGCCGCCCATGACATAGGCGACGAAGGCGGCGCGGCCTTCGTTTCGCAGGGCGGCGAAACGCGCGTCGATCCGCTCGATAGTCAAATCGTCCGCCCCAGACACGCGGCGACGGTGGGCAGGTCCTTGTCGCCGCGCCCGGAGAGGCCCACGACGACGATCCCTTCCCGGCCGAGCTCGGCGGCGACCTCGGGCACGCGGGCCAGGGCGTGGGCGGATTCGAGGGCCGGCACGATGCCTTCCAGGCGGGCGCAGAGCTGGAAGGCGGCCAGCGCCTCCGCGTCGGTGGCGGTGAGATACTCGGCGCGGCCGGCGTCGCGCAGCCAGGCGTGCTCGGGTCCGACGCCGGGGTAGTCCAGGCCGGCGGAGATGGAATGGGCCTCGACGACTTGGCCGTCGGCGTCCTGGAGCAGATAGCTCAGGGCCCCGTGCAGCACGCCCGGCCGCCCGCCCTTCAGGGCCGCCGCGTGGCGCCCGCCCTCCATGCCCTCGCCGGCCGCTTCCACGCCGATCAGCCGCACGCCGTCGTCGGCGAGGAAAGGATGGAACAGGCCGATGGCGTTGGAGCCGCCGCCCACGCAGGCGACCAGGGCGTCCGGCAAACGGCCCTCACCTTTGAGCATCTGGGAGCGGGTCTCCACGCCGATGACCGACTGGAAGTCGCGCACCATGGCCGGATAGGGGTGCGGCCCGGCGGCCGAGCCGATCAGATAATAGGTGTCCTCGACGTTAGTCACCCAGTCCCGCAGGGCTTCGTTCATGGCGTCCTTCAGGGTGGCCGCGCCAGCGCTCACGGCGCGAACTTCCGCCCCCAGCAGGTTCATGCGCAGGACGTTGGGCGCCTGACGCTCCACATCCACCGCGCCCATGTAGACGACGCACGGCAGCCCGAAGAGGGCGCAGACGGTGGCCGTGGCCACGCCATGCTGGCCGGCCCCGGTCTCGGCGACAATCCGCGTCCGGCCCATCCGCCGGGCGAGCAGGATCTGGCCCAGGCAGTTGTTGATCTTGTGCGAGCCGGTGTGATTGAGCTCCTCGCGCTTCAGGTAGATTTTCGCCCCGCCGAAATGATCGGTGAGCCGGCGGGCGAAATAGAGCGGGGTGGGGCGGCCGGCATAGGTTTCGAGATAGCCGACCAGCTCGGCCTGGAACCCCGCGTCCGCCTTGGCGGCGGCGTAGGATCGCTCCAGATTCAACACCAGCGGCATCAGGGTCTCGGGCACATAACGCCCGCCATAGGCGCCGAACCGGCCGGAGGCGTCGGGAAAGGCGGCGTAGTCGTTGGCGGGCGGAGCGGGACGGGTCACGGGCGCGGCGGCAAGATCTCTTGGGGACGCGGGAGCTTTTCAGGCGCGGCGAACCGCCTCGAGGAAGGCTGTAATCAGAGCGGGGTCCTTTAGGCCCGGCCCGCGCTCCACGCCAGAGGAAACGTCCACCATCGTCGCGCCCGATCGGCCGATCGCGTCGGCCACGTTCCATGGATCGAGACCGCCGGCCAGGAACCACGGGCGGGCGAACCGGCGCCCCGCCAGGAGAGCGGCATCGAAGGCCGCGCCAGTGCCGCCCGGCCGCGCCGAAGCTGTCGGCGCGGCGGCGTCGAACATCAGATGCGCGGCCACGCTCTCGTAGTCGTCAGCCGCGGCGAGATCGGCCGCCTCCGAGACCGCCAGCGCCTTGATGACTCCCACCCCGGCCCTCGCCGCGATCTGCATCGCCCGAGCCGGGCTCTCGCGCCCGTGAAGCTGGATCAGATCGGGTCGCAAGGCGGCCATCAAGCGGTCGATCAGGGCGTCATCCGGATCGACGGTGACCGCGACGATCCCGGCGCGACCGCGGGCCGGCGCGGCCAAGCGGGCCGCCGCCTGCGGCGCGACATCGCGCGGGCTGGCCGCGAAGAAGACGAAACCCAGCCACGCCGCCCCGCCGGCCAGCGCGGCGGCGACGGCGTCAGGCGTCGAGAGCCCGCAGATCTTGGCGAGCGTCACCGCCGCCCTAGCCCGCGTTCAGCCGCGCCCGCAGCTCCTTGCCGCTCTTGAAGAAGGGCACATGCTTGCCGGGAACGTCCACCGCCTCGCCGGTGCGCGGGTTGCGGCCGGCCCGGGCGGGCCGCGAGCGGACCGAAAAAGCCCCAAAGCCGCGCAGCTCCACTCGGCCGCCGCCTTCGAGGGCGTCGATCATGCGCTCGAAGACGACGCCGACCACCCGCTCGACATCCCGTTGGGTGAGATGGGGATTTTCCGCCGCCAGCGCCGCGATCAGTTCCGACTTGATCATGCGAGTCCCTCCCCCATCCTTGAAAGACTCTTGCCCAACCCGCGACCGCCGATCAAGGGCTCGCGGCCTCGCTGGCGCGCTATTCCTTGCTCCCCGCCTTCTCCCGCAGCGCCGCGCCCAGGATGTCGCCCAGGGACGCGCCGCTGTCGGAGGAGCCGAACTTTTCGACCGCCTGCTTGTCCTCGGCCATTTCCAGCGCCTTGACCGACAGGGAGACCCGGCGGGCGGCCTTGTCGATGTTGGTGATCTGGGCGTCCAGCCGGTCGCCGGCGGCGAAGCGCTCTGGCCGCTGCTCGGAGCGGTCGCGCGACAGGTCGGACTTGCGGATGAAGGCGGTCATCGGGGCCGCCTCGTCGCCGAACTTCACCTCAAGCCCGCCGCTGGTCACCTCGATGACCGTGATGGTGACCGTCTGGCCCTTGCGGAACGAATCGCCGACCATCGGGTCACCGGCCAGCTGCTTGATGCCCAGGCTGATGCGTTCCTTTTCGACATCGACGTCCAGAACCTTGGCCTTGACCGTTTCGCCCTTCTCGTAGCGGCTCATGGCCTCTTCGCCGGTGGCGTTCCAGTCGATGTCGGAGAGGTGAACCATGCCGTCGATATCGCTATCGAGGCCGATGAAAAGGCCAAATTCGGTGGCGTTCTTGACCTCACCCTCGACGGTGGACCCCACCGGATGCCGTTCGACGAACTGCTCCCACGGGTTGTCCATCGCCTGTTTGAGGCCCAGGCTCACCCGCCGCTTGGCCGCGTCAACGTCCAGCACCACCACCTCCACCTCCTGCGAGGTGGAGACGATCTTGCCGGGATGGACATTCTTCTTGGTCCAGCTCATCTCGGAGACGTGGACCAAGCCCTCGACACCCGGCTCCAGCTCCACGAAGGCGCCGTAATCGGTGATGTTGGTGATCCGGCCAGTAAATTTCGCGCCGGCCGGATACTTGGCCTCCACTCCGTCCCAAGGGTCGGACTGGAGCTGCTTCATGCCCAGGCTGATGCGCTGGGTCTCCGGGTTGATCTTGACGATCTGCACCTTGACCGTATCGCCCACCGCCAGAACCTGGCTGGGATGGGAGACGCGCTTCCAGCTCATGTCGGTGACATGCAGGAGGCCGTCGATGCCGCCCAGATCGACGAAGGCGCCGTAGTCGGTGATGTTCTTGACCACGCCCTCGCGCACCTCGCCTTCGAGAAGCTGGCTGACCAGTTCGGTGCGTTGCTCGGCGCGGGCCTCCTCGAGGATGGCCCGGCGGGACACCACGATGTTGCCGCGCGGGCGGTCCATCTTGAGGATGGCGAAGGGTTGCTCCTTGCCCATCAGGGGGCCCACGTCGCGCACCGGGCGGATGTCCACCTGCGAGCCCGGCAGGAAGGCCGAGGCGCCGCCCAGATCGACGGTGAAGCCGCCTTTCACCCGGCCGACGATGGAACCCATCACCGGCTCGTTCTTTGCGAACACCCCCTCGAGGCGCGTCCAGGCCTCCTCGCGGCGGGCCTTGTCGCGGCTGATCACCGCTTCGCCCAGGGCGTTTTCGATACGCTCGAGGAAGACCTCGACGGTGTCGCCCACCTTCAGGGTCGGCTTGCCGGCCTCGTCGACGCCGAATTCCTTGACCGCGATGCGCCCCTCTGTCTTGAGGCCGACGTCGATGATGGCGAAGTCCTTTTCGATCGCCGCCACCAGGCCCTTGACCACGGCGCCCTCGGCGAAATCGCGCCCGCCCATGCTCTCGTCGAGAAGGGCCTCGAAGTCGTCTCGCGAGGGGTTCATGCTCATGTCGTCAGCCATCGATTTTTCTTGCCGTCCGTGGTCTTGAGGAAACGATCCGCGCGCGGGCGCGCCTGGGGCGTCGGTTGAAAAGGAAGATTTTCTCGGGCGCCCGCGGCCGACGAGAAAGGCGCGATGGGATTGGCCGTTCAGGATTGCTCCCATCGGCCGCGCGCCGCCTCGACGATGCGGCGGGCCGCATCGAAGGCCTCGTCTATATCGAGATCGGTGGTGTCCAGCAAGGCGGCGTCGGGGCAGGGCCTCATCGGGGCGACGTCGCGCGCCGCGTCGCGCGCGTCGCGCCTGCGGATGTCGGCCAGGACGTCGGGGTAGGCGACGGCCGGATCCTCGCCGGAAAGCTGCCGCCAGCGCCGCCGCGCCCGCGCCTCCAGCGAGGCGGTGACGAAGAACTTGGCCTGGGCTTGGGGAAAGACCACGGCGCCGATGTCGCGCCCGTCGAGCACCGCGCCTGGCGCCCGCCGGGCGAAGGCTCGTTGGAAAGCGAGCAGGGCGCGGCGGACCGGTGGATGAACGGCGACCCGGCTGGCCGCCTCGCCCGCCTCGCCGCTTCGCAAGGTTGGATCGCCAAGGCCGGCCACGTCCAGCCTTCGCGCCGCGCGGGCGCAGGCCGCCGCGTCGTCGAGATCGCCACCCGCTCGCGACACTGCGTGGCCCACGGCGCGGTAGAGCAGGCCGGTATCGAGCACCGGCAGGCTAAACGCCGCCCCCAGGCGCACCGAGATGACTCCCTTGCCGGAGGCGGCCGGCCCGTCGATGGCGATCACGAACGCCATTTCAGGGCGGCCCCGCCTCGACCTCGATGTCCGCGCCCAGCCCTGCCATCAGCGCCGCGAAACCGGGGAAGCTGGTGGCGATCATCCACCCCTGGTCCACCGCCACCGGCCGGCGGGCGGCGAGCCCCAGCACCAGGCAGCTCATGGCGATGCGGTGGTCGCCCAGGGTGCGCACCGCCGTCCCCCCTTCTGGGGGCGCCCCCGCCGACCCACCGACGATCAACCCCTCGGCCTCCTCTTCGACGCCGACCCCGCAGGCGCGAAGCGCGCCGGCCATGGCGGCGATGCGGTCGCTTTCCTTGACCCGCAGTTCGCCCACCCCGCGCATCACCGTGGGGCCATGGGCGAAGGCGGCGGCGACGGCGAGGATCGGGTATTCGTCAATCATCGAGGCGGCCCGCCCCGCCGGCACGGTGACGCCGGTCAGGTGAGAGTGGCGGGCGGTGATGTCGCCCACGCTCTCACCGCTTTCCTCGCGGAGATTGTCGATGACTAGATCCGCGCCCATTTCGCCCAGGGTTTCGAACAGGCCGGCGCGCAGGGGGTTGATGAGGACGCCCTTCAGGGTCACCGCCGAGCCCGGCGCGATCAACGCCGCCACCAGGGGAAAGGCGGCCGAAGACGGGTCGCCTGGCACGGCGACGCGCGCGCCGGCGAGGCGCTGGCCGCCGGCCAGGGCGATGACCCGACCGCCCGGCCCATCCTCGACGTTCACCCGCGCGCCGAAGACGCTCAGCAGTCGCTCGGTGTGGTCGCGGGTCGGGGTCGACTCGACGACCTTCGTCTCGCCGGCCGCGTTCAGACCGGCCAGGAGCACCGCCGACTTCGCCTGGGCCGAGGGATGGGTCAGGCGCCAATCGATCGCCTTGAGCCCCCCTCCCCGCAACGTCAGCGGCAGGCGCCCCTCGGATCGGCAGATCCACCGCGTCCCCATGCGGCCGAGCGGCTCGAGAACGCGGTCCATCGGCCGGCGCTTCAAAGAGGCGTCGCCGGTGAAGCTGGCGGCCAGCGGAAACCCGGCCGCCGCGCCCAGCATGAGGCGCGCGGCGGTGCCGGCGTTGCCGCAATCGATGACCGCGTCCGGTTCGGCCAGGGCGCCCCGCCCAGGGACCCGCCAGCGGCCTTCGCCGGCCCACTCCACCGCCACCCCGAAGGCGCGCAGGGCCGCTGCGGTGCGCGCCACATCGTCGCCTTCCAGCAGGCCCTCGATCTCGGTGACGCCGCGCGCCAAGGCGCCCAGAATAAGGGCGCGATGCGAGATCGACTTGTCGCCTGGCGCCCGCGCCGCCCCTCGCAGGGGCCGGCCAGGGCGGGCGATCGTCTGGGCCCGCGCCGGCGATCTGTCGGGCTTCATCGGGGCGCCCTTGAAGGGGTGGGGATTGGTTTTGACAGTGGCCCTGCGCCATGGCAAGGGAGCCGCCGCTTCAAACCAGCCTGAAGGTCGCCGCATTGGCCAATCCCGAACTGGGCGCAAAACAGATCTGCCCATCCTGTTCGATCAAATTCTACGACCTGGGCCGCCGCCCGGCGGCCTGCCCCAAGTGCGGCGCCGAGTTCGATCCCGAGGAAGCCTTGCGCAATCGCCGCGTCCGGGTGCGCGCAGTCGCGCCGGAGGAGGAGGCCGAGCCGGAAGCGGCGGCGCCCGTCGCCGACGCCGGGGATGGCTTCGAGGCCGAGCCGGACGAGGCGCCGGAACTGGACGCGGTGGTCGGTGATCCGCCGCTGAGCGCCGACGATGACGAGGGCGAGCCGGACGCCGCCGCCCCGCCGCCCAGCGAGGGCATCGGCGTCGAATTCGCCGAGGAAGACGATCTTGAGGAGGCCGAGGACGACGAGGTGCCGTTCATCGAGGACGAGGACGACACCTTCCCCGAGAACGAGATCGACGGCCTTCCCGGCGAAAAGCGGCGGGAGGATCGCTGATCGGACGCTCCCACGGGCTCTTGATCGCGGGGGGGCGGCGCACTAGGTTCCGCCGCCTCGCGCCCGGCGACATCCGGCGGACAACTCCGGGGCTATAGCTCAGCTGGTAGAGCGCTTGAATGGCATTCAAGAGGTCAGCGGTTCGACTCCGCTTAGCTCCACCATTTCAACAAGTTAGTAGGGAAGAGGCGGCGCAAACGAGGTCAGGGAAGCAATAGGGAAGCGGTCGGCTCAAAAATAGCCAGCCCTTTTCCCGACTCGGCCGCCTCGCGGCGCCGCCGTCAGGTCGGGGGGCCACAGGCGCGCGCCGGCTCCGCCAGGGTGGCCGGGCTTGGTGGCCGCCCGGCCGGCCGATGGTCTTTCGCCTTCGCCCCTGTCCGACATGCTGGCACGTGCCGGCGACCGCTCTGCGAGGCGGCGGCGGCGCGGCGGGCGGCGCGAGGGGCCACACGCGCGCGCCGGTCTCGTCCAGGTGGGCTCCGCTGATCGGTGGGCCTGGGATCGGCCGCTCCCTGGCCTCGGTTCCGCCGGACCTCACCGCTTCGCCAGCCTCACCGCCGCTGAAAATCCGAAACAATTGGCGGGAACCGCCGGGAATGCCGGGAATCTCTCTCTTAAGCCCTTAAAAATAGGGTATTTATTCGTCCGGCGGCGGTTCCCGGCTGGCCACGCCGAGCTGGGAACCGCCGGGAACCGGGTTGAGGGCATTTTCCCCGCGCGCGTGTGGCCCCCGCCACCCTCCGCCGCCGACCGGCTCGCGCTCTGACGGGACCCTCCGGCTTGGCGACGCTCCCCGCGGGGGGGGCCGGCCCCCCTCCCCGACGATTGCCAACCCCCGATGCGCCCTTCGTCCGTCCGGCATAGCGTTTTTGGAGGCTCGGCCCCGTGCGCGCCGTGTGGCCCCAGCGCCGCGCCGGCCGCCGCCGTTCAGCGGCCCCGCGCCGGGGGCTTGCCGTCCGGCCAGGGAGCGTTCAGCTCCCGGTGGAAGGGGACGCCTGGAACCTTGGCTTGAAAATCGACGACGCCCACGCAGCCGATGCGCCGGCAG